>NZ_JBIVXJ010000027.1:0-89952 GCF_044769185.1 Pseudomonas sp. NPDC090592
CGCAGGCGAATGACCAGGCCGAACAGCGGGTTTGCCGCGTCGAGCATCAGGTTTTCGAAGGCGCCACGTATCTGGAACTCGGGGTCGGCGGGGTAGCCAGGGGCATCCATGTCAAGTTCAGGGGCAGCGCCGCTGCGAGGCTGCTGCCTAGCCTCGATATCTTCGAGAAGCACTGGCTTTTTCTTGGTGGGAACTGGTGTTTCAGTGCCGTCGGACTCTTTGGACATCCTTAATCCTCGTTAACTGCCAGGTCTGATCCACGCATTGGCCGCGGACCGGTCGGGCGCAAGCACTTTGCGAAAGCCTGAAGATTAACGATGGATGAATTTGCATGGGAGATTGAAACGTCCCAAAAAGCTGTAGGAAGTTTCGCTACAAGTTATTATTTAAAAAATATCTGTGAAGTAAGGACATTGTTTTACAGGCGCTGCGACGCTGCTAGTGCTCAATAAAGGTATGTTTTAGAAAGGTTTTTTATTGATATCCATATACCGCAAAAAGGGCAGCCTCCCAGCAAGAAAGCTGCCCAGCGTACTGCCGTAACCCGTTAATCAAGATCCGCCGCAGCGTGCCGCTCTGGCACCTGGCTGTCTTCATCCCCCCAAGTGCGGTTCACCCGGGTACCGCGCTGCACCGCCGGGCGCAGGGCAATCTCCTCGGCCCAGCGCTGTACATGGGGGTACTCATCCACCGCCAGGAACTCCGCTGCGCCATACAGGTTGCCGCGCACCAATTGACCATACCACGGCCACACGGCGATATCGGCAATGCTGTACTCATCGCCGCCCAAATAGCGGCTTTCAGCCAGGCGCCGTTCAAGTACATCCAGCTGGCGTTTGGCTTCCATGGTGAAGCGGTTGATGGCGTATTCGAACTTTTCCGGCGCATAGACATAGAAATGACCAAAGCCACCACCCAGGTAAGGTGCCGCGCCCATTTGCCAGAACAACCAGTTCAGGCTTTCGGTACGCGCAGCCGGTGATGTGGGCAGCAGCGCTGCGAACTTGTCTGCCAGGTAAAGCAGGATCGACCCCGATTCGAATACCCGCACCGGCGGCTCGACACTGCGGTCGAGCAGGGCAGGGATCTTCGAGTTGGGGTTTACCTGCACGAAGCCACTGGAAAACTGGTCGCCCTCGCCAATGCGGATCAGCCAGGCGTCATACTCGGCACCGGCATGGCCCAGGGCGAGCAGCTCTTCAAGGGCAATGGTGACCTTGACGCCATTGGGCGTGGCCAGTGAATACAACTGCAGCGGGTGCTTGCCCTGCGGCAGCTCCTTGTCGTGCGTGGGGCCGGCAACCGGGCGGTTGATGCTGGCGAACTGGCCGCCGGACGCTGCGTCGTTGCGCCAGACCTTGGGTGGCACGTAGGCGGGCTTGCTCATGCATGAATCTCCTTCAATGGCGCAATACGGTCACGTATTAACGTGGACCTGCATCTATGCCACGGGTTCGACACCGTGCGCAAATGCATAGCGTGCACGCGCACCCTGCATGACGAGGGTTTCATCCAGTTTTCATCCGCTACGGGCCAAGCCGGTTTTATGCTGGGCCATCACTTCGCCCTGCAAGGAACCGCCGGCCGATGACCATTCCACGCTGCGTGTTGGCGCTGGCCCTGCTCGGCGGCCTGCTGGCCCATGCCGAGGCTGCGCCCTGGGTCGCCGGCATGCACCACATGACATTGACCGACCCGGTCGATAGCCGGCCAATGCAAGCGCTGGCGTTTTACCCCGCTACCGGCAAAACCCGCAGCAGCCGCGTAGACGGCTACCCCATCGAGGTGGCGGAAGAGGCGCCGGTTGCCATCGGCGAGTTCCCGTTGCTGGTGCTGTCCCATGGCAATACCGGCAGCCCGCTGGCCCTGCATTACCTGGCCACCTCGTTGGCGCGCCAGGGCTTCGTGGTGGTGGCGGTGGTGCACCCCGGGGACAACGCCCGCGACCACAGTCGCCTGGGCACCCTGAGTAACCTTTATGGTCGGCCGCTGCAGGTCAGCGCTGCAATCAGCGCCGCCCGGGATGATGGATTGCTGGGGCCTTACCTGAATGATGGCAAGGTGGGGGTGATCGGCTATTCGGCCGGTGGTGAAACGGCGTTGATCCTGTCTGGTGCGCGCCCCGACCTGGACCGCCTGCGTCAGTATTGCCTGGAGCGCCCGAACGACGCCGACGCCTGCAAGACCCACGGTATCCTGATCGCCGACCGCAGTGAGCTGGCGCCGCAGGCAGACCCGCGCGTAGGGGCCGTGATGCTGATGGCTCCGCTGAGCCTGCTGTTTGGCCGCCATGCCTTGGCCGGTGTGCAGGTGCCTGCACTGATCTACAGCGGCGACAGCGATCAGCTGGTGGCCGTGGACCGCAACGCCGAGGCGCTGGCCCGCAAGTTGCCGGTCACACCGGATTACCGCCTGTTGGCCGGTGCCGGCCACTTTGTGTTCATGGCCCATTGCGACACCGAGCAATACGCGCGCATGCCGGCGTTGTGCAAAGATGCCGAGGGCGTGGACCGCCGCCATATCCATCATTCGCTGGAACGCGAAACCGCGGCGTTTTTCAGCCAGGCGCTGGGCCCAGCGCAATTCGGCGAGGGCTCAGCCGAGGCGGGCGCGACGCGACAGCAACAGCGTTAGGCCTACCCCGGCCAAGGCGAGCAGGGCCGCCACGCAGAAAATCGACGCATAGCCCAGGTGTACGGCCACTGCCCCCATCACCGGTCCGGCGATGGCCAGGGCCATGTCGAAGAACACTGCATAGGCGCCCAACCCCGCGCCACGGCTGCTGCTGGGTACCTGCTTGATGGCTTCGACGCCCAGCGCTGGATAGACCAACGAAAGCCCGAAACCGGTAAGCCCTGCGCCAACCAACGCCCAGGCCGGCGAAGGCGCCAGCCACAGCAGGCTCAGGCCGATCACCTCGGTGGCCATGCAGGCGACTGCCACGTTGTAGCCGCCAAAGCGGTTGACCGCGTTGACGAACAGCAACCGCGAAATGATGAAGCACACACCAAATGCACTCAGGCACCAGGCGGCGCCAGCCCAGCCGCGCTCCAGGTAGTACAGGGTGACGAAGGTGGTCAGGGTGCCATAGCCGATCGAGGCCAGGGTAAGGCCCAGGCCGCATGGGGCGACACGGCCAAAAGCGGACCAGAACGGCAGGCGCTCGCCGCGCACGACCACCACGTCAGGCCGTTTGCGCAACACCAGCAGGGCAACAACCGCCAGTACCAGCAATGCCGGCCCGAGTACGCTGAAGTCCAGCCCGTCCACGGCAACCACGCCCAACGGGGCGCCAATCGCGATGGCGCCATAGGAGGCGATACCGTTCCACGAGATCACCCTGGCGGTGTGTTCGGGGCCGACCTGGCTGATGCCCCAACTCAAGGTGGCCACGCCGATCAGCCCTTGGGCGATGCCCAGCAGCAACCGGCCAGTAAGCAATAACGCCAGGCTGAGCAGCGGCAGCGTCAGGGACCAGGCGGACAGCAAGGTCAATACGCCGCAACCGGCAATCCCCAGCAGGCCGAAGCGGATGGCCTGCTTGCCGCCGAGGGTATCTGCAACGCGCCCGGCGAACGGGCGGCTAAGCAGGGTGGCCAGGTACTGCAGGCCAATGGTCACACCGGCGATCACCGCGCCAAAGCCCAACTGGTCGTGCACATAGCCTGGCAGCACCGCAATCGGCAGGCCGATGCAGAGGAAGGCAATGAAGGTATAGAAAACGATAGACAGGATCTGCAGGGTGATGTGCAGGGTATTGCTGGTGGGGGCGGGTTGTTGCGCGGTCATGGGCTCTTTCGCGGGCGGGCGGTTGGGCGTGGTTCCATGATGGCTGTTACATCAGGGAAATGAAAGCAGGCTAACGAATTATTCGTCGGGCGGAGCTTGCAGTCCCGTAACAATGAAGGGCACCGAAACAGGGCTTGGGCGCGCCCCCGCTTTGTGCGTCATCCCCCGGTATGCCCGATGCCAGAGCGGCTGCGGTAAAAGTTTCATCTGCCTTCACCTGCGGAGTTGGCCCGCAACCTGCTATATCCAGCCTGCGAATTTGATCGAGTGGTCACGCCGGGCGCGCAAGCAGTGCCCTGCGCCGCACCCTCTAAACGGCCAGTAGGCCACGGATTTCAGGGGCCGCAGGATGTCGCTCGCGGAGCAGATCGAACTACAACAAGACGAAGCAGGCTGGCGCGCCCACTTGCAGTTGCGCTTTGTCAGGCGTGACGACGTGACCCGCCTTGGTGCGTGGCGGCATTTCGGACCTCTTTTGGTGCAACGGCCTTTCTATCCTGAAGGTGGACCGTGCCACGTGTACGTGCTGCACCCGCCGGGGGGCGTTGTTGCCGGCGACCGTCTGGAACTGGATATCCAGCTGGAACCCGGCAGCCACGCACTGCTGACCATGCCCGGTGCCAGCAAGTTCTACCGCAGCATCGGCCCGACCGCTCGGTTGACCCAGCGCTTTCGGCTGGGCGCTGGCAGCACCCTGGAATGGCTGCCGCAAGACAGCATCTTCTTTTCGGGCGCCCGCGCCAGCCTCGACAGCCGTTTTACCCTGGAACCCGGGGCGCGCCTGTTGGCCTGGGAAACCCTGTGCATGGGGCGTCCGGTGATGAACGAGCGTTTCGAACAGGGCGCGCTGGACAGCCGTCTGCACATCGAACTGCCCGACGAAGTCGGCCTGCATGAGCGCCTGCGCATAGCAGGCGGGCGCCTGGACAAGCTGGGCGGCCACCCGCTGCTCGCGACGTTCTGCGCGGCACCGGCCGACCAGGCAGTGCTGGAGCAGGTTCGCCCACTGCTCGAGGAACTGGCCAACCCGGCTGGCGCGACCCTGCTGGGGTCGCTGCTGGTCATCCGTGTGCTCGACCATGACAACCAACACTTGCAACGCACCCTGCAACGCCTGTGGCACGTGCTGCGTCCGGCCGTTCTCGGCCTGCCTGCGTGCCCTCCACGAATTTGGGCCACCTGAGAGAGCGCCATGGAGCTGACCCCTAGAGAGAAAGACAAACTGCTGCTGTTCACCGCCGCATTGCTGGCAGAACGGCGCCTGGCGCGTGGCCTGAAGCTCAATTACCCGGAAGCCGTGGCGCTGATCAGTGCCGCTGTGCTGGAAGGCGCCCGCGATGGCCGCACCGTGGCCGAACTGATGAGCCTGGGGCGCGAAGTGCTGAGCCGTGAGCAGGTGATGCCCGGCATTGCCGAAATGCTCCACGACGTGCAGGTCGAAGCGACCTTCCCGGATGGCACCAAGCTGGTGACCGTGCATGACCCCATCGTCTGAACCCGCCCAGGAAACCCACATGATCCCAGGTGAAATCCAGGTCGCCGCTGGCGACATCGAGCTGAACACTGGCCGTGAAACGGTCAGCGTCAGCGTGGCCAACCACGGCGACCGGCCGGTACAGGTCGGCTCGCATTACCACTTCTACGAGGTCAACGACGCGCTGGTGTTCGACCGTGCGCCTACCTTGGGCTTTCGCCTGGATATCCCGGCCGGCACCGCGGTGCGTTTCGAGCCGGGCCAGGCACGTACCGTGCAACTGGTGGCCTACGCCGGCAAGCGAGAGGTGTATGGCTTCCAGGGCAAGGTGATGGGCACGCTGGAGGGCAGGGTATGAGCCGGATTTCTCGCCGGGCCTATGCCGACATGTTTGGCCCCACGGTCGGCGACCGCGTGCGGCTGGCCGACACGGCGCTGTGGGTAGAGGTGGAGAAAGACTTCACGATCTATGGCGAAGAGGTGAAGTTCGGCGGCGGCAAGGTGATCCGCGACGGCATGGGGCAAGGCCAGATGCTGGCTGCCGAGGCCATGGACCTGGTGCTGACCAATGCCTTGATCATCGACCACTGGGGTATCGTCAAGGCCGATATCGGTATCAAGCACGGGCGTATTGCGGTGATCGGCAAGGCCGGCAACCCCGATGTGCAACCCGGCGTCAATGTGCCGGTGGGCCCGGGCACCGAAGTGATCGCGGCCGAGGGCAAGATCGTTACCGCGGGCGGCGTCGATTCGCATATCCACTTCATTTGCCCGCAGCAGGTGGACGAGGCGCTGAACAGCGGTGTTACCACTTTCATCGGCGGTGGCACCGGGCCGGCCACCGGCACCAATGCCACCACCTGCACCCCCGGCCCCTGGTACCTGGCGCGCATGCTGCAGGCCGCCGACAGCCTGCCGATCAACATTGGCTTGCTGGGCAAGGGCAATGCCTCGCGGCCAGAAGCGTTGCGTGAGCAGATCGCGGCCGGTGCGGTGGGCCTGAAGCTGCATGAGGATTGGGGTTCGACACCGGCAGCCATCGACTGCTGCCTTGGCGTGGCCGAGGAAATGGACATCCAGGTGGCCATCCACACCGACACCCTCAATGAGTCCGGGTGCATTGAAGACACCTTGGCGGCCATCGGTGACCGCACCATCCATACCTTCCACACAGAAGGCGCCGGTGGTGGTCATGCGCCGGACATCATCCGCGCGGCGGGGCAGGCCAACGTGCTGCCGTCCTCGACCAACCCGACCCTGCCGTACACGGTCAACACCGTGGACGAGCACCTGGACATGCTCATGGTCTGCCACCACCTGGACCCGAGCATCGCCGAGGACGTGGCCTTTGCCGAATCGCGCATCCGCCGCGAAACCATCGCGGCAGAGGACATCCTGCACGACATGGGTGCCTTTGCCATGACGTCCTCGGACTCACAGGCCATGGGCCGGGTGGGTGAAGTGGTGCTGCGCACCTGGCAGGTCGCCCACCAGATGAAACTGCGACGCGGGCCTTTGCCACCTGACACGGATTACAGCGACAACTTCCGGGTCAAGCGCTACATCGCCAAGTACACCCTCAACCCGGCGCTGACGCACGGCATCGGCCACGAAGTCGGCTCGGTGGAGGCGGGCAAGTTGGCGGACCTGGTGCTGTGGTCGCCGGCGTTCTTCGCGGTCAAACCGGCGCTGGTGATCAAGGGCGGGATGATCGTCACCGCGCCGATGGGCGATATCAACGGCTCCATCCCCACACCGCAGCCGGTGCATTACCGGCCGATGTTCGGTGCCCTTGGTGCGGCGCGGCATGCCACACGCATGACCTTCCTGCCCCAGGCGGCCATGGACCGTGGCCTGGCCGAAGAACTGAACCTGCGCAGCCTGATTGGTGTGGTCAACGGCTGCCGCCGCGTGCGCAAGCCGGACATGGTCCACAACACCTTGCAACCACTGATCGAGGTAGATGCGCAGACCTACCAGGTACGCGCAGATGGCGAACTGCTGGTCTGCGAGCCGGCCAGTGAATTGCCGCTGGCCCAGCGTTACTTCCTGTTTTGAAGGAGCACCGATGATTGTCCTGACCCGCCGCATCACCGAGCCTGGCGCGCTCACTGAAACCGGCACCGTGACCCTGGATGTGGACAGCCGCATCAAGAGCCGCCTGCGCTTCAACCTGGACGATGGCCGCGAAGCGGGCTTGATGCTTGAGCGCGGCCACCTGCTGCGCGGGGGAGAACTGCTTGCCGATGCCGAGGGCAACCAGCTGATTCGGGTGTTGGCAGCGCCCGAAACAGTCTCCACGGTGCGCTGCGCCGACCCGCACCTGCTGGCACGCGCGGCCTATCACCTGGGTAACCGCCATGTACCCCTGCAGATCGAGCCTGGCCTGTTGCGCTTTCAGCATGACCATGTACTGGACGACATGCTGCGTGGCCTGGGCCTGACGGTAGAAACCGAGCAGGCACCGTTCGAACCCGAAGCGGGTGCCTACCAGAGTGCGCCGCATGGCCATAGCCACGGCCATGATCACCCGTTCGTACGCCTGCCTGCCCATTCCTGAACTGCCTTGGAGCACCCTATGAAGAAGACGCTTGCCCTGTTTCTGCTGATGCTGGCCGTGCCCGCTTTCGCCCACCCAGGCCATGACAGCAACCCATTGCATGACGGCCTGCTGCACCCGCTGACCGGCCTGGACCACCTGTTGATGCTGCTCGGCACCGGGGTGCTCGCGGCCTTGACCCGGCGCAACCTGACGCTGCCCCTGGCCACCTTGGCGGCGATGTTTGGCGGGGCGGTGTGTGGCCACTTGTTCGGTGACGTGCTGGGCATGGAGACCCTGATTGCCCTGTCGGTGCTGGTGGCTGCCGGTGCCGTGTTGCTGCCGAGCCGGCAGCTGCTGCTGGCCATGGCCATGCCCGTGTTTGCCCTGTTCCACGGCTGGGCCCATGGCGTGGAAGCCACGCCTAGCGCGTTCTGGCAGTTCAGCGCCGGCTTTGTCACGGTCAGCGGCCTGCTGCTGGCGGCAGGTTTTGCGGTCGGCTGTCTGTTGCGCCGTCACAGCGGCCTGCAAAAGGTCTTTGGCGGTGGCCTGCTGGCCGGCGCGGCGCTGGTGCTGGCCGGTTGATGAGCAGCGACCTGGCGTTACTGCGCCTGCTGCAGCTGGCCAGCCCCGGCTTGCCGGTGGGTGGCTTCACTTACTCGCAAGGCCTGGAGTGGGCGGTGGAGGCTGGCTGGGTGAAGGGTGTGGACGCTTTCGCTGCCTGGCAGCGCGAGCAGGTCGACGACACCCTGGCGTGCCTCGACTGGCCAGTGTTGGCGCGCCTGTATCAGGCGTGTCAGGCCGAGGATGCCGAGGCGTTTGCCCAGTGGAGCCGCTTCTTGCTGGCCAACCGCGAAACCGCCGAGCTACGCCTGGAAGAACAGCAGCGCGGCGCGGCGTTTGCGCGGCTGCTCGACGGCTGGCAACTGGGCCAGTCGCCGGCCTGGCGCGCCAGCCTTGAAATGACCCAATTGGGCGGTATGGCCTGGTTGGCTGCGCACTGGGCCATACCGCTGCGCCAGCTGGCCCTGGGCCATGGCTTTGCGTGGCTGGAGGGCGCGGTCATGGCTGGGGTCAAGCTGGTGCCGTTCGGCCAGCAGGCAGCCCAGACCTTGCTGCGCGACCTGGGCGAAGGTTTGCCTGCCGCCCTCGATCAGGCACTGGCACTGGGCGATGACCAGCTTGGTGGCGGCCTGCCGTTGCTGGCCATTGCCTCATCGCGTCACGAAACCCAATACACCCGTTTGTTCCGTTCCTGAGGACTGGCTTCATGCAAAGCTATCAACAACCCCTGCGCGTCGGCGTCGGTGGCCCGGTCGGCTCCGGCAAGACTGCACTGCTGGAAGCGCTGTGCAAGGCCATGCGCGATCACTACCAGATTGCCGTGGTCACCAACGACATCTACACCAAGGAAGACCAGCGCATCCTTACCGAGGCTGGCGCACTTGAGCCGGAGCGTATCGTCGGTGTTGAAACGGGCGGTTGCCCGCACACAGCCATTCGTGAAGACGCTTCGATGAACCTGGCTGCCGTTGAGGCGCTGGCACGCAAGTTTGGCAACCTGGAGGTCATCTTCGTCGAAAGCGGCGGTGACAACCTGAGCGCCACGTTCAGCCCGGAGCTGGCCGACCTGACCATCTACGTGATCGACGTGGCCGAAGGCGAGAAGATCCCGCGAAAGGGCGGCCCGGGCATTACCAAGTCGGACTTCCTGGTAATCAACAAGACCGACCTGGCGCCTTATGTAGGGGCTTCGCTGGAAGTGATGGAGCGCGACACCCAGCGCATGCGCCCGCAGCGGCCGTGGACTTTCAGTAACCTGAAGAAGGGCGAAGGGGTGCAGGCGGTGATCGACTTCATTGTCGAACGCGGCATGCTGGGTGTGCGTGGCTGAAGGAATGTCAGGATTGCGCAGGCCCTGTTGGGAACCGCTTCCGCCGTACGCTACTGCTGATTGGCGAACTTCTCGCCGACTGTTCACGCAGAGGTTGGTAGGGCGGAAAGCGGACATCAACGGACAGTCTGTTTCCCACATTCGCAAACGCTGACGGGCGACAGAAATCAGGCCTGCGATCCGATCAGATGACGGTTCCCTTTCAGGAAACCTCACTGCCATGCATTTGAACTACTCGCAAAACCTCCACGGCATCCTGAGCAGATCGACCCTGCTCGACGAGACCTCCAGCCAGGACTGCAGAATGGTTCGGCACAACGATGTGCTGTACTGCGTCTACTTCAACGGCGACGAGATCAGGATGCTCAGCAGACGCCCGTCCTCCGCCTGGACCTCGGTCACAGCGATTACCGGAAAGACAAGTGCAAACGTGCCTGGTCTGGTGTCCTTCAAGGATGACCTGGTCATGGTCTATGGAGATGCCACGAACATGACTGTTGTGTGCCGTTACAACGAAGCCTCCAGAACCTTTATCACCATGGCACACATACAAGCACAGCTGTCGCAGACACCGGCGTTCGCGGCGCTCAATGGCATCTTGCACATGTTTTATAAAGTGCAAAATAGCTCCAATATCATGTATGCCACGACATCCGATCTTATTAATTGGAGCCAGATGCCCGTCGTCAAGAACAACGGCAATCAATCCCTCTTGACTTACATGAGCCCGGTTGCCGCAACGTACCAGAACCTGATTCATCTGATCTATCAGGACAAGGCAGATAAACGTTACTACATGCTCAAATGCGATGGCGAAAACTGGACGAGCAGCATCAGCCTGATAGACAAGCGATATCCTCATTCTCCCGGCCTTTGCGTACATAACGGACTGCTCAAACTGCTGTTCTCTGGCGATGGCAGCAAGCTGGACCAGTACTGCTATGACGGGAACGCTGTCAGCCCGCTGGTAAGCAGCATCAAACTCGATTGCGGCGAAGGAAGCCCGGCGCTGGCCGTCCAGCAAGGTGCGCTGGTCGCCGTCTATGCCGGTGCGCATGTCAACCCTGATACTCAATCCTGATTGGGAGCCCAGCCATGTCGGTTGATAGAGCCATTTACGACTACACTCGCAGCCACCTGCCGCCGTCCACGGACTCAGTCCATTTTGAAATTCAGTTCGAAATCATCGTGACGGATATCGTGGCGCTGCTGCGTCATGCGCCCGACGACGCGCGGCACACTGCGGTCTGGCTTGTCTATTTCGTGTCGACCCACTACATGCACCGCTCGAACGAGGCTTCTCAGCAGCAATACGCACAGATTCTGGAGTCAGTCTTTCGTCGCCTATATAACGAACGTCGCTTCATCGATTACATCAATGCAGTGCATCCTCGGCACAGTTATCCGGTGCTGCTATGTTTTTATCACCTGCACCACGCCTTGATCATGAACGGCTTGCGGGCACCGAGTGGCCCTCTGATCCTCGACCACGGGGACGCTCTCAGAATGCTGCAGTTCGCCGTCGGTGCGGCGCACGGCCCTTGGCACTCCCGCATCCGCCTGCAAGGCGGCATCAGGGACTATTACCACGCATCTGTTCGCGATGACGGCCAGGACGCGCTGATCGAACTGGGCAGGCTCCCGCTGACTGGCACGCATCCTGTGAGCGTCGCGACCTGGAACATGCAAGGCTCTTCGGAAACGGCCGAGACGAAATGGCGAAGTTTCGTGCTGCAACTGGCGCGCAGCAATGCGGTGGTGGCCCTGCAGGAAGCAGGCGTGATGCCGTCTTCTTCGCTGCTCGCCGCCCAATTACGGGTTCCAGACCAGTTCGGTACGACTTTGCGGGTCGATCACTACTTGTGGAACGCCGGAACCGTGTCGCGTCCGGAGCAATACCATATCTTCTATCTGGACGGTCAACGCTTGCGGGTCAATTTGGCACTGGTCGTTTCCGAGGCCAGCGGGCTGGATATCGTACAAGCGGTGGTGATTTCCGATGGCTTGCCAGATGATCAGAATGCTCCGGTATATCGTCCTGCACTGGGTTTGCAGCTACGCCGTCGTACGACATCGCAACAAAACATGACGGTATATTGTTTTCACGCCATTTCCTCAGGTGGTCCCAACGCCCCGCGCATGCTGCGCGAAATAAGTTGGCACACGCCCTCGCGCTTCATCGTGATGGGCGACTTCAACCGTGATCCACGCAACGTTTCAGCCCAGACGCCCAGGGGGCAAGGCAACTGGATCTCACCACCCGACATCGCCCAGCTGGCTTTGCCAGCCGCCGAAACCCATCCCAGCACCGCGCCGCAAAACGTGCTGGACTACGCAGTCGTCAATGGCACCCCAGTCGAGCCTGGGCAGGTCAGTCCCGCAGGCCCTTCGGATCATCGGGCGGTGAGTTTTCAGGTCAGTTTTCCGGATTGAAGCTGGCTTGGCATTCAGTTGTGGCAGCAATGAGGCTTGCCGGGTTGCGTTTCATAACGGTCATGGTGCCGCACCCAGTCCATGGTCCCGCCTTCGTTGCGTCCCAGTGGCGCAATGTCCAGGAAGTTGTAGGTATTGACCAGAATGTCCAGCCCGCGGGCATAGGTCGAATAGGTGTGGTAAACGCTGCCATCCGTGTCGCGATAGAACGCACTCAAACCCGGCAGCTCGCTTTCACTGCCATCATACGGCTCATAGTTGTACTGCCGCTGGCCTTCGCTGCCGACACTGACGCCAAAGTCTTCGTTGAAGCCGCTGCCGTGTGACGAGTACCACGGGAACTGCCAGCCCATGCGCCGACGGAACGCCTGGAACTCGGCATACGGCGCCCGCGATACCGCCACCAGTGATACATCGTGGTGAGCCAGGTGCAGGTTGGCACCGTCAAAATGGTCGGCCAGGAACGAACAACCGGGGCAGCCTTCGCTCCAGCCTTCGGCAAACATGAAGTGGTAGACCAATAACTGGCTACGGCCCGCGAACAACTCGGTCAGGCTCAGCTCGCCGTCTGGCCCGTGGAAGCGATAGTCCTGCTCGACCTTGACCCAGGGCAGTGCGCGACGTGCTGCGGCCAGCGCGTCGCGGTGGTGGGTAAAGGCTTTTTCGTGCAGCCACAGTTGCCGGCGGGCCGCCAGCCACTGGCTACGGGAAACCACCGGGTGCCTGCTTTCGCTTGTGCTCATGGTGCTGCCTCCACATTGTGGGATTCACACAGTAGTCGAGCACGCGCAGGTCCAATCGACAGGCGCCGGTGGCCGGGCGATGAGCGGTAAGCCGCTCAGCCGGAATGGGCGATATGACCTTCGCTCAGTTCATCTGCCGCGTCATCCTCGCCGGGCAGCGCGGTGATCACGCTGAAGTCGCTGACTTCCACCTTGCCGCCGCCGTAGCCCAGCAAATGGAAGGAGAACGCTTTGCGCTCGGTCGGGTTGTCAAAGCTGAATTCCATTTCCAGTGGCTCATCGGCGGTGACTTTCACTTCAGCAGGCAGGCCCAGCGGCACGTCCTGCTCCAGCTGCTTGGCCTTGAGCTGGATGTAGGCGGCGCGTTTTGGGTCCAGCGAGCGTACCTTGACCCGCACGCGAGTATGCGAACCTTCCGGCATTTCCAGGTACTGGGCGCCGATCAGGTTGTCGGCCCAGTCATCGTGAATGCGCTTGCGCAGCTTGATCGGCGAAGGGCCACCGAACTGGTAACGCAGGTTGAGCGGGGTTTGCAGCAGGGACTGGTCGAGCACTCCGGCCAGTGCACCGATCTGCTGGCCTAGCAGGCTGTCGCCGGGGCCCAGGTAACGGGCCTGGTCGGCAATGAAGCCCTCACTGGCGTAACGCCGGCAGCGCTGCTGGAAATCGCACTCGGTGAACACGCCCTGGCCGTTGTGGTAGCGCAGCATGCCGTTGGTGTAGGAGATCATCTCGCGGCCAGTGTCGTAGTCGCGGTACAGCGAGCGGCCACCCAGCGCCATTGGAATGGGCAGCGCAAAGTAGTCGAGCACAGAGGTGGCCAGGTCGATATGGCCGTAAGTACCGCGCTTGATGTGCGGCAGCTGTGCCTGCTCTGGCGCCAGGGTGAGGTTGAAGCCCCAGGACGACGCCAGGCGCACGCCGTCGATGCCGTGGGACTCGTCAGAAGTCACCACCACCAGGGTGTCCTTGAGCACGCCCTGGCGCTCGAGGTTGTCGAGGAACGCCCCCAACGCATCGTCCAGGTAGGCGACTGCCGCCTGTTTGGGCGTGTCATAGCGTTCAAGGTACTCGGCCGGTGCCGAGTACGGCTGGTGGGTACCCACGGTGAGCAGGGTCAGCATCCAGGGTTTGTCCTGCTTTTGCAGTTGGCCGACGTAGTCCAGGGCACCCTCGAAGAAGGCGCGGTCATCCTTGCCCCATGGGAAGTCCAGGTAGTTCTTGTTGCGGAACCACTCCAGGCCATGCACCGAGTCGAAGCCGATATGCGGCATGATGCGGTCCTTGGCCATGAAGCGCAGGCCGGCACCTTGCAGGTAGTGGGTGGTAAAGCCGGCCTGGCGCAGCTGCGCCGGCAGGCAGGCCTGGTTGCGTTCGTTCTGGGTCAGCAGCTCCACACCCTTGGGCGTGCCATTGGCCAGCTTGTCGTAGTCACCACACAGCATCGCGTACAGGCCGCGAATGGTCTGGTGGGTGTGCAGTACGTAGTCGGGGGTGTTCATGCCGCGCTCGGCCCACTGGCTGACCTTGGGCATGAGGTCTTCGTCGAAGCGGCTGCGCAGCGCCTGGCGGTTGGGCCGCAGGTAGGCCCCGGGGATGCCTTCTACGGTGATGACCAGCAGGTTGCGGGCGCTACCGGGCCCGGCCAGCAAGCGCTGGCCATGCAAGTCGGATTGGGTCAGGCCGCTGCTGGCCAGCGGTGTGAACGTTTGCGTGCGGCCCAGCCAGCCTTCGACCTTGCGCTCCAGGCTGCCAACCCCGGCCGACATCAACTGGTGGCTGAGGTTGTATTGCCGCCACTGGTCAGCGTCGCTGGGTACCAGTTGCTGGCTGCCCCAATGGGCAGCGAACAGCAGCACGGGAATGGCCCAGGCCTTGCGCGGCAGCGGCGTGCTGCGTTGGGCTCGGCTGTTCCAGGCGACGGCCAGCCAGGCCAGCAGGCCAACGCCAAGGGTCAAGGGCAGCCAGGCATGGGCCAGGCCGCCGCCAGTCGAATTCTCCATGAATTGCGGGTCGACGAGGTACGTCAGGTCGGCGCTGGTGGGCAACCGGCCCACCGCGCTCACAAGTTCAGCCGAAGCCACCCACAGGGCTGCCCAGGCCAGCAGCACGGGCAGGGCCAGCCACCATGGCCGGCGGTGCAGCAGCAACACCAGCAGGCTGCCGAGGGCGAGGTCGGACAGGTAACCGAGCGGGTTGGACCAACCCAGCATGGCGCGCGTACCCAGTGGGATCACCAGCACCAAGGCTGCCAACGCGGCAAGCCGGGTACGTGGGTGGTCTGACAGGTTCTTCACAAAAACTTCCCTTTTGCCATTAAATCGTCATGCATCTGTGCTGGATGATAACAGGCCGGGGAAGGGAAAGCGGTTTGCTACAAGGCTGGTAACCAAAAGCCTGGCCCGCATGTGCGGGCCAGGCAGAGGGCAAGTATCAGAAGTAGTAGGGGAATTTCAGGCTGAAGGAAAAGTCCGGTGCATCATCGGTCAGACCAATGGACAGGTTGGGCACGATGGTCAGGTTGTTGGTGGCGGCGAAGGTCAGGCCGACGTTGAAGTTGGCCGCGTTGTAGTCACTGTTGGAGATGGACTGCCAGTCGCCGCCGTCAGGTTTGATCTTGCTTTTGCGAGCGAACTGGTCCGACACCGAGAACGACATACTCATCTTTTCGTTCAGGGCAAAGGCGATACCGCCGCCAATCTGCCAGGAATCGCCGAGTTTCACGTCACCTGGCACCTTGCTGTTGACCTGCGGGCTGATATCGCTGAACGAGTCCTGCATGTTGTAGGTGTACGACAGGCTGCCGAACAGCACAGCCGGGTCGAAGGTCTTGACCAGCGAGATGCCGGGCGTGATCGACCACACGCCGTTGCCGGTTGGCAGGCTGTCCGGGACAGACAGGTTGCTGTTACCGTCGACCTCGCGCAGCTTGATGCCATACGGGTCCTTGCCGGTCGGTGCCTTGACCCGCAGGGTAGCGACAGCGTCCGGCCAGGTTTCGTCCTCGTCGAGGAACTTGTAGGCCACGCCCACGTTGATGTCACCGATTTCCGGGTCACGGGTTACGCTGGCGTCCGAGGTAGTGGCGCCGGCGCCACCTGCACCGCCGGAGGAATAGGTGGACTCGCGGTACACCACAGGGACGTTGATGTCAAACTGCCAGCGCTGCGCCAGGTTATAGCGCGCAGTCATGTCCAGGGTCCAGTTGTCGGCCTTGATACGGTCCAGGTTGATGCTGCCGAGGAAGATCGAGTCCAGCGCCAGGAAGCCATTGAGCGTGAGCGCCCGGGTATCGTAATGGGTATAGGTAACACCTGTTTCGAAGCTGAACTTGCCGCCGCCAAAGAAGCCGCTGGCCTCGTCATACAGGTTGGATACGCTCTGCGCGGGTTCGGAGTCGGCGGTAAGCGCCTGGCCGTAGGAACTGCCGGTAGTGCCTGGCGCGCCAGACGCAACGGTCTGCGCCCCCTTGACCCCCTCGGCGGGGGACTTGACCAGGCGCTTGGGTGGCGCCGCTGCCGGGGCCTCCTCGACCTGTCGCACACGTTGTTCCAGCACCATCAGCGCTTGTTGCTGCGCCTCGTAACGGCGTTTAAGTTCAATCAGTTCCTGTTTCAGTGCTTCGACCTGCGGGTCGGCGGCTGCGTAGAGTGCGGTGGGGGCCAGGGTAGTCAAACACACAAAAGCTCTGAGCGATAAAGATCGGTACATGGAGTTGCCGTCCCTTCCAACTACTTTTGATGAGACAGAGCGTAGATCAGTATCCGAAGGTGCGAAGACCTTTGAGCTGGTCAAGGCTGCCATTGAGCGACGCAGCGGTCGGTACGCTCTCGCGCATCACAACGTTCAGCGAGGTGACGTTGTTGACCCTGTTGCCGTTGCCGAGCAATGTCGAGTTCTGCATCAGGCCGCCCTGGGCCAGGCGTTGCACGCTGCTGCCCTGGTTATTGCTGGCATTGATGTTGAGCTGCACACCTACGCCGCTCGAAGACACGCTGAGCGCGCCGGCGCCGTTTTCGCCGACCAGGGGCTGGCCGGCGGCGAGCACCTGGCCTTGCTGCTGCACGGCGGGGGCCTGGTTGGCCTTGGTCACGTTGATATCGACGTTGTTGTAGGCGGTGTTGTTGTCACCGGCAGCACGCACTACCTGGGTGACGCCTTCGGTAGTGGTAAGGCCGTTGCCGCCAGTCACCACGCCGGTGCCCGCAGCAGAAGCGTTGCTCGACGCCGAACCTGTGCCTTTTTCATCAATCATCGAGACATAGAACTGCGGCTTGATGGTCGATTGCTGGACCTGCAGCGTGGATGTCGCCCCGATCACGTCCCCTTTGGCATTTTGCCAGGTGCTGGACATGACGATGCCGAAACTTACGATTCGCCCCGGCATCACGTAGCGGCCACGCAGGTTGGCCAACTCCTGGTCCTTCAGTTCGATGGGTTTCAATGGCTCGGCGTGGCTTGGCAGGCTGGCAGCCAGGCAAGCCATGGCCAGCCACAATGAAGTCTTCATGAAATGCTCCCTGGAGCATCATGCTCCTTGTCATTAGAACAGTCGTTAGAAGAAGTCGCTTTTGATGAAGCCGAAGTCCAGCAGCTCGGCGTCCTTCACTGGGGTGAAGTTGTCCACCCGGCCCTTGGCGGTCAGCGGCAGGGGTGGGTCGAGCAGGATGTTGTTCTTGTCGTAACCCTGGCCGATCACGGCGAAGATGATGCCGTTCCAGCCTTTGAGGAAGTCGTCGACTTTGTAACGCCGATGGCCCAGTACCGGGTCGCCGACATATACCCAGCCTTTGTCGACCTTCTGCATTACCACGAAGTGCTTGTAGCCGCGCACATCCATCAGCACCACGACCGGGATGCGCACGCTGTGAAGGGTGTCGGGCGCTACCCGGTAACCGCGGGCGCGCATCCCCAGGCTTTCGACGTAGCGTTTCATGTCGAGCATCGAGAAGCCTTGCGTGCGCACCAGGTCCTGGTCGGCGTGGGCCAGCATGCCTTCGATGATCTGATGTTCGTCCACATCCAGCCAGTAGGCCTGGCGCAGGATGGTTGCCAGTGCGGCGGCGCCGCAGCTGAAGTCGGTTTTCTGTTGCACCAGGTCGGCGAACTTGCGCTCACGCACGCTCTGGATGGGCTTGAATACCACGGCCCCGCCCGGCAGGACGGACAGCGGCATTTGTGCCGCTTCGCTCACGCTGGCCAGGCACAGCAAAAACGCCAAGGCGATAATGCGCATGATCGGATGCCTTCCGGTGGGTGTTGAAGAAAGGCCCCCCGAAGGGGGCCTCAAGCGCGGCGTTTAGAACGAGGTGTTGGAGATGGCCAGCGAGTTGCTCTGCTGGTTGCCCACACCGGCTGCCACGTTCACGCCCAGGTTGCCGCTGCCACCGTTGACCGAACCGCTAAGGGTTGCAGTATTGGTAACAGGGTTGGCCCAGCCGGTCGGGGTCAGCACTTGGAAGGACACGGTATTGCTCAAGTCGTAAGCACTGCTTTCGCTGTAGCTCTTCGAAACGTCGTTCGAGGATTGATTCGATTTTTCGCCAGACTTGGAGAAGTCAGACGCCGAAGCATTCTCGTACGAGGAGTCGTGAGACTTGGTGTATGAAGAGTCCTTGGACTTGTCATACGACGATTGATGCGACTTGTCGTAGTTGGAGTCGAAGGCTTTCTCGAACGACGAGTCGTAGGCACTTTCGTGCGACTTGTCGACCGATACATCCAGCGATGCGTTCAGCGAACCATCGAAGGTGCTGGAGCGGGTGCGCTCGCGACGGCCATCATCGGTGGTAAGGGTACGCGTAGCGTTGGCGGCTGCATCCAGCGAAGCGTTGAGGTTGGCGCTGCTCGACGAGCTGTTGCTGCCGCTGGCTGAGCCGTTCAGGCCCCAGCTGTTGGAGCCACTGGCGCTGGAGTTGTTGGAGCCACTGGCGTTCGAGCTGCTCGAGCCGCTTGAGTTCCAGCCACTGGAGCCACTGGAGCTGGCGCTTTGCGCGCCGGCCACGCTGAAGCTCGATGACGAGTTGCGGTCGTCGGTCGAGTTGAACGAGCCATCACGCGAGCTCGAGCCACTGGCCGAGGTGGTGATGGTGATCGTGTCGACGCGATAGGTGCGGTCAGCCGCGTTGTTCACGATCAGGCCTGGGCCGTCCTGTTCGGCAGAAGCCGTGGCAGTGGCGTTACCCAGTGGAGCACCGGTGTTGGCGATGGCCATGGTGTTTTTCTGTTGGTTGAGGTCGCCACCGGCGATGTTGATGCCGATGTTGCCTTCAGCCCCACTGGCCGAGCCGCTCATTACAGCCGACGACTGGGTCGAGTAGTTGTCTACCCGGTTGTTTCTGCTGGTTTGCTGCACATCGGCAGTAGCATTGGCCATGCCGAACACGAAGCTGTTGTCCAGGCTGGATTCGGAGCCGGCGTTGGCAATGGCAGCGGCGTTGTCCTGCTGGTTGCCGTTACCGGCCGCCACGTTGATGCCGACGTTGCCGCTGGAGCCGGTGCCCGAGTCACTCATTTCGGCTTCGTTGATGGTGCCTTGGTTGGTGATGCGGTTATCAGTACTGGACTGAGTATCCCAGGCATTGGCCGTTGCATACACCGGGATCTTGGTTGGAGGAGGCGTGTGCTGACCATTGTTATGGTGGCCGTTATGGTGGTCATTGCGCCGATCGTTTTGCCCAGCTTGTACAGCAACAGCCATGACCGCAGCAATTGCGAACACCAGAGGCTTGATTGCCATCGAGGGTTTCATGGTGATTCTCCGTACTCTAGTTAGGTTAAGTGTTGTTCTTAACTGGAAGGGTCAATCCGCGACCCGGATGCTCAAGGTGTTGGCCATTCGGTTTCCCACCCCGGCACTCTGGTTCAACTGGATCACCCCACGGCTACCGGTGAAGGCCTGGTCACTTGTGGTGACCTGGCGATAGCCGGACGGGATGTCAGTTGCTCCGGAGTTGTTGAGCAGCGCCACGTTCTGTTGCATGAGGACGCTGTCGTCGATGCTTTGCGGTTGCGCACTGAGGGTGATGCTCAGTGCGTTGGCTTGCTGGGTATTGGCACCGGCACTCTGGTTCACGCCCAAAGCCCCACTGCCGTTACTGAACGCGTTGCCCTGGATGGTCGAACGGGCATCCATGGCGGGGTCTGCGGGTGTGTCCAGCCGTTGCCGGATCTGCGTGCTGGCGTTGGCTTCAGGCCCCGCGGCAATGGCGCGTGCGTTGACCTGTTGCTGTTTGTCGCCCGCGGCCTGGTTGACCGAGAGGTTGCCCTGATAGCGGCTGCCGGAGTTGTTGATGTCGGCGTTATTGATGACGGGAACCAGCGACTCGGCGAACGCCGGAGCACTGCACAGGGTGGCGAGGATCAGCAGCGTGTGCTTCATGTCACTTGCCCCCGCCGGTCAGGATCTGCAAGGGCGCAAGGCCGCGCTGCACACTTGAATTGACCATGTTCGAGATGCCGTTACCGGAGCCGCCCGTACCGCGACCGCCCGACAGGTTGGGCAACTGGTTCTGGTTACCGAGGTTGCCACCCAGGTTGTTGGTCTGCTGGGTGATCATGTTGCTGATGCCCGCGCCGCTGCTGATGCTGGCGAAGTCGCCATCACTCAGTTCATGGGTTTGCTTGAGCACATAGGCAGAAGGGTTGGCGTTGACCGTGGTGGGGCTCGGGTCGGGGATCAAGGGCGGTATGGTCGCGTTGCGTACCTGCACGTCGCGCTTGATGATGATGATCCCGTTGTCCGCCTGGGCGGCAAGGCTCAGTGAGCCCAATACACAACCCACCAGCACCCAGTGATAGAGGCGTTTGTCACTCTTCCTCACGACGGCAACTCCTTCTTTGAGCGCTGGCCTTGTTCAGCGATGCGAACAACAGAGCAGAAGGTGTGCCGTTTTTGAGAATCGTTTGCAGATCAACAGGTTAAGGCAATGGGTTGAGAATTTGCGGCGTTTTGTGTCTCAGTGGTGATACAGGCTGCGGGGAGTGGTGCGGGCCAAGCCTGCGCTGGCTTTGACTGGAAGGGATTTTGCAGGGGTGTTTCACTGGCTTGACACTGGCCCCGGAGCAGGGGAAACCCCCGCATTTTCGGGGGCTTTGACCCGTCCACCTGTATCAGTGGCTTAACACTCGGTCGGGCAAGATGGCGCATCGCTATCAAGCAGCATAGCAACAGCTTGCAAGGCCAGCAATTGGCGCTGCGGCCAATTGCCCTCAAGTATCTGGTGCGCCTGATTGTGCCGTTTCAGCCAGGCCAGGCTGTTGTCGAAAAAGCGTTGCCGGTCGTTGATATCGGGCTGGTTGCGTTGGCCATCGGCAATCCAGTCCACGCCTTGCGGGCTTAGCAATAAATGCAGGTCGTAATGCCGTGCGAGCAAAGCCTTTTCCAACCAGGCCGGGCAGTCATCGAACAAGGCCTGGCTCCAGAGCATGTTGCTGAGCAGGTGGGTGTCCAGGATCAGCAACGGTGGCGCCTGTTCACGGGCGCGGTCCTCCCAGGCCAGTTGGCCCCGGGCGATGGTGGGGATATCGGCGTAGCAGGTGTCACGGCGCTCCTGGTCGATGAAGTGGCGCACGTATTCGGCCACCACCACGCCGCCGAAATGCGCCTGGATCACGCCGCTGAGCCAGCTTTTACCACTGGACTCGGGGCCACACAGCACCAGCACCTTCATGGCTTGCTGAGCGCTCATGGCTGCACCAATGCCGGGTCACGGCGCCATTCCAGCCAGCCGCGCACGGCAATCAGGGTGAGCACGGCAAAGAAGCCTGCGGTGAAATACAACTGCTGATGCAGGTACTGGCCCACATAGACGATGTCCACCACCACCCATAGCGGCCAGCATTGCAGGCGTTTCTGGGCCATCCACAGTTGCGCCACCAGGCTGAAACCGGTCAGGGTGGCGTCCAGCCAGGGCAGGGCGGCATCGGTCCAGGTGGCCATGGCCGCACCCAACGCTGCGCTCAGCAGTACCCCGGCAGCCAGGCCGGTGAACAGCGCCTGGTATTGCAGGCGCGAAACCTGACGCGCGTCTTCGGCGTGGCCGGGGCGTTTCCATTGCCACCAGCCGTAGACTTGCAGGAGGGCGTAGGCCACTTGCAGCAGCATGCCCGAGTACAGCTTTACCTCGTAGAACAGCCAGCCATAGATCAGCACCATGACCAGGCCAATCGGCCAGCACCAGGCGTTTTGCTTGACCGTTAGCCAGACAGCGGTGACGCCGAGGACGGCGGCGATGAGTTCAAGGCCGGACATCGGCGATCCTTGGGCAGACAATCGGGGAAGGGCGCGATTGTAGCGGGTCGATGTCTTGCAGGCGAACCTTTGTAGGAGCAGCCTCGTGCTGCGAGGAGGCTGCTCCTGCCAAGGTCATACCCGGAATTGTCGCAACAGCTGCTCCAGCTCCTCGCTCAATTGGCCCAACGCCACCCCCGCATCGCTGGACTGGCGTGCCGCATCAGCGGTTTGCTGGGACAACCCGGCGGTATCGAGCACGTTGCGATTGATCTCCTCGACCACATGCGCTTGCTGCAAAGTGGCGCTGGCGATGGACGCATTCAACGCGGTGAGGTTGTTCAGTGCCTGGTTGATGGCATCCAGGCTTGCGCCGGCCTCGCGGGCCTGCCGGACGGTTTGATGCGAGGCTTCGCTGCTGGTGTCGATGGCCTTGACTGCTGCGTCCGACTGGCTTTGCAGGTGTTCGATCATGGTATGGATCTCGGCCGTCGACTGCGCGGTGCGCTGGGCCAGCAGGCGCACTTCGTCGGCAACGACGGCAAAGCCGCGGCCTTGCTCGCCGGCCCGTGCCGCTTCGATGGCGGCGTTCAGTGCCAGCAGGTTGGTCTGCTCGGCGATGGAGCGAATGACATCGAGGACACCGCCGATGCGCGTGCTGTGCCCAGCCAGGTCGCGAATTACCTGCACGGCCTGCTCGATGGTAAGCGACAGCCGATCAATCTGCACCAGGCTGCCATGGATGGCTTCCTGGCCATGGGCTACCTGTTGCTGCGCGGTGCGCATTTCGCCAGCGGCCTGTTCGGCAGTCTTGGCTACGTCCTGCACCGCGTAAGTCACCTGGTTCACGGCCGTGGCCACCTGGTCCATCTGTAGCGATTGTTGCGCGCTGTGCTGTTGTGCAGCCCCTGCATTGTCGCCGACGTGCCCGGCGGACTGGGCCAACGAGTGGGCTGCGCCTTGCAACTGCCCGACCACCCCCTGCAGCTTGCCGTTGAAGCGGTTGAAGTGCTCGCCCAGGTGGGTGATTTCGTCTCGGCCATGGGTGTCCAGGCGCCGGGTCAGGTCGCTTTCGCCGCTGGCAATGTTGCCCATGGCCTGCACGGCCTCCTGCAGCGGGCGGGCGATGCTGCGGGCAATCAGCATGACCACCAGGGCCATCAGCAAGGCAATGCCCACGCCCACCAGCGAGGCGTCGCGCAGCTGGCGGGCGAACTCGGCCTGCACGTCATCGACATACACACCCGACCCAATGATCCAGCCCCAGGGCTTGAACAGCTGTATGTAGGAAGTCTTGGCCACCGGCTCGCTGGCGCCGGGCTTGGGCCAGCGATAGTTGACCGGCCCGGCGTCCTGCTGGCGGGCCAGAGCGACCATTTCGTTGAACACGGCAAAACCGTCGGGGTCGCGGATGGCAGAGAGGTCCTGGCCGTCGAGCTTGGGGTTGGCCGGATGCATGATCATCTTCGGCCCCAGGTCGTTGATCCAGAAGTAGTCGTCGTGGTCATAGCGCAGCGCGCGCACCACTTGCAGCGCCTGTTGCTGGGCGGCATCGCGGCTCAGCGTGCCGGCTGCTTCCAGCCCTTGGTAGTAGGCCAGCACCCCGGCCGCGGTCTGCACGACGTGACGGGTCTTTTCGGCCTTGGCCTGGTACAGGTCACCGTGGATCTGGCGCAGCATCAGCAGGCCAAGCACCACCAGCATGGCCACCGCCACCAAAAGGATCAGCCACAGGCGACGGCTGATCGACATAGATCTCAGAGTGTTCATCCAGGCGCTCCCGCATTGTTCTTTTTATTGAGGTGCATCCAAGCATGCTTTGCGACAGGCCCCCACCCGACTAATGGCTAGGTGCTATCTTTGCAATAGTCTGCAACAGGTCCTGTAAAGCGTTTGCAAAGGCGCTCTGCCAGGATTTCGGCCGCGCAAGATGAAACCTTTAGCAGCCGTGAACTTTTCTACTGGCGTTGCGCCCAACAGTCGCTGTAAAACAGCCGGGCCGCGTGCGGCAATTTCAAGCAAATCAAGAACAAGGGGCCTGCAGCGAGCAGCGCTCCATCCGGGGGAATGATGGATTTTTGGACTGCCTTCCAGGCAATCATCTTAGGTGTGGTCGAAGGGCTGACAGAGTTTCTGCCGATCTCCAGTACCGGGCACCAGATCATCGTCGCCGACCTGATCGGTTTTGGTGGCGAGCGGGCCATGGCTTTCAACATCATCATCCAGCTGGCGGCGATCCTGGCAGTGGTGTGGGAGTTTCGCGGCAAAATTCTCGAAGTGGTGTTCGGCCTGGCCAGCGAGCCCAAGGCGCGGCGTTTTACCGGTAACCTGCTGTTGGCGTTCATGCCGGCGGTGGTGCTGGGCGTGCTGTTCGCCGACCTGATTCACGAATACCTGTTCAACCCGATCACCGTGGCGGCGGCACTGGTGGTGGGCGGCGTCATCATGCTCTGGGCCGAGCGTCGCGAGCACCGCGTGCAGGTGGACCACGTGGACGACATGCGCTGGAGCCATGCGCTGAAGATCGGCTTTGTCCAGTGCCTGGCCATGATTCCGGGTACTTCGCGTTCCGGATCCACCATTATCGGTGGCCTGCTGTTTGGCCTGTCGCGCAAGGCTGCGACCGAGTTCTCGTTCTTCCTGGCGATGCCGACGATGGTCGGTGCGGCGGTGTATTCGGGCTACAAGTACCGTGACCTGTTCCAGCCCGGCGACCTGCCGGTATTTGCCATTGGTTTCGTGACGTCGTTCATCTTCGCCATGATTGCCGTGCGTGCATTGCTCAAGTTCATTGCCAATCACAGCTACGCGGCGTTTGCCTGGTACCGCATTGTGTTCGGCCTGCTGATTCTGGCGACCTGGCAGTTCGGCTGGGTTGACTGGTCGACCGCCCATGGCTGAGGCGTCGCGTGGGCAGCGGGTGGAGGGCGTGCGTAATGTGCGGCTGAAGCTGCTGTTGATGGCGGTGTTGTGCCTGCTGCCTTTATTGGGTGCGGCGCGCATGGCCTGGAACGACCAGGCCTGGTGGCCGCTGGCGCTGTACCCGGCGATGAGCCTGATCAGTGTGCTGCTGTACTGGCAGGATAAACAGCAGGCACGTACGCAGGCCTGGCGCACGCCCGAGAAAGTGCTGCATGCCAGCGAGCTGTTGGGCGGCTGGCCAGGGGCGCTGGTGGCGCAGCAGGTGTTTCGGCACAAGACCCGCAAGGTGTCTTACCAGCTGGTGTTCTGGGGGATTGTGCTGGTGCATCAGGTGTTCTGGGCGGACTGGCTGTTTTTTGCAGGGCGCTACCTGCCTTTTGCTTGATGCGTGGCTGGACCGGCCTCTTCGCGGGTAAACCCGCTCCCACAGGTACGCCGCAGGCTTCAAGGAATGTGATATCCCTGTGGGAGCGGGTTTACCCGCGAAGAGGCCGGTACAGGCTAACCCTATATCACCAACCCCACCTGCAAGCGCTTCGGCAGCCGGCGCACCACCAGCTGGTGCGAACGCTGCAACAGATCACACAGCTCATCACGGCCCATGGGGTAGGGCAGCGCCATGCTGATCCATTTTGCCCGCGCCAGATACGGCGCAGGCCGCACCCCGGGGCGGTCGCAATAGCCGAGAAACAGCTCATCGGCCACCTTGAACGACAACCCCGCGCCGGCCAGGTCGAGCACCGCGAACATCTTGTTGCCGGCCACCGAAAACACCCGGATACCGCCCCATTTGTAGTCTTCGCGCGCACCCGGCAGGCTCAGGCAAAACGCTGCCACTTCGGCTTCGCTCATCTTCCTTTCAGACATACCGCTCTCCACAGGCCTCGAATGATGCCGCCAGGTGATCGATCCATACCCGCACGGCAGGCAGCACGCCCCGCCGATGCGGGTATACCGCCTGCAGGTAGCCGCCTGGCAGTGACCAGTCTGGCAGCAGGCGCACCAGTTCGCCGCGCTCCAGTTCTTCCTCGCAAAACATGCTGGGCAGGGCAGTGAAGCCGAGGCCAGCTCGTACAGCAGCATTACGTACTACGAAATCGTCAATGGCCAGGCGCGGTTCCAGGGCGATTTCCTGCTGCTTGCCATGGGGGCCTAACAAGCGAAAGTGCACCAACCGGTCCGCCTCAGCGGCGCCCAGTACCGGCAGTGAAGCAAGCTCAGCCGGTTCACGAATGTGGTCGGCGAAACCGGGCGCGGCCACCAGCTGCATCTGCGCCTGGCGCAAGCGGCGGGTAACCAGGGCTGGGTCTTCGTCGCCCAGGTCGCGCACCCGCAGCGCGACATCGATGCCTTCGGAAATCAGGTCGACCCGGCGGTTGAGCAGCACCATGTCCAGTTGCACCAGCGGGTACTGGGCAAGAAAGCGGCTGATCACATCCGGCAGGAAGGCATGTGCCAGCGCCACCGGGCAGGACACCCGCAAGCGCCCGCGCGGTTCGCTGCTCATGCTGGCCACGGCTTCATCAGCGGCTTCGGCTTCCAGCAGCATGGCCTGGCAGTGGTGCAGATAGCGCTCGCCCACCGCCGTGAGTTTCAGCTGCCGGGTAGTACGCTGCAGCAGGCGTGTGCCCAAGCGCTCTTCCAGCTCGGCAATGCGCCGTGACAGGCGTGACTTGGGGATGCCTAGCTGACGCCCGGCGGCGGCGAAGCCACCGGCTTCGACCACGCGGGCAAAGTAGAAAAGGTCGTTCAGGTCTTGCATGGGAATGTCTCACTGTTCCACCTGTGGGACAAACTAACGCATTTTTGCCTGCTTATCAGCCATTGCTCACCCAGGTAGGATTCTCCCCATCGTGACCGCTCAACACCGCGGTCTTCAATCACAGGAGATTCCTATGAAACTGTTGCACATCGATTCCAGCATCCTGGGCGACAACTCCGCCTCCCGCCAGCTGAGCCGTGAAGTGGTTGAGGCCTGGAAAGCCGCTGATCCGAGCGTGGACGTGGTGTACCGCGACCTGGCCGCCGACGCCATCGCCCACTTCTCTGCCGCCACCCTGGTCGCCGCCGGCACCCCCGAGGATATGCGTGATGCAGCCCAGGCCTTTGAAGCCAAGCTGAGTGCTGAAACCCTCGCAGAGTTCCTGGCCGCTGATGCAGTGGTAATCGGTGCGCCGATGTACAACTTCACCGTGCCCACCCAGCTCAAGGCCTGGATCGACCGCGTTGCCGTCGCCGGCCAGACCTTCCGCTACACCGAAGCGGGCCCGGAAGGCCTGTGCGGCAACAAGAAGGTGGTGTTGGTGTCCACCGCCGGCGGCCTGCATGCTGGCCAGCCGACTGGCGCCGGGCATGAAGACTTCCTCAAGGTATTCCTCGGCTTCATCGGTATCACCGACCTGGAAATCGTCCGCGCCCATGGCCTGGCCTATGGCCCTGAGCAGCGCAGCCAGGCGATTGATGCTGCCCAGGCGCAGATTGCCAACGAGCTGTTTGCTGCTGCCTGATCCTGCAACTCAGAATGTTGGCGGGGTAATTACCCAGATCACTACGGCATCCACTTCACCGGGGTTGCCGTAGCGGTGTGGTTCCTGGCTGGAAAAGCTGAAACTGTCGCCTTCACCCAGCTGAAAATGCCGCTCGCCCACCCACAGCTCGAAGCTGCCGCTGAGAATGTAGCCGGCTTCTTCGCCCTCATGGCTGTAGCTTTGCTGGCTGTAGGTGCCCGGCGGGAAGCGTGAGTGCAGGATCTCCAGTTGGCGGTTGGGCTGGGGGGTGAGCAGTTGATCGACGATGCCATCCTCGTAATGCACGCTCAGGCGGCTGTTGCGCCGCACCACATAGCCCTGGTCCTCGGGTGCGGTGGTGGCCTCGCTGGCGAAGAACCACTGGATGGTCACGCCCAGGCTGCGGGCGATGTTGAACAGCGCCGGGATCGACGGATAGGAAAGGTTGCGCTCCAGTTGGCTGATGTAGCCCGCGGTCAGTTCACTGTGCGCGGCCAGCTCCGCCAGGGTCATGCCGCGGCGCTTGCGCAGGCCGCGGATGCGGGTGCCCAGGAACTGCGGCGCAGGGCCCCCGGCTTCGCTGGCGGGGGGCTGGGGGAGTTGGCTCATGCACGTCGGTCCATCGTAAAAGCCGCAGTATGTACAGCCTCAGAGCGACCAGGCAACCGTCAGGCCGTCGTGAATCGCTTCTTCAGCGGTGCGCGGCGCCAGGCAGTCGCCAATGCGGCGCACTTCTACCAGGCCGGCCAGCTCGCTGGGCAGGCTGTCTTGCGGCTGATGCCCCAGGCACAGTACCAAAGTGTCGATACCCTCGAAGATCATCGGCTCGCCGCTGGCGGTGTGCTGCAGGTACACCGTATTGTCGTCGCTGCCATACAGGCGTGCATACGGGGTGATCGGGATGCCCAGGCGATGCAGCTCGCCGGCCAGCTGGTCACGTACGTACAGCGGCAGGCTTTCGCCGCAATGGGTGCCGTTGACCGCAAGCTGTACCTGATGCCCTTCGCGCACCAGGCGTTCGGCAATACCGGGGCCGATCCAGTCGCAACGCCAGTCGATCACCAGCACCGAACGCCCAAGCTTCACGTCATTGCGCAGTACTTGCCAGGCGTCGACCACTTGCAGCTCACCGGTGCGCTCGAACGCCGGCCAGTAGGGGGTGGCACCGGTGGCGGCGATGACCAGGTCGGGGCGTTCGCGCTCGACCAGGGCGCGGTCGACCCGCGTATTGCGGACCACTTCCACACCGGCCAAGGCCATTTCCCGTTGCAGGTTGGTGCTGGCGCCGCCGAACTCGCTGCGCCGTGGCAGTAGCTGGGCCAGCAGCACCTGGCCACCGAGTTGAGGGCCGGCCTCG
Source organism: Pseudomonas sp. NPDC090592 (assembly GCF_044769185.1). NCBI lineage: Bacteria > Pseudomonadati > Pseudomonadota > Gammaproteobacteria > Pseudomonadales > Pseudomonadaceae > Pseudomonas > Pseudomonas sp. NPDC090592. The sequence continues at coordinate 28,891 of NZ_JBIVXJ010000027.1, forward strand.
TACAGCGTGACCTTATGCCCGCGCGCCGCGGCAACGGCGGCGGCCTTCATGCCGGCGGGCCCGCCACCGGCCACAAGGATGCGTTTGGGCGTGGTGGTGGGCGTTAGCTGGCCGTATTGCAACTCGCGACCGGTTTCCGGCCGCTGAATGCAGGAAATGGCCAGGCCACGATGGAAATGGCCGATGCAGGCCTGGTTGCAGGCGATGCAGGCACGCACGTCCTCGACCTGGCCGCGCTCGGTCTTGCTCGGCATCAGTGGGTCGCAGATCAGTGCACGGGTCATGCCGCAGACATCGGCCTGGCCGCGGGCCAGGATCAGTTCGGCTTCCTGGGGCTGGTTGATGCGCCCGGTCACGAACAGCGGGATATCCAGTTGCTGCTTGAAGGTGGCAGCCTCTCGGGCCAGGTAGGCCGGTTCGATGGCCATGGGCGGAACGATATGCACCGCCCCTCCCAGGGACGCCGAGGTGCCGGCGACGATGTGCAGGTAGTCGAGCTGGCTTTGCACGGCTACCGCTGCGGCCAGCGATTCGTCTTCGCTCAGCCCCTGGTCGTCGCGTTCGTCGGCACTGATGCGCAGGCCGATGATGAACTGCTCGTCGGTGGCGGCGCGCACGGCGGCCAGCACCTCACGCAGGAACCTCAGGCGCTGTTCCAGGTCGCCGTTGTAGCCGTCGCTGCGCAGGTTCACCCGCGGGTTGAGGAACTGCGCGGGCAGGTAGCCGTGGCTGGCCACCACCTCGACCCCGTCCAGCCCGGCCTGATGCAGGCGCCGGGCGGCACTGGCGTAGCCCTGGACGATTTCGTCGATCATCGCCTGGTCCAGTGCGCGTGGCATCACCCGGAAACGTTCGTTGGGCACCGACGATGCGGAGTAGGCCACCGCCAGCAGCCCGTCCGCCGACTCCATGATCTCCCGCCCGGGGTGAAACAGTTGCGACAGCACCACCGTACCGTGCGCATGGCAGGCCTCGGCAAGCTGGCGGTAGCCCTCAATGCAGGCATCGTCGGTAGCCATCAGCACATGTGAGGTATAGCGGGCGCTGTCATGCACCCCGGCAACTTGCAGCACGATCAGGCCGACGCCGCCGGCTGCGCGGTCGCGCTGGTAGGCGATCAGTTTGTCGTTGACCAGATTGTCGGTGGGCAGGCAGGTGTCGTGGCCGGTGGACATGATGCGGTTCTTCAAGCGTTTGCCGCGGATCTGCAAGGCTTCGAACAGGTGAGGGAAGGCGGTCTGCATACAGGCGGCTCCGGTATGGTGTTGTTCTTGTTTTGTTTATAAAAGTGTAGCGGGAGTAAAAAATCAACTTGTTTTTTAACTGGTGCGCGACTAGCTTTTGTTCACCCTCACAGCGAGGGCGTGACCTCACAACAACAAGAAATCGGGCCCTTCGGGCACCGACAGGAGGCAACTACGATGCAGGTATTCCCACGGGTGAATGGCCTTTGCGCAGCATTGCTCGCGCTTGGCCTGGGCTGTGCGCAAGCCGCGCCAGAGATGGTTGTGGTCGCTTATGGCGGCGCGGGTCAGAAAGCCCAGGACGAGGCGATATTCAAACCGTTCAGTGCGCAGGACGGCAGCAAGCTGATCCAGAGCGAGTACAACGGTGAGATGGCGCGTATCCAGGTCATGGCCGACACCGGCAATGTCGACTGGGACGTGGTGCAGATCGAAGGCCCGGACCTGATGCGCGGCTGTGACGAAGGTGTGTACGAGCACCTTGACTGGCAGCGCCTGGGCCATGCCGCCGAACTGATCCCCGATGCAGCCCAGGACTGCGGTTCGGCTGCGTTGGTGTGGAGCGTGGCCATTGCCTATGACCGCAACAAGCTGGCCCAGGCACCCACCTCGTGGGCCGACTTCTGGGACGTGGACAAGTACCCGGGCAAGCGCGGCCTGCGCAAACGTGCGGTGTACAACCTGGAGTTCGCCCTGCTGGCCGATGGGGTCAAGGTCGAGGATGTCTACCAGGTATTGTCGACGCCGGCCGGTGTTGAACGTGCCTTCGCCAAATTGAGTGAACTCAAGCCCTACATCCAGTGGTGGGACGCGGGTGCCCAGCCGGCGCAGTGGCTGACCGCCGGTGATGTGGTAATGACCTCCACCTACAGCGGGCGTATTGCGGTGGCCGCGCAGCAGGGCAGCCCGCTGGCAGTGGTCTGGCCCGGCAGCCTGTATGGCATGGATTACTGGGCAATCATCAAAGGCTCGCGGCATGTCGACCAGGCCAAGCGGCTGATCGCCTATGCCAACCAGCCCGATACCCAGCTGCGTTATGTGCAGCAGATTCCCTATGGGCCTACCAACATCCAGGCTGCTGCCAGGCTCGACCCGGCCTTGGCCGGCTGGGTGCCTACTTCACCGCAGAACCTGCAAGGGGCGCTGGCAATGAATGTGGCGTTCTGGGTGGACCATGGCGAAGAACTGGAGCAACGGTTCAATGCCTGGGCGACCAAGTAGTCTCTCGCCACTTCATTTACAGGGGCAACAACCATGACCGCAATGGAACAGCGTTTGCGCCAGGAGCTGGCAGCCTGTTATCGGTTGATCGCGCACTTTCGCATGAGCGACCTGATCTTCACCCATATATCCCTGCGCTTGCCTGGCCCGGAGCATCACTTCCTGATCAACCCGTACGGCCTGCTGTTCGATGAGATCACGGCCTCCAGCCTGGTGAAAATCGACTTGCAGGGCAGGCCGGTGGAGCCGACCCCGCACCCGGTCAACCCGGCCGGGTTCGTCATTCACAGCGCCATTCATGCCGCCCGCGAAGATGCCCAGTGCGTGCTGCACACGCATACCCGGGCAGGCTGCGCAGTGGCGGCGCTGGAGTGCGGGTTGCTGCCGGTCAACCAGATGTCCATGGAGTTTTACGGCAAGGTGGCTTATCACGCCTACGAAGGTATCGCGCTGGATATGGATGAGCAGCAGCGGCTGGTGGCCGACCTGGGTGACAAGTCGGTCATGATCCTGCGTAACCACGGCCTGCTGACCACCGGGCGCAGCGTGGCCGAAGCGTTCCTGCGCATGTACTACCTGGAGAAGGCCTGCGAGATCCAGTTGGCGGCGCAGAGTGCCGGGCAACTGGTTCTGCCGGCCGAGGCGGTGTGCGCACATACCGAGCGGCAGTTCAACGAGCCGGGCAGGGGGTTGAAGCAGGGGGAACTGGCGGACCCGGATGCGCTGCAACTGGCCTGGGCAGCGTTGTTGCGGGTGCTGGAAAAGGTAGCGCCTGGCTACCGGGACTGACACGACCTGGCAAAGCTGCACGGCCGCTTCTACAGGGTCGTGTGCCGCTCATACGATAACAGTCGCACTGTTGCGCAACCCTCAGCCGCAACTGTACTGCTCCCTGGCAAAGGAATAGCCTTATGCTGTAACGAAATATGTCTAGAAAAGCCTAAAGAAGGAAGCCGCAATGCCGCTCAAGGACCTGCTCATCGCCCTGGTGGTGATTGTCGCCTGGGGAGTCAACTTCGTGGTCATCAAGGTTGGCCTCGACGGCCTGCCGCCGATGCTGCTGGGTGCGCTGCGCTTCTTGTTGGTGGCGTTCCCGGCGATCTTGCTGGTCAAACGGCCCAAACTGCCCTGGCGCTGGTTGATCGCCTATGGTGCGACAATATCGCTGGGTCAGTTCGCCTTCTTGTTCCAGGCCATGTACAGCGGTATGCCACCCGGGCTTGCCTCGTTGATTCTGCAGTCGCAGGCATTCTTTACCCTGGGCTTCGCCGCGGTGTTCCTCGGTGAGCGGTTGCGCCTGGCCAGCGTACTGGGGCTGCTGGTGGCCGCCAGCGGCCTGGCGCTGATCGGCAATGAAGATGGCGGCCATGTGCCCATGCTGGCGCTGGTGTTGACCTTGTGCGGTGGAGCCATGTGGGGCTTGGGCAATATCATCACCCGGCGTTTTGGTTCGGTCGACCTGGTGGCGTTGGTGATCTGGGGTGGCCTGATTCCGCCACTGCCGTTCCTGGCGTTGTCCTGGTGGCTGGAAGGGCCTGAGCGTATTGGCCATGCCCTGGGCAACATCAGCTGGAGCTCGGTGCTGGCCCTGGCGTACCTGGCCTTTGTCGCCACCATGCTCGGCTATAGCCTGTGGAGCAAGCTGCTGTCGCGCCACCCGGCTGGCAAAGTGGCGCCGTTCTCGTTGCTGGTGCCGGTGATTGGCCTGAGTTCGTCGGCGCTGCTACTGGGTGAGCGCCTGACCGCAACCCAGGGCTGGGGTGCCCTGCTGGTGATGGCGGGGTTGCTGGTGAACGTGTTTGGTGCGCGTATCGGGCAAAGGTTTCGCGCGGCCAATGCATGATGTGATGAGTCTGCAAAGCCTTGCGCGGTCACTGTGGGAGCGGGCATGCCCGCGAAACAGGCGACGCAGTGGATGGCACCGGCTTTGCCGGTGTTCGCGGGCGCGCCCGCTCCCACAGGGATTGCGGCCAACCAGCGGATCTGTGGGGTGACTTGTGCTCTGTTAGAATCGGCCTCTTTTGCCAGGCCAATGGAGCGCTTTCATGATCATTTCCACCACCAGCCAGCTCGAAGGCCGCCCTATTGCCGAATACCTGGGCGTGGTCAGCTCCGAATCGGTGCAGGGTATCAACTTCGTCCGCGATTTCTTTGCACGTTTTCGGGACTTCTTTGGTGGCCGCTCACAAACGCTGGAAAGCGCCCTGCGCGAGGCCCGCGAGCAGGCCACCGAAGAACTCAAGGCGCGGGCACGCCAGTTGCACGCCGATGCGGTAGTGGGTGTGGATTTTGAGATCAGCATGCCGTCGGTGCAGGGCGGCATGGTCGTGGTATTTGCCACTGGCACGGCGGTGCGTTTGAAATAGAGCGGTCTGCCACTGGTCGGCTGTCGGGCGCTTGTCCGGGCAGTCCGCAAATGACCGGCTAGTCTCACTTTCACAGGCCGCGTTTCCTTGGCAGCTTTTCTGGCTGCTGGCGCGTCCGCCACTGGAGGGAGACAGGGCATGAGCGAATCCTTTTTCGAAGACCTGAATGACGCGTTCCCGATCAACAGCCAGGTGCGTTGTGGCCAGGCGGCGTTCCGTCTGGGCTTCGCCCATATGACGCTGGATGATTCCGAACAACTTCAGCCTGCACACCTGCAGCGCAGTAAAAAAGGCCGTTTCATGCCGCGGGTTCCGCTGAAGAAGTGAACCGGCATCCAGCTCGAGACCCCGCCCAATGGCGGGGTTTTTATTGCGCTTTGTTGATCCGCCTCATGGCATTGATCGGTAGCACTCGCCGGCTGGCCGAGGTTGTGCTTTTCTGGCAGGGCATTCCAGTAACGGAGGTTGAATGCTCATGCGAGTCAGGGAACAGACCTATTGGCAGTGGGCCGACGCCCAGCTGCACAGCCGCAGCCACGACGAAGCCCTCAGTGACGGTACCACACTGGATGTGCAGGTACGCCTGTCACGCCTTGGGGCGACCCAGCTGTTTCTGGGGCTGTATGCCAAGGATGGCCACGCAATGCTGGAGGAGTACTACCCGGCACGACCCGGCGAGACCATGACCCGCGCCCTGGTGTGGGGTGTCGACCGTGCCCGGGCCATGGCAACCGGAGCCTTGCCTTTGCCGAAAACCCGCAGCCATCGGCGCCAGGCATGAAAAAGCCCGGCCAAGGTGGGCCGGGCTCAGGTAAAGGCGGGAACCCTCAGTTGAGCGGTTCGATCACCTTGACTGCCTGCTGCTCACGGGCAGCGGGCCATTCTTGTTGCAGGGTCTGCAGCACGCGGCCAACGAATTCGGTGTCGGCGGCGGCTTTCTTGCCGACGTAGCCCTGGCCACGGCGGTAGACCTTGAAGCGAGCACGCATGCTGGGCAGGTGCTCTTCAAATTCATCTTCGATGGTGTTCGGTGGCAGGCGGTCGAGCCGCACCTCACCGGTTTGGCTGACCCACAGCAAGTGGTCGTCAAGGCTGTCCTTGCGTACGGCGAACAGCTGCGCCAGTTGATCGATAGTCGGATTGTTGTTCAAGTTCATCATAAAGCCCCCATTACCCATTCGTTGGTGATTTTCACAGTTGGCGCTACCACGGTGTAGCGCACTACCAAGGCTGCTACAGCAGCATCGCAACAGGGGCTTTCTCACGCTGCCTTTTGGACAGTTCCCTCTCCACGGACGGCCTGCGTTACCGCGCAGGCCGTCTGGAACACCCTTGCCACCGCTCCCGATCAGGGAGACGGCTTCATCATGCACAAGGGCGATGAGCGGCGTCAATGATTTTGTAGTGAATATTTTTTGGCACTACATTTTGTCATTTTGTTCGACAATCACTGCGTCCGTTACAGCCCGGACAGTATTTCGAAGGCGGCGCGAACCCGCGCTTCGTTCGGGTAATTTCGGTTGGCCAGCAACACGACAGCCAGTTGCTCAGAGGGCACAAACGCGGCGTAGGCACCGAAGCCGTTGGTTGAACCGGTCTTGTTGTACCAGGCGGCCGCTTGTGCCGGCAGGGCCGGTTGCAAGCGCGTGATTGCCTGCGGTTCACGGATCAGCCGCGGGCTGTTGCCATCGACCAGGGTGGCCAGCGTGACAGGGTAGGGGTAGCGTTCCCAACCCAGGCCCTGGGTCATGGCGCCGACCTGGAAATAGCCCTGCCGGGTGATTTCGGTGGCTTTCACCAGCGCCGGTCGCAGGTCGTCTGGCTGCATGTTCAGGCGCACGTAGCGCAGCAGGTCGCTGGCGCTGGTCTTGATGCCGTAGGCCTCGTCGGCGTAAGGGCCTGGGCCGACGCGCACCGGTTTGTCGGCGGCGTCGTAGCCTTGGGCATAAAGCCCCTGAGCGCTGGTCGGGACATGCAGGTAGGTGGTTTTCAGGCCCATTTCGGCCAGCAGGCCGTCGCTCATCAGCGTGGAAAACGGTTGATGCTGTGCGCGTGCAGCCAGGTCGCCGAACAAGCCGAGGCTGGGGTTGGAGTAGCAGCGCTGGGTGCCGGGCTTGGCGCGGGGCTGCCAGTGGCGGAAGAAATCGACGACCTGTTGCGGGGACTGTACTTCGTCGGGGAACTGCAATGGCAGGCAATCTGCACTGTAGGCACCGAGGTCCAGCACGCTGGCGTCACCGAGGGGCGTTCCGGCCAGTGCCGGGTGATAGCGCTTGGCCTTGGCCGCGAGGTCCAGCTTGCCCTCGGCACTGGCCAGCGCGGCCAGTGTGGCCGTGTAGGTCTTGCTCAGCGAGCCGATCTCGAACAGCGTATCCCGGCTTACCGGCACGTTGTCGGTTTTGCTGGCCACGCCGTAGCTGAAGTAGTGCGCGTGGTCGCGGGCATAGATGGCCACGGCCATGCCGCTGATGCCTTGCTCCTGCATCAGCGGGCGGATGATACGGTCTACCTTGGCTTGCAGCTGGTCGTCAGCCTGGGCGCCGGCATGGCCCAGCGCAAGGGTGGTGGCGGCCGCAAGCGCGGCCAGGCGAGAGAGGGGCATGGCAGGGTCCTTTTGTGGAACGTGTCCGTTGAGCGATACCGGTGGGGGTTCCGGCGTTAGCGGTAAAAAGCCGAAGACCTTATCGTCTGCCCTTGCACAATGACAAGATGGAAACAGTGATGAAGTATTTGCGCATGTTATTCGACAATTTCACCCTGGCCTTGCTCGGGGTGGTGCTGATCGCCACCGTGCTGCCTTGCTCGGGCGACGGCGCGGTATATTTTGGCTGGCTGACCAACCTGGCCATTGGCTTGCTGTTCTTCCTGCATGGGGCCAAGCTTTCGCGTGAGGCGATCATTGCCGGTGCCGGGCACTGGCGTCTGCACCTGCTGGTGTTCTCCTGCACGTTCGTGCTGTTCCCGCTGCTGGGCCTGGCGTTCAAGCCGTTGTTCCTGCCGCTGGTGGGTAACGAGCTGTACCTGGGTGTGCTGTACCTGTGCGCCTTGCCGGCCACCGTGCAGTCGGCCATCGCCTTCACCTCGCTGGCCCGCGGTAATGTGCCGGCAGCCATTTGCAGCGCAGCGGCGTCCAGCCTGCTGGGCATCTTCCTGACCCCGTTGCTGGTGATGATGTTGCTGGGCGCCAGTGGTGATACGGGTTCTGGTCTGGATGCCGTGCTGAAGATCACCCTGCAGCTGCTGGTACCGTTCGTTGCCGGGCAGATTGCGCGGCGCTGGATTGGCGCCTGGGTCAAGCGCAATGCGCGCTGGCTCAAGGTGGTGGACCAGGGCTCGATCCTGTTGGTGGTGTACACCGCCTTCAGCGAAGCCGTGGTCACCGGGTTGTGGCACACAGTCTCGCCGCAGCACCTGGCCGGGTTGTTTGCCGTCTGCGGGATTCTGCTGGCGGTGGTGCTGTTCGGCACTCGTGTGCTTGGCAAGCTGCTGGGCTTTGACCTCGAAGACCGCATCACCATCCTGTTCGCCGGCTCCAAGAAAAGCCTGGCTACCGGGGTTCCCATGGCCCAGGTGCTGTTCGTGGGCAGTGGTATTGGCGCGATGATCCTGCCGCTGATGCTGTTCCACCAGATCCAGTTGATGGTCTGTGCAGTGTTGGCGCAGCGCTATGCCAGTCGTGAACAGGTGGCTGAAGAGGCTTCTGCCGCGTCCTGAGCCCATACGCGGTCCCTTGTAGGAGCGGCCTTGTGTCGCGACGGGCTGCAAAGCAGCCCCGGCAATATCAGCAGCGACTCTGAATAAGGGGCTGCTTTGCAGCCCGTCGCGACACAAGGCCGCTCCTACACAGGGATCGCGTAGTAGCTGATATCAGCGGGCTTGGCCCGAAGCGCGTTCGCGCAAGGCCTTGCCCACCTCGGCCTCGATCTTGTAAGCCGGCCCCTCCAGCGCGTCATAGTCGCGCGTATAGCGCCGGGCAAATTCCTCCACGCCCAGTTCCTGGTACTGCTGCACATGCTTCAACTCGTGCGCCCACAAGGCCACGTTGTCTTCGGCATCGCCCGCCCGGCGGAAAATGATCGTATCGATCAGCGTAACGGCATTCACGTCGGGGTTTTGCAGCAGCGCATTGGCCGCGCTCATCTGCTGCGCGTCACCTACCCGGAAGCGGGCTGCGTCGAGTACGGCAAAGTCGTACCAGGCTTCGAGCTGCGCACGGATATGAAGCGGGATGGGCTCGACGCCACTGGCGGTGGCCTCGTCCCTGGCCTGGCGTAAGGCCAACGCCAGGCTGGACGACGCCATGACTTCAACATCCTTGAGAATCTGGCCGGCCTGCCCAGGGTCGATCGGCGCGCAAAAACAGCCCATCAGGCACACCTGGTACTGCCCGGGCGGGCAAGCTTGTTCGGCGAATGCAGGCACTGCCAGCAGCAACCCCAGCACTGCGCTAATCCACTTCATGCAGGGCCTTTTCGACGAACTGGCGACTAGCGTCCAGCACCTGCGCCTGCACTGTTTCTGTGGCCAGCATGCGGCCGACCATCAATGCACCTACGCACTGGCTGATCAGCACCCAGGCCAGCTGCTCATCCTCAAGGGTTGCGCTCCAGGCCTGGTGCAGTTCGACCAGCCAGTGTTCGGCCTGTTCACGCACTGGCGCTGCAGCCCTGGCGATTTCCACACCCAACGGCGGTAGCGGGCAGCCACCTTCGGCGTTGTGCAGGTGGGCCAGGCTCAGGTACTGCTGCAGGCAGCGGCCCAGGCGTTCGCGGTTGGCGCCCTGGTTGGCCAGGCGCGCCAGTGGGCTGTTGCACAGTTCCTGGCGCACGACTTCGGTGAACAGGTCGTCCTTTGAGGGGAAGTGGTTGTAAAAGGCGCCGCCGGTCAGGCCGATCGCTTTCATCAGCCCGGCTACACCGGTGCTGGAAAAGCCCCCGCGCTTGGCCAGCGCGCCGCTACTGCTCAGCAACCGCTCGCGGGTCTGTTGCTTGTGTTCGGTGGAGTAACGCATTCACTTGCCTCTGCAGGCGGGCTTGACGATGACGGGGATCATAACATAGCGTTCGTTTACTAAACGATCATTCACCAATGGAGGCAGGCATGGCAGAACAACAAAAAGTAGTGCTGGTGATCGGTGCGGGCGACGCGACCGGTGGCGAGATTGCCAAGCGTTTCGCTCGTGAAGGCTACATTGCCTGCGTGACCCGGCGTCAGGCTGAAAAGCTGCAACCGCTGCTGGACGAAATACGCGACGCCGGCGGCCAGGCCCACGGGTTTGGTTCCGATGCGCGCAAGGAGGATGAAGTTGCAGCGTTGGTCGAGACCATCGAGCGCGATATCGGCCCGATCGAGGTATTTGTCTTTAATATCGGCGCAAACGTGCCCTGCAGCATTCTTGACGAAACCCCGCGCAAATACTTCAAGATCTGGGAAATGGCCTGTTTTGCCGGCTTTCTCACCGCTCAGGCGGTTGCCCGGCGCATGGTTCAGCGTGAGCGCGGCACCATCCTGTTCACCGGAGCCACTGCGGGAACCCGCGGGGCGGCGGGTTTCGCGGCGTTCGCCGGGGCCAAGCATGGCTTGCGTGCGCTGGCCCAGAGCATGGCACGCGAACTCGGACCGCGAAACATCCATGTTGCGCATGCGGTGGTGGATGGGGCCATCGACACCGCCTTCATTCGTGACACCTTCCCTGAGCGCTATGCCCTCAAGGACCAGGATGGCATCCTCGCCCCGGCGCACATTGCCGACAGCTACTGGTTCCTGCACGCCCAACCCCGCGACGCCTGGACATTTGAACTGGACCTGCGTCCCTGGATGGAACGCTGGTAAGCCTCTTTCACCGAGCAAGGACCGAAACCATGCACAAGACTGTCGATTTCTATTTTGACCTGGGCAGCCCGGCCAGCTACCTGGCCTGGACCCAGTTGCCAGGCCTGTGTGCCCGCCAGGGCGCCACGCTGCGTTACTGGCCCATGCTGCTGGGCGGGGTGTTCCAGGCTACCGGCAATGCGTCGCCGGCCATGATCCCGGCCAAGGGGCGCTACATGTTCACCGACCTGGCACGCTTTGCTGCGCGCTATGGGGTGCCGTTCGGCATGCCGTCAGGTTTTCCGGTCAATACGCTGAACTTGATGCGCGGCGTGATGGGCACCCAGATGCATTCACCGCAGCGGTTCGAGGCGTTGTTGGCCGCGCTGTTCAACGGGTTGTGGGTGCAGCGCCGCAACCTGAGCGACAGCGCAGTCCTGGATGAAACACTGGCCCAGGCAGGCTTCGATCCGCAGGCTTTTCATGCCGTGGTGGCTGACGGCGAAGTGAAAACAGCGCTCAGGCAGGCGACCGAGGCAGCGGTCGGGCGCGGGGTTTTCGGCGCACCGACCTGCTTCGTTGGCGAGGCGATGTTCTTTGGGCAGGACCGTCTGGACTTTGTCGAGGAGGCGCTGTCGCATCCAGCTTGAACGCTACGGCTACGCGGTCATTGTGGGAGCGGCTTCAGCCGCGAACACCGGCGTAGCCGGTGCCATGCACTGCGCACCAAACAGTCAGAAGTTAGCCGGCGTGTTTGCGCTGATGATCTCGGCTTCGTCCTGGCCGATGTTCTTGAAGCTGTGCGGCAGGGTAGTGGGGATGTAATACCCATCGCCCGAGTTCAGCACGCTGACCTGGCCATCGACCCACAGCTCCACGGTGCCCCGGGTAACGAGGCCACATTCTTCGCCCTCGGCGTGCACGATTGGATCGCCCGAGTCGGCACCGGGCGCATACAGCTCACGCAGCATGCGCATCTGCCGGCCCTCGACACTGGCTCCCACCAGCAGCATGCGCAGGCCATTGCGGCCCAGGTCTGGCTGTTCGCCACCACGGAACACGTAGCGCTCCTCGCGGACCGGCTCGTCGAAGCTGAAAAACTCTGCCAGGCTCATCGGGATGCCTTCGAGCAGCTTTTTAAGGGAGCTGACCGAAGGGCTGACGCGATTCTGCTCGATCTGAGAGATCGTCGAATTGGTCAGCCCGCTGCGGCGGGCCAGTTCCCGTTGGGAGAGGTTGTTGCGTTCACGCACCAGTTTGAGTCGCGTCCCCGTGTCCATAGCCGCCTTGTAATCAGAGGTGTCAATAATAATGAGCGATGCGCATTAAAACACACTCTGGTCGCTTGCGCGCTGTGCTTTCAAACCCGCTGTTCACGCGGCATCGGCCACAGGCCGACCAGCAGCAACAGCGCGGCCACAGCCAGGAACGGCAGGCGCGGATCGAGCGCATAGACCAAGGTGCCGGCCAGCGGCCCGATGACTGCCCCCATGCCTTGGGCAGCGCCAATGGAGCCGGCTGTGGCGCCTTGCTCGGAGGCCTGCATGGCATTGGCGGCCAGCGCTGAAAACGACGGGAATACGAAGCCCATGCCGGCTGCTGCGACGAAGTAGCAGGCCCATAGCATCGGTGCGCTGGTAGCGAGCGAGCCGCAGGCAAAGCCGATCGCCGAAACGGTGGCACCCACCCGGATCATTTTCAGCGGCGGCCATTCCAGTTTGCGCAGCAGCACTTGCGACAGCATCAGCGCTACACCCACGGTGGTCAGCGCGATGCCTGCGGCCTGCGCCGCTTCTGCTGGCCCCAGGTGCAGGCGGTCGAGGGCGAAAAAGCCGACAACTATCTGCGAAACGGTAACACTGAGCATGGCGCTGAACGCTACCAGCAAGGGCCGGCGCAGGCGTGGGTCGTTCAACCGCACCGGGCTGGGGGCATGGTTGTGGGGCAGCGCCTGCGGCTTGAGGGTGAACAGCAGCACGACAAACGCAGCCGCCGGCAGCAGTGACATGATATGGAACGGCAGGCTCAGGCTGTGCCGCGCCAGCAGCGCCGCCAGCGCCGGCCCGACCACCAGGCCGACGGCGTTGGCCGCCCCCAGCGAGGCCATGGCCCGTGCCCGGCGCTGCGGTTCGATGTGATCGGCAATCAGCGCGTTGCCGCCTACCGGGATGGCGGCATAGAAGGCACCGATACAGCCGCGTGCGACCATCAGGCCGATGAACGCTGCGGTCGCCCCTGGCATCCAGCGCAGGGCACCTTCGACGAACAGGCACAGTAGCCAGTAGGCCATGGTGAAGCCGGCGGTGCCCAGCAGCAGGATGCGCCGGCGGCCCAAACGGTCAGCTGCACGGCCCCAGGGGCGCGCCAGCAGCACCCAGACCACGCCAGCGACCGTTACCGCGGCGCCGGCCTGCCAGGTGGCCATGCCGAGTTGGCGGGCAATCGGGCCGATCAGGGCGACGAAGGCCATCATCGACATGGTACAGGCCATGTTGGCCAGCAGCAGCGGGCGCAGGTCCAGTGTGTTGGCGGGTAGAAGTCTTGCAGGATCCTTTGCAACGTTCATGGGCAGTCCAGGGCAGTGCGGCAATAAGAGCGCCGATCTTAATAAGAATGATTATCGCATGTCTAATGCCCCGGGCTGCTGCAGGTCATTCGCTGCGGTGCAGGGGGCCAGGCCACATGCTACGCAACACGCCGTCCCGGCGCACCCACGCGTGCATCAAGGCGGCAGCCACATGCACCAGTACCGTGGCGAATAGCAGGTAGCCGGCCCAACCGTGGGCCATGCGCAGCACGGCATACAGTTGCAGGTTGTGCGGGGCGATGGCAGGCAAGCCCAACGGGCGAGGGTAGTCGCCGGCCGACAGCATGGCCCAGCCCAGCAGCGGCATGGCCAGCATCAGGCCATAGAGCACCAGGTGCGATGCCCCGGCGGCCCAACGCTGCAAGGGCGGCAGGTCTCGCGGCAAGGGTGGATGAGGCACGGCCAGGCGCACGCCGATACGTAACAGCACCAGTACCAGCAGCGCCAGGCCGGTGGCCTTGTGCAGCCCGATCAGTACCGGGTGGCGCGTCGACAGGTCGGCAACCATGCTCACACCGATGAACAGCATGGCCAGGATCAGCACGGCCATCAGCCAGTGCAGCAAGCGGGCGAACGGGTGGAAGGCGTCAGGTTTCATGGGCGGGCTCCGGTGCCGAGCGATTCGCGGCTGCGGCGGTTGAACGATTCCGAATAGGCAGCCGAACGGGCAGCGAGGATTGGGTCGGCAGAGGCCTCGATACCCTTGGGCAAGATCAGCGGGTCAAAGTTGAGGTCACGGCATGCCCCCTGTTCCGGAGCGTCGACCTGCTCCAGCACCAAGGTGCCGGCGTCTACACTGCGCCGCTCGGCTGGCCAGGGGTGGGCAGGGTCGTCCACCGCATCGCCGGGTTCGGCCAGCACCAGGCGCAGCGTCCAGCGCAGCGGGCCTTGGGCCAGGCGTTGCTGCAGGTCGTGTTGCAAGAATTGCTTGTCATCGACCTGACCAGGCAATGCGGCAAACGCGGCCTGCGGCTCAAGCTGCCAACGCACGGGGTGGCGCGTGCCGTCTGCGTCAATCAGCATAAAGGCATTGATGCTGTGGTACTGCGTGCTGGCAAAGCTGTTACTGGGCTTGTAGCCCGCCGCCCATTGGCGAAACGCAGCACTTTCCGGGTGGGCGGCGAAGAACGCCTGCATGCTGGCAAGGTTCGGCTTGCCGGTGGCGGGGTCGGGCGTGCCCGCCAGTACTTGCTCGTAGAACCCTTGGGGGGTGCTGACCGCCAGCACTGGCGGGTTGTTCATGCCAGTGCGCCAGACCTGCCCGTCGTCTGTGCTCAGCTGGATGGCCAGGCTGCGCACGGGGATGCCGGTGTCCGGGGCGAACGGGTTGGCACCGCCAATGGCGAAACGGCCGATCACCGGCACGCGCGCCTGGCTGAACACGCGCGCCGTGGACAGCCTGGCAGCCTGCCCGCTGGCCTGGAAGTAACCGCTGACGCACAGGCCCTTGGCGTGGTTTTTCCGGTAGCCCGGGTAGTGCCCGGCCTGGGCCTCGAAGGTGTCGATGATGCGCTGCGGCGTCAGCCGGGTTTCGCCGAGCCAGCCGGCTGCATAGGCAAAGCCGGCGCCTGCGGCCAGCATCACGGCGCCGATGGCGGCCAGGCGCAAGGCTTTGGCCGGGCCGTGCAAGGGTGGGTTCATGGTCATCGTCCGGTTGGGTGAGTGTGCCGGTACGACGGCGCAGGGAAAAACTTATTCCATCGGCGGGAATAGAATTTGCTGCCGGGCGTCTGCCTTTTACACTGACAACCTCAACGCCTGGAACTTTGCCATGCACGATCTGGACGACCATCAGTGGCGCGAGCTGCTGGCCCGCCTGCGCCGCTTTGCCGTGTGGCTGACCCGCGAGCCTGGCAGCGCTGACGACCTGGTGCAGGCCACGGTCGAGCGGGCGCTGAGCCGGCGCGACCAGCAACGTGAAGCCGAGGCCCTGCGGGCTTGGCTGTTCACCATTCTCTATCGGCTGTTCCTCGATGGTAAGCGCCGCGACCGCCTGCATGCGCGGTGGCTGTCCTGGTTTGGGCGTGGCGAACGTGAGGAAGAACCGGCCGGTGACAATCTCGAATCCATTGTCCTGGCTCAAGCTGACTTGCAGGCGTTTGCCCGGTTAACCACCGAACAGCGTGCCTTGTTGCTACTGGTGAGCATCGAAGGCTTGAGTTACAAGGAGGCCGCCGAGGCCTTGGGCATCCCCATCGGCACTGTGATGTCGCGCCTGTCGCGGGCGCGCAGTGCCTTGCGCGAACTGACCGAGGGCAACCCCCAGCCACCGGCCTTGCGGAGACTGAAATGACCCGTCTGATCCCCAGCGAAGACGAATTGCACGCTTACGTCGATGAGCGCCTGGAGCCTGTGCGTCGGGCTGAGGTGCACGCTTGGCTGGCGGCGAATCCGCAGGCTGCGCAACGCGTAGAGGGCTGGCGCGCCGATGCTCGGCGGCTGCGTACGGCGCTGGCCGGGTTTGGTGAGCTGCCTGGGGCGGCGCAGCTGGACCTTGGTCAGTTGCGTCGGCAATTGCGCCAGCGTCGGCAACGGCGTTGGGCGGCGGCGGCGGTGCTGATGCTGGCAGTGGGCGTTGGTGGGGTAGGCGGCTGGCAGGTGCGCGATGCCTCCCTGGCGCGTGTTGAGCTGCCCATGGCCGATGCCGTGCAGGCCCATCGTTTGTTCGCCGCCAGCGAGGCGCTGGATATCCAGGCCAGCGACCCAGGGCAGTTGCGTGACTGGCTGGGGCGCCATTTCAGCCGCGTGGGCCAGTTACCGGATTTGGCCGGTTATGGCTTCAAACCGGTGGGGGCGCGCTTGCTCAGCAACGAGCAAGGGCCGGCGGCGCTGCTGGTGTTTGAAGATGGCAAGGGGCAGCGCATCAGCCTGTTCCTGCGTTCACCGGGCGAGCTGTATCGGCGCATGCCGGACGGGCAGCGGGTTGATGGGCAATTGGAGGCGCGCTATTGGTCGCATGGGGCTTACAACTTTGCCTTGGTCAGCGCGGCGGATGATGTGCGTGGGGCGGGGGTGGGGGAGGCGTTGCGGTTGGGGTTGTGAGGGAACCTCAGGGTGCATGCCTTGGGATTTTTGGTGGCGGTGAGATCGAGCGCCGCCCGCGCGGCGCTTCGCGGGGCAAGCCCGCTCCCACATTTGTTGCAACGTGGCCATGCCTGTGGAAGAGGCGTTGTCAGCCTTGGCGCATGTCTTGAGACGGGTGGGCGGTAGCAGCGCCAGTAGGGAAATCGAGTCGGCCCGACAAGGCTGGCAACCATGGCCTGACAGGTTCGGCACGTTGCAACAAATGTGGGAGCGGCGGTGCGGCGATCCGACTTGCCCCGCGAAGCGCCGCGCGGGCGGCGCTCAATCTCACAGGCGCCGCAACTCCCAAGACAGGCCGCCGCAGCCCAATACCTCAGCCCAGCTCCAGCCAGATCGGCGCATGGTCCGAAGGTTTTTCCATCCCGCGCAGTTCATAGTCCACGCCCGCCGCCTTGATCCGCGGTACCAGGTGCTGCGAGGCCATGATCAGGTCGATGCGCAGGCCACGCTTGGGATCGTCCTCGAAGCCGCGGCTGCGGTAGTCGAACCAGCTGAAGCGGTCGCTCACGTCAGGGTGCAGGTGACGGAAACTATCGACCAGGCCCCAGCCTTTCAAGCGTTCCATCCACTCACGCTCTTCCGGCAGGAAGCTGCATTTGCCGGTCTTCAGCCAGCGCTTGGCGTTGTCCGGGCCGATGCCGATGTCGCAGTCCTGCGGCGAGATGTTCATGTCGCCCATTACCAGCAGTGGCTGGTCATTGCGGAACTGGCCTTCCAGCAGCGCCTGCAGGTCGCTGTAGAAGCGCTGCTTGGCCGGGAACTTGGTAGGGTGGTCGCGGCTTTCGCCCTGGGGGAAATAGCCGTTCATGATGGTGATCGGGTTGCCATCGGCATCGGCGAACGTGCCCCAGATGAAGCGGCGCTGTGCGTCTTCTTCATCAGTGGCAAAGCCCTTGTGCAGGCTCAGCGGTGCCTGGCGCGACAGCAGGGCCACGCCGTAGTGGCCCTTCTGGCCGTGGTAGTGCACGTGATAACCCAGTGCCTGTACGTCGGCGAGCGGGAACTGATCGTCGCTGACCTTGGTTTCCTGCAGGCCGATCACGTCTGGCTGGTGCTTTTCGATCAGCGCCGCCAACTGGTGCGGGCGGGCCCGCAGGCCGTTGATGTTGAAACAGACGATCTTCATGGAAAGACAATCCCGGTAAAAGGCGCGATGCTAGCCGACATCGCCCGTCATCACCAGCGTGGCAGCCTGGGGATTCAGCTGCTAACGTGCCAAAGGGGGTGAACGATACGCGGTGCGGCACCTCCAAGGCCTTGTACGCCCATTCCAGGAGGTCTGCCCGCAATGCCCGAAACCACTGCCGCTCCGGCTCGTATCTGCCTGCTCGATGACGGTTTCAGCCGCGAGGCGCGTTCACTGCTGTACAACGCCTACCGCCACGAACCTACCTTTGCCTATATCTTCGAAGCCCAGCGCCCAGGGTATGAGCGGCGCTTGCGGGTGATGGTGCGCGAATGGGTACGCCAGCACTTCTACCTGCAACTGCCGGCCATTGGCTTGCTGGTGGATGACCGCCTGATCGCCCTGGCCCTGATCGTGCCGCCGCTGCGCCGGCTGGGCGTGGCCGACAGCTGGGCCTGGCGCCTGCGCATGATCCTGGGTACTGGCCTGCGTTGCACGCGGCGCTACATGGACTACCAGGCCGCCCTGGCCACTTGCTTGCCCACCAACCAGGTACATGTGTTGCCATTGCTGGGAGTGCACCCGCAATTTCAGGGCAAGCACTACGGCGAGCAATTGTTACAAGCGGTGCATGACTGGTGTGCGGACGACCCCGGTACCCAAGGCGTGGTACTAGACACCGGCAATGAGCATTACCTGGCTTTTTACCAGCGCCAGGGCTATGAAGAAATTGGCGAGGTGGCTGTAGGACCAATCCGTGAAAGGGTGTTTTTCCATCCCAATCCGGTCTCATCAAATTCGGCTTTTGCCTGAGCAGGCGGCCAGGCTGCTCCCTTGAGCGCCTGGCTCTGGTAGCATGCGCCGCATGACGTATTCAGGAAGATTGACCTGGGGCCTGGTTTTCTGGGCCGCCAGTTTCGCAGCATGGGGCCAGAGCGAGTTGCTGGTGAAGGTTAAACCAGCCAACAAGGCGCTCAAGGCCAATGTCGAAGGCTATATAGGCACGTTGGGTGACCGCGATGAAGAAGCGCTGCTGCGCTTCAGTCGCGGGGCAGAGGAGCAGGCGCGCAAAGCCGCGCAGGCACTTGGCTACTATCAGGCGCAGATCGATACCGAGGTCAAGCCCCCCAAAGATGCCGACCACTCCCCACAACTGATCCTCAACATCAACCCGGGCGAGCCGATTCGCCTGCGCAACGTGACCGTGCGTATCGAAGGCCCGGCCAGCGAGATGAAGGCCTTCCGCGTGCCCGACAGCAAGGCGCTGCGTGCGGGCGAACAACTCAACCATGGCCATTACGAAGATGCCAAGCGGCTGATCCAGAACCAGGCCTCGCGCTATGGTTTCTTCAGTGGCCGCTTCAGCCGCCAGCGCCTGGCGGTCGACCCACAGGCGGGTGTGGCGGATATCGAACTGGTCTACCAGAGTGGCCCACGCTATCACCTGGGCGCCGTCACCTTCGGTGGCGACACACCGCTGGACGACGACCTGCTGCAGCGCATGGTCGCATTCAAGCCGGGAACGCCCTACGACTCGGAACTGATCGCCGAACTGAACAACGACCTGCAGTCGAGCGGCTATTTCGAAGGGGTACGGGTGGATGCTGCGCCGACCGCCGCCGTGGGCGAGGAAATTCCGGTAGATGTCCACCTAGAAACCCGCAAGCCACGCACCATGGGCCTGGGCCTGGGTTTCTCGACCGACGTCGGGCCGCGCGGCAAGGCCAACTGGACCCGCCATTGGGTGAACCCGCAGGGCCACAGTTATGGCTGGGAAACCGAGCTTTCGGCACCCCGGCAGAACGTGGGCCTGTGGTACGACATTCCCCTCGACCCGCCACTGACCGACAAGTTGCGCTTTGCCGGCGGCTACCAGAACGAGGAAATTGCCGGTACCGATACCCTCAGCAAGCTGTTGACCGTCGGCCCTGAGTGGCACAGCAAGCTGCCCAGCGGTTGGCAGCGCGTCATTTCGCTCAAGTACCAGCGCGAGGAATATCGCCTGGGTGACGACTCCGGGTTGAGCAACCTGCTGATGCCGGGGGTGAGCTATTCCTTCCTGCGCAGCGACAACCGTATTGACCCGCACAACGGTTACCGCCTGCAATTCGATGTGCAGGGGGCCAAGGAAGGGCTGGTTTCCGACACTAACCTGCTGCACGGCAACGTGCTGCTCAAGGGCCTTACAACGCTCGGTCACAACCACCGCTTGCTCGGCCGTGTGCAGTTCGGCGGCAGTGCGACCAATGGCTTCAAGAACAACATCCCGCCGTCGCTGCGCTTCTTCGCCGGTGGCGACCAGAGCGTGCGGGGCTACGACTATCAGACCCTGTCACCGAAAAACAGTGATGGCGACCGCATCGGCGGACGCTACATGGTGGCCGGCAGTGTCGAGTACCAGTACTCGCTGACTGAAAAGTGGCGGATCGCGACGTTTGTCGACCAGGGCAATTCGTTCAACAACCTTGAGCTGCCCAGCCTCAAGACCGGTGTGGGTTTTGGTGTGCGCTGGGTATCGCCAGTCGGGCCGCTGCGCCTGGACCTGGCCAAGGCGCTGGATGACGAAGGGGGCATTCGCCTGCACTTTTCCATGGGGCCTGAGCTGTGAAACGTGTGATCAAATATAGTGTGCTGGGCCTGCTCGGACTCGTCGCGAGCCTGGGCCTGGCGCTGGGCCTGCTAGTAGGTACCGAGGCGGGCAGCCGTTGGGCACTGGGCAAGGTGCCCGGGCTTGAGGTGGCTGGCTTCCAGGGTCGCCTGGCGGGTAGCTGGCAGGCCAGCGTGCTGCGCTGGGCCGACGGCGGCAGCACGGTAGAGGTGCAGGCACCGATACTGGCGTGGTCGCCTGCCTGCTTGCTGCGCGCCACCCTGTGCATCGACCGGTTGCAAGCGCAACGCATCGACATGGCCTTTGCGCCAACTACCGAGCCGGCCGACAGTGGTCCGCTGCAGTTGCCAGCGCTGCGCTTGCCGTTGGCTATCGAACTGGGTGAGGTCAAGGTCGGCCAACTGCGGCTGGATGGCAGCGACCTGCTGGGCGACGTGCAACTGGCGGCGCACTGGACCGGTACTGGCATGCGCATCGACAGCCTGCACCTGCAGCGCGATGACCTGCAATTGAACCTGCAGGGCGACCTGCAGCCCGAAGGTGACTGGCCATTGCAACTCCAGGCGCAGCTGCAACTGCCTGCCGTTGAGGGCAAACCCTGGCAGCTGGCGCTGACCGCCACCGGCGACTTGCAAAAGACCTTGAAGCTTGACGGCACCAGCAGCGGTTACCTTGACGCCACGCTGAGCGGGCAGTTGCAAGCGTTGGCCGAGCACCTGCCAGCGACCCTGCAGATTCGTTCAGAGGCGTTCAAACCGGCGGGCGCGTTGCCCGACACCTTGCAGCTGAATCAACTCAAGCTTGAAGCCAAGGGCGATCTGCTCAAGGGCTATCAACTATCGGGAACGGCCAGCCTGCCGGCTGAACAGTCGCCAATCGCGTTGGCGTTGTCCGGGCTGGTGACAAGCAAAGGCGCCAGGGTTGACGCCCTTGACCTGACTGCCAGCGACACCCAGCGCGTCAAACTGCAGGCCTCGGCCGACTGGCAGCAAGGCCTGACCGCCGACGCGCAACTGGACTGGCAGGACTTCCCGTGGTTGCGCCTGTACCCACTTGAGACGCCGCCCGAGGTCACCCTCAAGCGCTTCAATACCCAAGTGCATTACCGCGATGGCAATTACCAGGGCACCTTCAAGGGTGATCTCGACGGCCCCGCAGGTGCATTCAGCCTGGCCAGTCCATTCGAAGGCGACCTTGGCCAGGTGAAACTCCCGCAGCTGGCGCTGACCGCCGGGCAAGGCAAAGCTGCCGGCAGTGTTGCCGTGCGCTTTGCTGACACCCTGGCCTGGGATGTGGACCTGCAGCTTTCGGCGCTCGACCCGGCTTACTGGCTGGCGGAGCTACCAGGCACATTGGCCGGGCCGCTTCGCAGCAAAGGTGAGATGAAGGGCGAAGTACTCACCCTTGATGCCCAGCTTGATCTCAAAGGCCGCCTGCGCGGCCAGCCGGCCGTGCTCAAGGCCGAAGCCCAGGGGCAGGGGCAGAGCTGGACGCTCGGCGCCCTGGCGATCCAGCTGGGTGACAATCGTATCAACGGCAGTGGCAGTTTGCAGCAGCGCCTGGCTGGGCGCATCAACCTCGACCTGCCGCGCCTGGGCCAGCTGTGGCCACGGCTGCAGGGCCAGGTCAAGGGCCGGCTGGATGTAGCGGGCACCCTGCAAGCCCCGCAAGGTACGTTGACCTTGCAGGGGCAGCGCCTGGCCCTGGCCGAAAACCGTTTGCAGCAACTGGATCTCGATGCCCGCCTGGACAATGCCCAGCGAGGCGTGATCGACCTCAAGGCCACGGGTATTCACCTGGGCGACACGGCACTCGGCACGCTACAGGCCAACGGCAAAGGCGACATTCGTCAGCAGGCCTTGACCCTGGCGCTGGATGGCCCGCAACTGAAGCTCGACCTCGGCCTGGATGGCCAGCTGAACAAGGGTGACTGGCGTGGGCGCCTGGCCAGTGGGCGCATCCAGGCCGGTGGCCAGGATTGGCAGTTGCAAGCGCCGGCACGCCTGCAGCGTCTGGCCAGCGGCCAACTGGATTTCGGTGCCCATTGCTGGCGCTCCGGCCAGGCCAGCCTGTGTGGGGACGACCAGCGTCTGGCGCCTGAGCCGCGCTTGCGCTATCACCTCAAGCAGTTTCCGCTCGACAGCCTTGCGCAATGGCTGCCAAAGGACTTAGCCTGGCAAGGCCTGCTCAATGCCGATATCAATATGGATATCCCGGCCAGTGGCCCTAAAGGCAACATTGTCATCGATGCCAGCGGCGGCACCCTGCGCGTGCGCGACAAAGGCCTCTGGGTCGATTTCCCTTACCAGGCGCTGCGTGTGGACAGCACCTTGGCGCCACGGCGCATCGACACCCGCCTGGCCTTCCGGGGTGAGCGCCTGGGTGAACTGAACGTCAATGCGCGCCTCGACCCACTGGGCAAGAACAAGCCGCTGTCGGGCGATTTTCGCCTGGCCGGGCTGGACCTGTCGGTGGCCCGCCCGTTTGTGCCGATGGTCGAACGCCTGGCCGGGCAGCTCAATGGCAGTGGTCAGCTTTCGGGCACCTTGCTGGCGCCGCAGGTTAACGGCAACATCACGCTCAGCGGCGGCGAGGTCAGTGGCGCCGAGCTACCGGTCAGTCTTGAGGGCCTGTCATTGCAGGCGCTGATTGCCGGCGAACAGGTGCAACTCAATGGCAGCTGGCGCAGTGGTGATGCAGGCCGCGGCCAGCTTGCCGGCAACCTGACGTGGGGCCAGGCGCTGGGCATGGACCTGCGCCTGCAAGGCCAGCAATTGCCGGTCACGGTCGAACCCTATGCAACGCTGGAAGTCGCCCCGGACCTGACCTTGCGCCTGGTCGACGACAAGCTGGCGGTTACCGGCAAGGTGCAAGTGCCCAAGGGCAAGATCACCGTGCGCGAGCTGCCGCCGTCGACCGTAAAGGTGTCGGATGACACGGTGATCGTCGGCCACCAGACCGAGGAGGGCAAACCGCCGATGGCCATGGCCATGGACATCGATGTGGAAGTGGGCCGCGACAAGTTGTCGTTCAGTGGCTTTGGCCTCACCGCCAACCTGCTTGGCCACGTGCATATAGGCGACAACCTCGATACCCGTGGCGAGTTGAGCCTGGCCGACGGCCGCTACCGTGCCTACGGCCAGCGCCTGACCATCCGCCGCGCGCGCCTGCTGTTCGCCGGGCCGATCGACCAGCCCTACCTGGACATAGAAGCCATCCGTACGGTTGATGACGTGATTGCCGGTATCCGCCTGAGCGGCAGTGCCGAGCAACCGACCACCAAGGTGTTCTCGGAACCTGCCATGAGCCAGGAGCAAGCGCTGTCGTACCTTGTGCTGGGCAGGCCCCTGGGCAACTCTGGCGAGGACAACAACATGCTTGCCGAAGCGGCGTTGGGCCTGGGGCTGGCCGGCAGCGCCGGCATTACTGGCAGCCTGGCATCGAGCTTGGGTATTGATGACTTCCAGCTGGACACCGAGGGTTCGGGCAATAGCACCAGCGTTGTGGCCAGCGGCAACATCACTGAAAAGCTGAGCCTGCGTTACGGCGTAGGTGTATTCGAGCCTGCGAACACCATCGCCTTGCGCTACAAGCTGAGCAAGAAGGTGTACCTGGAGGCTGCCAGTGGGCTGGCGAGCTCGCTGGATATCTTCTACAAACGCGATTTCTGATGCGCTGACGAGGTGGCCGTCAACGCACGGTGGCCGCCTCGATAAACTCATTGGTGTCGGGCGAGGGTGGCAGGTTGGGTGTGCGTACTGGCACGATCAGGCTGGTGTATTCCTCGATCAACCGGTTCAGGGCCTCGGGGGGCTCGCTGGCCTGGAATTGCATGCGGATCTGCACTTCGTCCGGGTCACGGTTCTCGCCCTGGCGGCCATGACCACCAATAGTGACCTTGAAACTTGCGGCCGGGTTACCTTCTGCGTTCATTAGTGCCTGCCGTGCCTCGGTGCCTTTGACCCGAACCGACAGATCCACCTGCATGCGCTCCAGGGCCAGGCCTTTGGGCGACACCAAAGCAAACAAGGGCACGCGCATGATGTGCTGCCCATCCATGGCCACTTCGACCATCTTGGCCTTCATGGGGGCGCCCAGCGCGTCGGGGTCGCACTCGAAGAACTGGTCGAACAGGTTGATGTATTGCTGCGCAATCAGGCTGTTGGTGGCGCTTGCAGCTTCTTGCAGCCCGCGGGTGATCTCTCGCAGGTCAAGGGACGTCATGGGGGCAGGGGGCTTTTGCAATGGTTCCACTCCTCAAGCCGGATTGTGCCCCTCCTTTGGCCAGCCAGGAGGGGCTGTTGTATGAGGCCCTGTCGTATCACGGGGTCGGGGTGCTTTGAGGTTCGGGCCCTTTCAACCGGTCTGCCTGGGAAATCTCGTCCGGGCTTGCCAGTTCAGCCGTTTTGATCACGGTTGGCTTGGTCGCAGCATCGGTAAGAAACTCGATCACCCTCATCATCGCTTCAGGTGGTTCCTGGCGCCTCATTGTCGTGTTGAAGGCGTAGCGGGCGCGAGTGTCGGTCTTGCGTGTCTGGGAGGACTTGTGGCTGACGCTGCCCTTCACGTTCAGCTTGAACGGCCCCCAGCCTAGCGAGCCGGTCACCTCGGCCCCCATTTCCGTGCTGGAGTTGTCTTCCGACATCTGGTTGATGATCAGTTCGAACTCGACGGTACCTTCATCGATGGAGATGTTCGGGTGGGTGATGGCCGCCAGCAGCGGCACTTTCATGGTCTTGCTGACCACACCCTTGTATTCGCCCTGTTCGTCGACAATGGTCTCGTCGTAGTCGAACTGGATGGCCACGGCCTTGCCGTCCTGCACGCACACCTGCATCAGGAAGTCGGCGTACGATTTACTGGCCGTGACCTGCGCCTGGACCATGGCCTGCAAAGGGCCTGCGATCATGCGGTCCATGGGCAGGGCGTTGATGACGGAACCGATCAGGCTGTTATCTATCGACATGCTGGGTTGCTCTTGTTGTGTTGAGGGAACAGAGGGTCAAAGTGCCTGGCTGTCAGCGGTCGCACGATTCCTGGCGCCGAATGTTGCCGATCTGGCGCAGGCTCAGGCCGTACTTGTTGGCCAGCAGGCTGCGTGAAAGGCCGTTGGCACTTTCTTTCTGGATCTGCTGGTTGCGCAGTTGGCGCAGGAAGTGGTCAGCCTTGGGAATCTCCAGGGCGACCCCGGCATAGCGTTTGATCAGTGCGTCCAGGGCTTCGGCCGGCAGCACGTCGGCTAGCTTGGTGCGTTCGCGGTACTTGGGAATGTACTTGGGCCTGCCGCCGTAGGCGCAGGTCAGCTGGTAGGCATTGTCCAAGCCGATACAGTCGATCAGCGCCTGCAGCGAGTGAGGCAGTTGGCTGATATCGATGTGGCTCAAGTCTGGTAATTGCATATGGCGCTCCTTCGGGATGGGGGAATGTGCGACCCGATCACCCGCGGCGTTATGTCGAGGTGTGAGCAAATTCTGTGTGACAGCCACCGCGTGTCGCTAGGCGACATAGGGGTTGAGGTTTGTAGCTTCCGTGAACATGTTTTGCAGGCAGCGATATCCTGGGTTGTAGGAGATGCCTTCAGCATCTGGCGGTGGCCGTTTAATTCCCATCAGGAGATTCACTGCATTGGGCAAAGGGGGGCGCACCCTCAGTCGCAGGGATAGGTACTCAGCAAGCTGGCACTTTGCAGGTAGGCCCGGGGGGCGCCGAGCATGCTTTGCGGCAGCGTTCGCCAGTCGACCAGCAGGCACAGCGTGTGCAGTGGCTGCCCGCCGCGCTGGCCGATGACCGTGCCGGAGAAACTGCGACGGTAAAGCGCCTGGGTCTGCCTGAGTGCCTGTACGTTGTCGGCCTGGGCCAGGGTTTGCCGGGCCAGGTCGGGCAATTGGGCCATGGGTACACTGAAATGCATCGGCGTACCGTTTGCCTGCAGGTAACCGGCCTGGCGCACGCGCTGCCACAGCTGCTGCCACTGGCTGGTGCCGGCATGGCTTGCCAGGTCGCGACCAAGCTCAAGCAACTGCGCCGGTGGTACCTGGCGGGTGTCCAGGGCAAAAAGGGGAAGGGGGGTAAAAAGCAGGGACGCGAACAGCAGCGGTTTGTACATGATGCCTCCGGCATGGGTGCTTGGAGCCCCATGCTTTCAGGCAGCCGCTACGCTACCCAGCAGGAAATGCAGCGCCGGGCCGTGCGGGCGTTGTATCATTGCCACCGCTCGTTGCGAGCTATTTGCCCCGATGTTGCAAGGAACCTTCGATGACACACGTGCAGCGCCTCAAATATTCCCTTTTGATCATCCTGGTGGTACTGGGCCTGATGCTGGGCCTGTCTCACCTGCAGAAGCAGGGCACGATCAGTGAGCAGACCTTCCAGATGCTGGCCATCGCCATTGCCGTGGTGGTCGTGGTGATCAACGGCATCCTGCGACGCAAGGTCAAACCCTGAGCTGCGCAGGCCGGCCAGGTGTGGCCGGCCATGCGCTCAGCGTAGGGGGGCTTGTTCCAGTACGGCGCGCGCCTGCGGGTTGAGGCTGTAGCACTTGTCGCTGCCCAGCTGGATGACGCCTTCGGCGCACAGCCGCTTGAGCACTTCGCGCACACTGAGAAACGACAGCGGAATATCCAGCTGCTCCAGTTGTGCGTGCACGCCGCGCACGCCAATGCTGCGGCCGTTGCGGTCCGCGGCGTGCAGGGCATCGATCACCTTGAGGCGGATCAGGCTGGTGCGCAAGCCAAAGGTGCGCAACAGTTCGCGGATCTGTTCGTTGCCGATGCGTTCGTCAGAAAAAACGTCCTGTCCCTTGGGCGCTTTGCCTGGGACGCGCCCAGCCTGGATCGAGGGTTGCGGGTTGTACATGTGAATGCTCCTTTTCGTGGACGAACCCGAAATGTGGTTGCCTCACTTACTAGGACGAATGAGATCGCAAAAACTGCAACCCACTCGTAAAAAAAATGCCTGTTCCTCTTCAAGACGTTCCATCGCCTTGTAATACGTAAAATTTTCATCTGGCCATTCGTCTGATCGGGATAAGCCCCGAACCCGAAGGAGTGCCCGTGTTTCCACTTTCCCGTCCCATGACTTGCGCTGGCCTTGCCGCCGCCCTGGTGGCCTTCAGCGTTACCGTTCAGGCGCAGCCCACCCTGGATGCCAGCGCGCAGATCCGTCGAACCAGTTACGGGGTGCCGCACATCGTGGCCAAGGATGAGCGTGGCCTGGGCTATGGCGTGGGTTATGCCTACGCCCAGGACAACCTGTGCCTGCTGGCCAACGAGGTGCTGACCGTGAGCGGCGAGCGCTCACGCCATTTCGGTGCCAAGGGCAAGACCCTGGAACAACGTGACAACCTGGCCAGTGACCTGTTCTTTACCTGGCTCAACAGCCCGGCAGCGGTCAGTGCGTACTTGCAGGTGCAGCCGGCGCCGGTGAAGGCACTGCTGGAGGGCTACGCCACTGGCTACAACCGGGCGCTGGCTGAGCGCCGCAGCCAAGGTTTGCCCAAGGAGTGTGGCAATGGCGAGTGGGTGCGGGCCATCACCAGCGAGGACCTGGTGAAACTGACCCGCAGGCTGCTGGCCGAAGGCGGTGTCGGGCAGTTTGTCGAGGCGTTGGCAGGGGCGCACCCCCCTGCGCAGGCCAACCAGCAGGCGTCGACAGGCTTTGCCGCTGCACTGGCAAGGCAGGAACGCTTTGCCACAGAGCGTGGCAGCAACGCCGTGGCGGTGGGCGCGCAGCGCTCGGCCAATGGCCGTGGCCTGCTGTTGGCCAACCCGCACTTCCCGTGGATGGGCGGCATGCGCTTCTACCAGATGCAGCTGACCATCCCCGGCCAGCTGGATGTAATGGGGGCCGCATTGCCGGGCCTGCCGGTCGTCAATATCGGTTTCAACAGGCACCTGGCCTGGACGCACACCGTCGACACATCGAACCACTTCACCTTGTACCGCTTGCAGCTCGACCCCAAGGACCCGACCCGTTACCTGCTGGATGGCAAGTCGCTGCCGCTGGCGAAGCAAACCGTCAGCGTTGCGGTCAAGGCCGAGGATGGCAGCCTGAGCCAGGTAGAGCGGCAGGTCTACAGTTCGCAGTTCGGCCCGGTGGTGCAGTGGCCCGGGCGCCTGGACTGGGATGCCCAGGCGGCCTACAGCTTGCGTGATGCCAACCTGGACAACACCCGGGTGCTGCAGCAGTGGTACCAGATCAACCGTGCCGACAGCCTGGCCGCGTTGAAAGGCTCGGTCGAGCAACTGCAGGGCATCCCATGGGTCAATACCCTGGCGGTGGACCAAGGCGGTCGGGCCTTGTACCTGAACCAGTCGGTGGTGCCCTACGTGGATCAGCAACTGCTGGGCGCTTGCAGCAACCCGAAAGCGCTGGGGCGCTTTGTGGTGCTGGATGGTTCGCGCAGTGCTTGCCAGTGGAAGGTGGATGCGCAGGCCGCGCAGCCGGGCATTTTCCCCGCGCGACTGCTACCGAGCCTTGAGCGCGAAGACTTCGTGCAGAACTCCAACGACCCGGCCTGGATGGCCAACCCGGCGCAGCCACTGACCGGTTATTCACCGTTGGTCAGCCGCAACGACCAGCCACTGGGCATGCGCGGGCGCTTTGCCCTGCAGCGCCTGCAAGGCACGGCAAAGCTGGGCGTTGATGACCTGCAGCGCATGGTGACCGATGACGAAGTGTACCTGGCCAGCCTGGTGCTGCCAGACCTGCTGCAGTGGTGCAAAGACGCAGGCGCCGATGTACAGGCCGTGTGCAGCAGCCTGGCGGCCTGGAATGGCAAGGCTGACCTCGACAGTGGCATTGGCCTGGTGCATTTCCAGAACCTGTTCAACACCCTGGCCGAACACCCGCAAAGCTGGCGGGTAGCCTTCAACCCGGCCGACCCGCAGCACACGCCACGTGGCCTGGCAGTAGAGCAGGCGGCCGTGCGCAAGCTGGTACACGAAGCGGCGCTGGCGTCGATCAGGCAGGTGAATGAAAGTGGTGTGGCGGGTGAGGCGCGCTGGGGCCAGGTGCAACAGGCGCTCGATGGCACGCCGGTGCCGGGTGGCCCGCAGGCGCTAGGTGTGTATAACGCGATGTACAGCGTGCCGCACGGGCAGGGCAAGCGGCTGGTGGTCAGCGGTACCAGCTACCTGCAACTGGTCAGCTTCACCGAAAAGGGCCCGGAGGCCCGTGGTTTGTTGGCGTTCTCGCAGTCGAGCGAAGCGGCTTCGGCGCATGCCAGTGATCAGACCAAGGCGTTCGCGGCCAAGCAACTGGCGGTGATTCCGTTTACCGAGGCACAGATCAAGGCTGACCCGGAGTACCGGGAAGTGGTGATCAGTGAAAGGGACAAGGGGGCAGTGGCTCAGCAGTAAGGCATTACGGCCCTATCGCCGGCAAGCCAGCTCCCACAAGTACCCCACATTGGTCGAGGCCTGTGGAGAACCTGTGGGAGCTGGCTTGCCGGCGATAGGGCCAGTGCAGCCAACCACATTACCTTCAGGAAAACTCGAACGGCGCCAGCTGAAAGCCTTGCTCATCCACCTGCAAGGCCCACCCCCGACGGTCCCAGTCCCCCAGTACGATACGCCGGGCCGGCTGCCCATCGACCACCAGCTTGTGAATCGCCGGCCGGTGGGTATGGCCATGCACCAGCGTGCGCACGCCATGCGCCGCCATCACCTTCGGCACTTCCTCTGGCGTGACATCGACAATCTCGGTGGACTTCATCCGTGTTTGCGAGCGGCTTTCGCTGCGCAGCTTGCGTGCAAGCTTGTAGCGGGCCGCCAGCGGCAGGTGGCGCAGGATCCAAAGACTCAGCGGGTTGCGCAGCAAACGGCGCATCTTCATGTAACCCAGGTCGCGGGTACACAAAGTGTCGCCATGCATCAGCAGCACCTGCTCACCGCCCAGTTCGATTACGCTGGGGTCATTCAACAGGGTGCAACCCGCGGCATCGCAAAAGGCCTGGCCTATCAGGAAATCACGGTTGCCGTGCATCAGGTAGATGGCCGTGCCGCTGTCGCTCAGCCGGCGCATGGCTTGGCAGATCGACTGCTGGAAGGGTGTCATGGCATCGTCGCCGATCCACGCTTCGAAGAAGTCGCCAAGGATGTACAGCGCCTTGGCGTGGCGGGCGCGGCCATCGAGCAGATCAAGAAACGCCCGGGAAATATCCGGGCGTTCTTCTTGCAAGTGCAGATCAGAGATCAGCAGGATCACTCAATGATCTCGGCTTTCTCGATGATCACGTCGTCTTTCGGTACGTCCTGGTGGCCAGCCTTGGGACCGGTGGCGACTTTCTCGATGGCATCAACCACTTCACGGCCTTCGATCACTTCGCCGAATACCGCGTAGCCCCAGCCCTGCACGTTCTTGCCGCTGTGGTTGAGGAAGTCGTTGTCCGAGGCGTTGATGAAGAACTGTGCCGAGGCAGAGTGCGGCTCCATGGTACGGGCCATCGCGATGCTGTACTTGGTGTTCTTCAGGCCGTTGTCAGCTTCGTTCTGGATGCTGGCGCGGGTTTTCTTCTGGGTCATGCCTGGCTCGAAGCCGCCGCCCTGGATCATGAAGCCCTTGATCACACGGTGGAACACGGTGTTGGCGAAGTGGCCGTCTTTGACGTATTGAACGAAGTTCTCAACAGTTTGCGGAGCTTTCTCGGCGTTCAGTTGCAGGACGATGTCGCCGTGGTTGGTGCTCAGTTTGACTTTGGACATGCTGAAATTCGCTCTTTCAAGGCATACGGAAATTAGGGTGCGCTGGGCGCGTGTTATCACCTGACGCAAGATCAGGCGATCGCGACACATGGCGCGCGCCGGCCATTTTGCCAGGCTGCGGCAAAAAGCCGTGATAAATCACGCCAGTTTGTCCGGGCCCGACTGTCAGCAGCTTGACTGCTTCGGCTATGATAGGCCCTTTGATTCAATCGGCCTACCCAGGCTGGACACATGCACTCAAGGATCCTATGAGCAAGCCCACTGCCGACAACGCGCCCAACGCCGCTGCCAAAGGCGCCCCCGCTGTCCCTGCGAACTTCCTGCGGCCGATCATCCAGGCCGACCTGGACTCGGGCAAGCACAGCAGCATCGTTACCCGCTTCCCGCCGGAGCCTAACGGCTACCTGCACATCGGCCACGCCAAGTCGATCTGCGTCAACTTCGGCCTGGCCAAGGAATTCGGGGGCGTCTGCCACCTGCGTTTCGACGACACCAACCCGGCCAAGGAAGACCAGGAATACATCGACGCCATTCAAAGCGACGTCAAATGGCTGGGCTTCGATTGGGCCGGCGAGGTGCGTTATGCGTCCAGCTACTTCGACCAGCTGCACGACTGGGCGGTCGAGCTGATCAAGCGTGGCAAGGCCTATGTCTGCGACCTGACCCCTGATCAAGCCAAGGAATACCGCGGCAACCTCAAGGAGCCGGGCAAGAACAGCCCGTTCCGCGAGCGTAGCGTGGAAGAAAACCTCGACCTGTTCGCGCGCATGAAAGCCGGCGAGTTCAAGGACGGCGAGTGCGTACTGCGAGCCAAGATCGACATGGCCTCGCCGAACATGAACCTGCGCGATCCGATTCTTTATCGCATCCGCCATGCCCACCACCACCAGACCGGTGACAAGTGGTGCATCTACCCCAACTACGACTTCACCCATGGCCAGTCGGACGCCATCGAGGGTATTACCCACTCGATCTGCACCCTGGAGTTCGAAGGGCATCGTCCGCTGTACGAATGGTTCCTCGACAACCTGCCAGTGCCGGCACACCCGCGCCAGTACGAGTTCAGCCGCCTGAACCTGAACTACACCATCACCTCCAAGCGCAAGCTCAAGCAGCTGGTTGATGAAAAGCACGTCGACGCCTGGGACGACCCACGCATGTCGACCCTGTCCGGCTTCCGTCGTCGTGGCTACACCCCGGCATCGATCCGCAACTTCTGCGAAATGATCGGCACCAACCGCTCCGATGGCGTGGTCGACATGTCGATGCTCGAATTCAGCATCCGTGACGACCTGGACCGCACTGCGCCGCGGGCCATGTGCGTGCTGCGCCCGTTGAAAGTGGTGATCACCAACTACCCGGAAGGCCAGGTCGAGCAGCTCGAACTGCCGCGCCACCCGAAGGAAGACATGGGCGTGCGCGTACTGCCGTTCGCTCGCGAGCTGTATATCGACCGCGACGACTTCATGGAAGAGCCGCCGAAGGGCTACAAGCGCCTGGAGCCGGCCGGTGAAGTGCGCCTGCGTGGCAGCTACGTGATCCGCGCCGACGAGGCCATCAAGGACGCCGACGGCAACATCGTCGAGTTGCGCTGCTCGTACGACCCGGACACCCTGGGCAAAAACCCGGAAGGCCGCAAGGTCAAGGGCGTGATCCACTGGGTGCCGGCGGCAGGCAGTGTCGAGTGCGAAGTGCGCCTGTACGATCGCCTGTTCCGCTCGCCTAACCCGGAAAAGACCGAAGAAGGCGGCAGCTTCCTGGACAACATCAACCCGGATTCGCTGCAAGTGCTCAAAGGTTGCCGTGCCGAGCCGTCGCTGGCCCAGGCCCAGCCCGAGGACCGCTTCCAGTTCGAGCGCGAAGGCTACTTCTGCGCCGACCTGAAAGACAGCCAGCCGGGCCGCCCGGTATTCAACCGCACTGTCACCCTGCGTGACTCCTGGGGCAGCTAAGGAACCGCCGTGCTTAACATCTACAACACGCTGAGCAAGACCAAGGAAGCCTTCAAGCCGCTGGATGGCAACAAGGTGCGCATGTACGTGTGCGGCATGACCGTGTACGACTACTGCCACCTGGGCCATGGCCGCAGCATGGTGGCGTTCGACCTGGTCACCCGCTGGCTGCGCAAGAGCGGCTACGACCTGACCTACGTGCGCAACATCACCGACATCGATGACAAGATCATCAACCGGGCCAACGAAAACGGCGAAACCTTCGACGCCCTGACCGCCCGCATGATCGACGCGATGCACGAAGACGAGCGCCGCCTGAACATCCTGCCGCCAGACCAGGAACCGCGCGCCACCGACCACATCCCCGGCATGCACG
The DNA here is from genome assembly GCF_044769185.1 of Pseudomonas sp. NPDC090592. Classification (NCBI taxonomy): domain Bacteria; kingdom Pseudomonadati; phylum Pseudomonadota; class Gammaproteobacteria; order Pseudomonadales; family Pseudomonadaceae; genus Pseudomonas; species Pseudomonas sp. NPDC090592. Next base: position 61,969 of record NZ_JBIVXJ010000027.1, read on the forward strand.
CGATGATCCAGACCCTGATCGACAAGGGTTACGCTTACGCCCCGGGTAATGGCGACGTGTACTACCGCGTCGGCAAGTTCGTCGGCTACGGCAAGCTGTCGCGCAAGAAGATCGAAGACCTGCGCATCGGTGCGCGTATCGAGGTCGATGAGGCCAAGCAAGACCCGCTGGACTTCGTGCTGTGGAAGGGCGTGAAACCGGGCGAGCCGAGCTGGGAATCGCCGTGGGGCCCGGGCCGCCCAGGCTGGCACATCGAGTGCTCGGTGATGTCCACCTGCTGCCTGGGGGAAAGCTTCGACATCCACGGTGGCGGCAGCGACCTGGAGTTCCCGCACCACGAGAACGAGATTGCCCAGAGCGAGGCGGCCACTGGCAAGCAGTACGCCAATGCCTGGATGCACTGCGGCATGATCCGCATCAATGGCGAGAAGATGTCGAAGTCGTTGAACAACTTCTTCACCATCCGCGACGTGCTTGAGAAGTACCACCCGGAAGTGGTGCGCTACCTGCTGGTGGCCAGCCACTACCGCAGTGCGATCAACTATTCGGAAGACAGCCTGCGCGACGCCAAGGGTGCGCTGGAGCGCTTCTACCACGCCCTGCGCGGCTTGCCACGTGTGGCGGCCAAGGGTGGCGAAGGGTTCGTCGAGCGCTTCAGCGTGGCGATGAACGACGACTTCGGCACCCCTGAAGCCTGCGCCGTGCTGTTTGACCTGGTGCGCGAGATCAACCGCCTGCGCGACAGCGATGTGCAAGCTGCTGCCGGCCTGGCTGGCCGCCTGCGTGAGCTGGGTGAGGTGCTGGGTGTGCTGCAACTGGAAGCCGATGACTTCCTGCGTGCGGGTGCCGAAGGCAAGGTTGATGCGGCCGAAGTTGAAAGCCTGATCCAGGCGCGGCTTCAAGCGCGTACCGACAAGAACTGGGCCGAGTCGGACCGTATTCGCGACCAGTTGACTGCCATGGGTGTGGTGCTGGAAGACAGCAAAGGGACGACTACCTGGCGCTTGGCTGATTAAAGCAACTGGGGCTGCGTTGCAGCCCTTCGCGGGCACGCCCGCTCCCACAGGTTGGCGCGACATGTCAGGTGTACGCTATCCCTGTGGGAGCGGGCGTGCCCGCGAAGGGCCGCAAAGCGGCCCCTACCTTTATTTAGCCAGCCCCGCAAGCGGGCAATGCAACACCAGTCTGGCCCCACCCAGCTCACTCTCGCCAATCTCCAACCCGAACCCATGCAGGTCGACGATCGCCGCAACGATCGACAACCCCAACCCGAACCCGGCATGGCGATGGCCTTCATCGCTGCGATAGAACCGCTTCAACACCGCAGTACGCTCTTCCTCGGGAATACCCGGCCCACTGTCCTCGATGGCCAAGTGCAGGCGGTTATCGTCCTGTATCGCGCTAATCCGCACTTGCCCGCCTTCGGGCGTGAACTTGATGGCGTTACCCACCAGGTTGGCCAGTGCCTCGAACAGCAGTTCGCGGTCACCGTGCAGTGCCGGTAATTGTGCAGGCTGGTGCAACTCCAGGTGTATGCCACCATCTTCGGCCAACGGCAGGTAAAAGTCGTGCAGTTCCACCAGCAGCTCATGCGGGTCCAACTCGACGAAGCCGGCCCGGCGCTGGCGATCTTCCAGTTCGCTGATGCGCAACAAACCGCGAAAACGCGCCATCAAGGTGTCGGTTTCGCCAATGGCCTGGTCCAGCGCCTCGGCTTGCGCAGAATCCGCATCGCTTTGCTGGCGAATCCGGTACAACTGGGCGCGAAGGCGGGTGAGGGGAGTACGCAGGTCGTGGGCAATGTTGTCACACACGCCCTTGACCTCGTGCATCAGCCGCTCAATGCGGTCGAGCATGGCATTGACGATGGCGGCCAGCATGTCCAGCTCGTCGCGCCGGGCCGACAATGGCAAGCGGTGGGTCAGGTCGCCGGCGACGATCAGCTCGGCCTGGGCCTGAATGGCGCGAATCCGCTTGAGCGGCCGGCGGCGTAGCAGATACCAGCCGGCAAAACCCGGGATCAGTGTCAGGGAAATACCCCACAGCAGGGCATCGAGAATGATCCGGGTCACCACGAACAGTGAGCCGTTATCACGGAACAGCACCAGCCAGCGCCCGTCCTGTACGTTGATCGCCACGGCGTCGCAACTGTCGCGGGGCATGCGCGGGTCGTCGGCATCCAGGCAGCGTTTCAGTTCATGGATCTTGCCGTCCAGCCTCAGCTCCGGGGGCAGGGCGCGGACGCTGCCACCCAGCGGGTTGAGCTGGGCGTCGAACAGGCCATAGGCGTCAAAGCTGCGTTCTTCGAAGGCCTGGCTGGCGATCAGGGCGTCGTCCAGCTGCTTGCCGCTCATGTGCGCGAACAAATGCTGGCGTTGCAGCATGGAGTGGCGGGTGAGTTTGTTCAGGTAGCTGGACACCTCGAAATACAGCACCCCCATGAGGATGCTGCTCCAGGCCACGAACAGAAAGCTGTACAGCGCCAGCAGGCGGCTGGTGGAGGAACTCCAGCCTTTAGACGGGTTCAGCAATGGCATAGCCGGAGCCCCGTACCGTACGGATCAGCGGTGACTGGCCGGGGGAGTCGATTTTCTTGCGCAGACGGCCGATGTGTACGTCGATCAGGTTGGTGCCAGGGTCGAAATGGTAGCCCCAGACTTCTTCGAAAATCATCATCCGCGTGATCACCTGGCCGCTGTGGCGCATCAGGTACTCCAGCAGCTTGTACTCGGTAGGCAGCAAATTGAGCGTGTTGTCACCGCGGCGCGCCTCGTGGCTGATCAGGTCCAGTTGCAGGTCGGCGACTTGCAAGCGGGTCTGGGTCATGGGCACGCTGTTGCGGCGCAGCAATACCTCGACCCGTGCGGCCATCTCGTCGGAGGCAAACGGTTTGGTCAGGTAGTCGTCACCGCCGGCACGCAGGCCGCGCACCCGCTCATCGACATCGGAGAGGGCGCTGATCATCAGGATCGGCGTGGCAATCTTGAGGCTGCGCAGGGTGGTGACGATGGTCAGCCCATCGACCTCGGGCAGCATACGGTCCAGGGTGATCAGGTCGTAACCGCCGGCAATGGCCTTGGCCAGGCCCTCACGGCCATTGTCGGCCCACTCCACGTCCAGGCCGTGGCTGGTAAGTTCGGCGACGATTTCCTGGCCGGTGACGGCGTCGTCTTCGATGGTCAGTACGCGAGGCATGCTGGTTCCTGGGCATCTAATAGAGATTTGATTGTGCCAAAGAATAGACAACAGGCGATTTAAGAAAAATTCATCTAGCTAATTCAGAAGCGCGCGCGGTCATTGTGGGAGCGGGCGTGCCCGCGAAGCAGGCAACGCAATGGATGGCACCGGCTGCGCCGGTGTTCGCGGGCATGCCCGCTCCCACACGGTATCGTGCCGCCCTGGAGGAACGTTTCAGCGTGCCCCGATCCCTTCGGCATGCATGATCTGCGCGATGATCGGCACCGGAGTCATCAGGTGCGAGCGCATCATGCTGCTGGCGCGCTCGGCGTCCCGGGCGAGAATGACATCGACCAGCGCCGCGTGCTCCTGGCGCTTGAGCTCAAGGGCCTGCTCGGAGAACACCGTTTGCGCCAGCCACAGGTGCCGGTAGCGCTCGGCCTGGTCGAACAGGTAGGTGCGCGCCTGCAGCAGGTGCTTAGAGCCGCAGCCCGAGGCAATGGCGGTATGAAACGCCTTGTGCCGCTCGTCCCACACATCCAGGCGCTGTTCGCGGGTTTTCACTTCCACCACCTTGGCCAAGGTGTGCGAGTGGGCGAGCACCGATGCCTCCCAGGCGTCGTCGCCGCGCTCGATGGCCAGGGCGATGATCATCGCTTCGAGGTTGGCGCGGGCATCGTAGATGTCGTTCATCTCTTCAAGCGACATGGGTGCCACCCGGTAGCCTTTCTGGCTGATCGCGTTGACCAGGTGTTCGGCCACCAGTTGCGACAGGGCTTCGCGCAGCGGGCCCACGCCCAGGTCGTAGCGTTCCTTCAAGGCGCTCATCAGCAGTTTCTCACCGGGCTTGAACACGCCACGGATGATGTCCTTCTTGAGCCTCTCATACCCGCTGAATGCTGAGTTTTGTCGGGGGGCGAGCGCTTCCAAGATCCTGTTCCTCAAAACGTTTTGGCGATCATACCGAAACCGCCTGTCGACGAAAAACAATGGACAAAGGCAGTAATTGGCGACGAAACATAAAAATGTAGACATTCTTAGATTGTGGCGATATTTTTAGCTCGCCCGCACTGTTCCAGCCACCACTGGACGGCGCCAACCCTTTTTTTGCCAGGACACTGCCATGAACGCCTTTACGCAGATCGCCGACCTTGTAATGCCACTGCCGCTCGAACCGCATGGTTTCACCATTGCCCCTTCGAAGCAGTCGCCACGCCTGCTGGAGCTGACCTTCGCCCAAGAAGTCGTCGAAGCGTTTGTCCAGGCCGTTGCCCAATGGCCCGTCCAGGCGCTGGAGTACAAGTCGTTCCTGCGTTTCCGTGTAGGCGAAATCCTCGACGAGCTGTGCCAGGGCACCCTGCGCCCGGTGCTGCTCAACACCATTCTGGATCGCGCCACCGGTGGCATGCTGATTACCCCGCTGGGCCTGGATGATGTGAGCCAGGCCGAGGACATGGTCAAGTTCACCACCGCCTGCGCGCACCTGATCGGCCGCTCCAACTACGACGCCATGAGTGGCCAGTTCTATGCGCGCTTCGTGGTGGTCAACACCGACACCTCCGACAGCTACCTGCGCCAGCCGCACCGGGTCATGGAGTTGCACAACGACGGCACCTTCGTGAACCAGATCACCGATTACGTGCTGATGCTCAAGATCGATGAAAAGAACATGGAAGGCGGTAACTCCCTGCTGCTGCACCTGGATGACTGGGAGCAGTGTGAGGAATTCTTCCGTCACCCGATGGCTCGCCGCGAAATGCGCTGGACAGCACCGCCGAGCAAGAAGGTGGCCGAAGATGTGTTCCATGCGGTGTTCGACACCGATGGCGAAGGCCGCCCGACCATGCGCTACATTGATCAGTTCGTGCAGCCGGAGAACTACGAGGAGGGCATCTGGCTGAACGCCTTGTCCGATTCGCTGGAAGGCAGCGAGAAGAAGGTGTCGGTACCGGTGGGGGTGGGCAGCTTCCTGCTGATCAACAACCTGTTCTGGCTGCATGGCCGCGATCGCTTCACCCCGCACGAGGGCCTGCGCCGCGAGCTGATGCGCCAGCGTGGTTACGTCGCGTTCCCTAAACCGCTGTACCAGCGCGGGCAATAATGACAGGGCGCAGGGCGGGAGCCGCCCATGCGTCGTTGCAAAAAACGATGCCGCCAGGGCCCGTACGGGCTTTGGTGAGCCAGCCAGGCAATGCCTGCGTGTGAGGTAAGGTTGTGTACGATTTCATCATTATTGGCGGTGGCATTGTGGGCATGTCCACGGCCATGCACCTGATCAAGGTTTACCCGGACGCTAAGATTCTTTTGCTGGAGAAAGAGTCCGGCCCGGCCCGCCACCAGACCGGCCACAACAGCGGCGTGATACACGCTGGCGTGTATTACACCCCCGGCAGCCTCAAGGCGCGCTTCTGCCTGGAAGGCAACAAGGCCACCAAGGCTTTCTGCACCGAGCACGGTATCCGCTTCGATGAGTGTGGCAAGCTGCTGGTGGCCACCAACGACCTGGAAATGCAGCGTATGAAGGCGCTGTGGGAGCGCACCGAGGCCAACGGCCTGGAGCGCTACTGGCTGTCGGCAGACGAGTTGCGCGAGCGCGAGCCCAATATCGTCGGTATGGGCGGCATCTTCGTGCCGTCCAGTGGCATCGTCAATTACGCCCAGGTAACCGCTGCGATGGGCGCAGAATTCCAGCGCGCTGGCGGTGAAATCCGCTATGGCGCCGAGGTGATCGGCTTGCAGGAGCAGGCCAGCGAAGTGATCGTGCGTACCCAGAACGACGAATTGCGCAGCCGTTTCCTGGTGACCTGCTCGGGCCTGATGGCTGACCGGGTGGTGAGCATGCTGGGTTTGCGTACCGAGTTTGTCATCTGCCCGTTCCGTGGCGAGTATTACTTGCTGCCCAAGCAGCACAATCAGATCGTCAACCACCTGATCTACCCGATTCCCGACCCGTCGATGCCGTTTCTGGGTGTGCACCTGACCCGCATGATCGACGGCACCGTCACGGTTGGCCCCAACGCCGTACTGGCGCTGAAGCGCGAGGGCTACCGCAAGACCGACGTCAGCCCAGGCGACCTGTTCCAGACCCTCACCACCCCAGGCATCCTCAAGGTGCTGGCGAAAAACTTCCGCCCGGGCCTGATCGAGATGAAGAACTCGCTGTTCAAGGGCGGCTACCTCAAGCAGGTGCAGAAGTATTGCCCGAGCATCACCAAGGCCGACCTTACGCCATACCCGGCCGGGGTGCGCGCCCAGGCAGTCTCGCGCGACGGCAAGCTGATCGACGACTTCCTGTTCGTCAATACCGCCCGCAGCGTCAATGTGTGCAACGCACCATCGCCGGCTGCCACTTCGGCGATCCCGATCGGCGCCTACATCGTCGAGAAGGTGTGTGAGCAGGTCAGCTTGCAAGGGGGCAACGTCCCCAAGGCTGATCATGCAGCCAGGCAGCGGGCGGCCAGCTGAGCAGACAGACGAGCAAGTCGCATCAGGCTGTGAGAGGATGTTCGCCAATACAGCCAGGACCCCGAACACAGCCTGATGAAGACACCCAAAAGAATCGAACCCCTGATCGAAGACGGCCTGGTCGACGAAGTACTGCGGCCGTTGATGAGTGGCAAGGAAGCCGCCGTGTACGTAGTGCGCTGCGGCAACCAGGTACGCTGCGCCAAAGTATATAAAGAAGCCAACAAGCGCAGTTTCCGCCAGGCCGCCGAGTACCAGGAAGGCCGCAAGGTGCGTAACAGCCGTCAGGCACGGGCCATGGCCAAGGGCAGCAAGTACGGCCGTAAAGAGGCCGAAGATGCCTGGCAGAATGCCGAGGTGGCGGCGTTGTTCCGCCTGGCCAGTGCTGGCGTGAGGGTACCCAAGCCCTACGACTTCCAGGACGGCGTGCTGCTGATGGAGTTGGTGACCGATGCCGATGGTGACGCCGCCCCACGCCTGAACGACGTGCACCTTGACGCCGAGGAAGCCCGCACATTCCACGCGTTCGTCATTCGTCAGATCGTGCTGATGCTGTGTGCCGGGCTGGTGCATGGCGACCTGTCCGAATTCAACGTATTGCTGGGCCCTGACGGGCCGGTAATCATCGATTTGCCACAGGCAGTGGATGCAGCAGCCAACAACCATGCCTTCAACATGCTGCAACGTGATGTGGACAACATGGCCCACTATTTCGGGCGTTTTGCCCCGGAACTGAAAAGCACGCGCTATGCACAGGAGATGTGGGCACTGTTCGAGGCCGGTGACTTGCTGCCAGACAGCCCATTGACCGGGGTGTATGAGGACGACGAGCATGAAGCTGACGTGACCGGCGTCATGCGTGAGATCGATGCTGCCCGGCTGGATGACGCCCGCCGCCGCGCCGCGCGCGCCGAAGCCGAGCATGGGCCGGCCAAGGCAGAAGAGCCGACGCCGCCCTGGTTGCAGTAATGCGCCGCTTGTGCCGGCCTCTTCGCGGGTAAACCCGCTCCCACAGGGATCACACAGTATTCGAGTCTGAAGTAATCCTGTGGGAGCGGGCATGCCCGCGAAGAGGCAGGCACAGGATAACGAGTCCCCTGGCCAATCATTGCCTTTGACGCAAGACAATATCTCATCAATTGCCCTTTTCACTGGTGCCCGACAGGCATAAGGTATACGCCGTTCAAAATGCCCTGGAGCTGTCATGTCCAACCAATTCCCGTCCGTTCGTCCCCGCCGCCTGCGCCAGAACGAGTCCCTGCGCACGATCTTCCAGGAAACTGAATTCCGCCTGGAAGACCTGATCCTGCCAATCTTCGTCGAAGAGGGCATCGATGACTTCGTGCCGATCACCAGCATGCCGGGGGTCAACCGCATTCCCGAGAAACTGCTGGCCCAGGAAATCGAGCGCTATGCCCGTGCCGGTATCAAGTCGGTGATGACCTTTGGCGTTTCGCACAACCTGGACGCCACCGGCAGCGACACCTGGAACGAAAACGGCCTGGTCGCGCGCATGTCGCGCATCTGCAAGGACACCGTGCCGGAAATGGTGGTGATGTCCGACACCTGCTTCTGCGAATACACCAGCCATGGCCACTGCGGCGTGCTGCACGACCACGGCGTGGACAACGACGCCACCTTGGCCAACCTGGGCAAGCAGGCGGTCATCGCCGCCGCTGCCGGTGCCGACTTCATCGCCCCGTCGGCGGCAATGGACGGGCAGGTGCAGGCTATCCGTAGTGCGCTGGATGGCGCGGGCTTCCACGACACGGCGATCATGGCCTATTCGACCAAGTTCGCCTCGTCGCTGTATGGCCCGTTCCGTGAAGCAGGCGGTACCACGCTGAAGGGCGACCGCAAGAGCTACCAGATGAACCCGATGAACCGCCGCGAAGCAGTGCGCGAGTCGCTGCTGGACGAGCAGGAAGGGGCAGACGTGCTGATGGTCAAACCAGCCGGCACCTACCTTGACGTGATCGCCGACATCCGCGCCGCCTCGCGCCTGCCGCTGGCGGCGTATCAGGTAAGCGGCGAGTACGCGATGATCAAGTTCGGCGGCCTGGCCGGCGCCATTGACGAAGGCCGGGTGGTGCGCGAAAGCATTGGTGCGATCAAGCGTGCCGGTGCCGACCTGATCCTGACCTACTTCGCCATGGACCTGGCCCGCGAAGGTATCTGAAGCCAGGCCTTCGATTTAAAAAGCCGCTGCAGTTGCAGCGGCTTTTCTTTGTGCGCTGTTGGTGAAGCGGCGCAAACGCACAAAAAATCAGTAAGCGCTGAATTATTTAGTGTCCTGTTGTATCTGATCCCTTAGAGCATTCATCGTCAGGGATACGGGTATGAAACTTCGCAAGAAAAAAGTCCAGCCAATCGGCCTCAAGGACATCACTATTGTCGACGACGCCAAGATGAAAAAGGCGATCACCGCCGCCGCTCTGGGCAATGCCATGGAGTGGTTCGACTTTGGCGTTTACGGCTTCGTGGCTTATGCCCTGGGCAAGGTGTTTTTCCCTAACGCCGACCCCAGCGTGCAGATGATTGCGGCGCTGGCCACCTTCTCGGTGCCGTTCCTGATCCGGCCATTGGGCGGGTTGTTCTTCGGCGCCTTGGGCGACAAGTTCGGGCGGCAGAAAATCCTCGCGGCGACCATCGTCATCATGTCGCTCAGCACCTTCGCCATCGGCCTGATTCCGTCCTATGCCAGCATCGGCATCTGGGCACCGATCCTGTTGTTGCTGGCCAAGATGGCCCAGGGCTTTTCGGTGGGCGGCGAGTACACCGGCGCGTCGATCTTCGTGGCCGAATACGCCCCCGACCGCAAGCGTGGTTTTCTCGGTAGCTGGCTGGACTTCGGCTCGATTGCCGGCTTTGTGCTAGGCGCGGGCGTGGTGGTGCTGATTTCCACCATTCTGGGCGAAGAAAAGTTCCTTGAATGGGGTTGGCGCCTGCCATTCTTCCTGGCCCTGCCGTTGGGCATCATCGGCCTTTACCTGCGCCATGCGCTGGAAGAAACACCTGCGTTCCAGCAGCATGTCGACAAGCTGGAGCAGGGCGACCGCGAAGGCCTGGCCTCCGGGCCCAAGGTGTCGTTCAAGGAAGTGGCCACACAGCACTGGCGCAGCCTGGTGACCTGCATCGGCGTGGTGATTGCCACCAACGTCACCTACTACATGCTGCTCACCTACATGCCCAGCTACCTGTCGCACAACCTGCATTACAGCGAAGACCATGGCGTGCTGATCATCATCGCGATCATGGTCGGCATGCTGTTCGTGCAGCCCATAATCGGGCTGCTCAGCGACAAGTTCGGCCGCCGGCCTTTCATCATCGTCGGCAGTGTCGGCCTGTTCGCCCTGGCCATTCCGGCGTTCATGCTGATCAACAGTGGCGTACTGGGGGTGATTTTTGCCGGGCTGCTGATCATTGCCGTGCTGCTGAACTTCTTCATCGGGGTGATGGCCTCGACGCTGCCGGCGATGTTCCCTACGCACATCCGCTACAGCGCCTTGGCGGCCGCTTTCAACATTTCGGTGCTGATCGCCGGGCTTACCCCAACCCTCACTGCCTGGCTGGTGGAGAGCACGGGCGACCTGTACATGCCGGCTTACTACCTGATGGTGATCGCCGCTATTGGCCTGCTGACCGGCATGACCATGAAGGAAACCGCCAACAAGCCGCTGCGCGGAGCAGCACCGGCGGCATCGGACATAGAGGAAGCGCGTGAACTGCTGCAAGAGCACCACGACAACATCGAGCAGAAGATCGAAGACATCGACGCGCAGATTGCCGAGCTGGAGGCCAAGCGCAAGGTGCTGGCGCAGCAGCACCCACGCATCGACTGATCAGCGCGGCATGTAGCCACGCTGCCAGGCGCGCGGGATGAACCGCGACACCAGGGCCAGCACACAGGCTAGCGCACAACTGCCAGCCAGTGCCTGCAGGCCCAGGTGTTGTTGCAGCCAGGCACCCAGGGCAGCCCCCAGCAGCATGCCGGCCCACGGCACCAGTTGTACCCGCCAGCCATTGCGCCGCTCGCCCAGCAGCCAGCGCCCCAAACCGCGACCGAAGCGGGAGAGGGCACCGGTGACGTAGGTGAGCCCTATAGGCAGGCCGTTCACCTGTTCAACCACTGCATTGATCATGCCCATGGCCAGCGTGGCAGCCAGCAATGCCGGGAAGGTGGCCGCCAGCGGCCATGCTGCCGCAAAAGCCAGCAACGCGGCGACCACCAGCAGCACGGGCCAGGCCCGGCGGCGCGAGCCACGCGCCAGACACACGCCCAGCGCATTGCCAACGACAAAACCCAGTACCGCGCCACTCAAGCGCAGCACCAGAGCCAGGTCGGCTTCACTGATGGCTACGGCCAGGCGCGTGGTATTGCCACTCATGAACGACACGAAGTCGCCCAGCGCCAGCAGGCCGATGGCATCGGTCATGCCCGCCAGTACCGACAGGCCGGCTACCAGGCCGAGGCCGACGCGGCCACGCAAAATCTGCAGGCGTAGCCGCCTGGCCGTGCGCGCGGGGAGGGCGTTTGGCAGCATGTACGGGCCTCAGGGCAGCAGTTTTTCGCGGGCCAGGGTGCCTTTGATGGTGCGCTCCACCACATCGACCAGCACCATGGTCTGGTGATCGACCTCGATATTGAGAAGCTCGCCGGCTTTGTAGCTGGCGAAGGTGGTTTGGCGCAGGGTTTCCGGGATCAGGTTGATGGTGATGACGTTGTCGTCGACATCGGCGACGGTAAGGCTGCAGCCATTGACCCCGATGAATCCGCGCGGGAACACATACTTGCCCCACTCCGGTGGCATGCGGAACGTGATGAACGCGCCGGTTTCCTTGATCGACAGTTCGACGATTTCGGCGGTGGTGGCGATGTGGCCTGCCATCAGGTGGCCGCCGACTTCGGCGTTCATTTTTGCCGAACGCTCGATGTTGACGCCCTGGCCGGCCTTGAAGTTGCGCAGGTTGGTGCGTTCAAGGGTGGCGGTCATGGCGTCGAACCTGACCTGGGTGCCGGCGATTTCAGTGACCGAAAGGCAAGTGCCCTCGACACTGACACTGGCACCGATCTTCAGCTCGTCGAGCAGTTCCGGGGTGAGGTCGATGGTGAACTGGTTGTGGCCAGGGTAGGTGGTCACATCAAGCAGAGGGCGGACGGCCTGGACGATGCCGGTGTACATGGAGTTGCTCCTGGGCACAAAAAGAAATCACCCGAAAGCTATGCTTCTGAAGGCTCAAAAGCAAGGTGGCAGTGCCGGCCTCTTCGCGGGCAAGCCCGCTCCCACAGGTACAGCATCGAACCTCAGGGCAGTGAAATCCCTGTGGGAGCGGGCTTGCCCGCGAAGAGGCCAGAACAGGCAGCCAGGATCTAGAACTTCAACTGCCACTGCCCAACCACCGCATGATTGCGGCTGTTGCTGCCCAGTTCCCCGCTGTAGCCCAGGCCAATGCTCTGCCGCGCACTCAGCCCCAGGTCCAGGCCGGCTTCGACCAGCAAACTGTCGCGATCAATTGCACTGCCCTCGACACTGAACGCATCGCCCCCGGCAATAAATGCCTGCCGCGTGCGGGTGTCCAGGTTGCCATAGGTGTGCCGCCAGCCCAGCGTCGCACGTGGCGTCAGGCTCATGCCGTTGTCCAGCTGCCCCAGGTGCGCCAGGCGCACACCCAAGGTGCTGCTGAGGTTGTCCTGGGTATCGGCATCCACAGCCAGTGCTGCGTCACCGCCTTGTTCGCGGTAGCTGTCGCGGTGGTAGCGCTGGTAGCCCAGGTTGGCGAAAGGCTCGGCGCTCAAGCGGCCGCTGCCCATGGCATAGCCCAGTTCGACGAAAGCTTGCTGGCTGTCGGCATCGTAGTCACCCTTGAGGCGCTCGTTGAAACCGGCAAAGGCCACATCACGCTTGCTGTCGCCATCATGGCGGCTGTACGCCGCCCCCAGGCGCAGGGCCAGCGGGCCGCGCTGGTGCTGGGCATACACCCCGGCGTGCCAGCTGCGCACAGTGCCATCCAGGCCGCTGCTGTCCAGGCGTGTATGCGAGTAGCCGCCGAGCACACCCAGGCGCCAGTCATCGCCCAACGCCCAGTCCATGCCCAGCACACCACCCCCGGTGCGCTGCTCCAGTGCGCTGGCACCATGGCTGCCATCCACCTTGCCATAGCTACCAAGCGCCTGTGTCCAGACACGCCCCTGGGCTTTCGGGTCGTTGAGGTTACGCGCCTCGCGTGGCACGCCAGTGGCGGCCAGCACCGGGCCGTCGTTATCGTTCAGGCCCGCCATCAGGCTGCCAGTACTGGCCATCGCTTGCATGGCCCCCAGCATCGTATTGCCAACCTGTGCTGTGCCAGCCAGGGTGGCTGCGGCCAGGTTGGCAGTGTTGCTGGCGGACAGCTGGGCAATGGCATCGCCGGCCCCGGCAGTGGTTGTGCCAAGCACGGCGTTGTACAGGTTGCTGTTCTGCCCGAGGCTGGCCAGGCTGCGTGCAGCGCCGGCGGCGTTGGCGGACTGTGCATAATGCTCGAAGGCTACATCGTTGCGGTCGTAGGCCAGGCCTACCGAAGTGCTGGTGTAGCTCAACGTGGGGGTAAGGAAGGCATAGTCGCTGGTCACCTGGGCGAACGTGCCTTGGACTGCATTGGCGGTCAGTACGGTGTAGCGGCTTTGCCACGGGTACTCGCCTGGGGTGGGCTGCACACGCAGGGTGGCGCCGTTCAGGTTGGCCGTGCCGCTGACAGTGATCGGTGCGCTGCTGCCATCGGCATTTACGCCGTACACCAGGCTTGAGCCCTGACCGAAACTCAGGTCACCCGTAACCGTCGCCACACCCAGGCCGGTGTTGGTCAGCAGGGTGCCGTCCACGTGCAGCCCGCCGACCGAGCCACCGCCGGCATAGGTGGCGCCTTGCTCGACCCGCATCTGGCCGAGAATGCTGCCCTGGTTGATCAGTGTGGCGCCCGAGGTGACCACGCCACCCTGGCTGAAATCGTCGACGCTGCTCAGGGTCCAGCTGCCACCGGTGACGTTGAGGGTTTCGAAATTGGCGCTGTTGCCAAAGCTACCGGTGCCGTTCAGGGTCACACTGTCGGTGCCGTCGCCGCCATCAACCAGGCCGTCGAACACGCCGCCGGTCAGTACCGTCAGGCTGTCGTTGCCCGCGCCCATGCTCAGTGCCAGGCCGTTGCCGCCCCTGATGATGCCGCTGTTGGTCAGGGTGTCGTCATACTGGCCGATCAGCTTGATACCAAAGCCACCTTCGCCTTCGATGCGCCCGGCATTGTTGATGGTGGTGGCAGCTACCCCGGCACCTTCGGCACCGTCATCCACCAGGATGCCGTTGTCGACGCTGCGAATAACCCCCGTGGCTGTGTTGACGATGCTGCCGCCGCCCATGGCAATGCCTTCGCTGCCATTCGGCCGGCCGCCGCTGTCGACACCCTTGGCGCCGAGGCCCTGGATGGTTCCAGCGTTGTACACATGGCCGATGTTGTCGATATCGACCCCATCACCATCGCCGTTGATCTTGCCATCGGCGATGGCGCCGGTGATGGTGCCCCAGTTGTACACCGTGCCACTGCCGTCCGAACCGAAGCCCGAACCATTGCGCCCGGTAACGCTGGCGCCTGCGTAGTTGTAGAGCGTGGCATCGGTCTTCAGGTCGATGCCGTGGCGGTCGGCACTGATGGTGCCGTGGTTGTACACGGTGACGCCGGTGGAGGTGCCGATCTTGATGCCGTCGTATTTCTGGTCCAGGCCATTCTTGTCTTGCGCAGCGGTATCGGTGTAGATCAGCCCGTAGTTGGTAACGGTGGCGTTGGAGCCGGTCTTGACCGCGTCGTTGCCCACGGCATGGATCACGCCCGTGGCTTCGTTCACCAGGGTGGTGGTGAACGCCGGGTTGTTCAGGGTTTCGAGGTCGATGGCCTGGCCTTCGACGGTGGATTCGATAGTGCCAGCGTTGACGATGCTCAGGCTGCCACCGGCAGTGGGGTTGGTCTGGAAGCGCAGGCCGTCGTTGGTGCCCTGGATCAACGCACCGGCGTGGTTGTTGATCACGTAGTGGCTGAGGTCTTCGCCGTCATCCTTGGTGTCGATGCCGCGGCCGTCGGTGGACCGGATGATACCGGCGTTGTCGACGCTCACGGTGGCACCGCTGGTGTGCTTGGGCAGGATTACGCCGTCGTCGTCACTGGCTACGATGCTGCCGGTCGAGGTCACCTTCAAGGTGTCGGACTTCTTCAGCTCCAGTGTGTCGGTGGTGGAGCTGTTGATCAGGTAATCCTTGGCAAAGGCGGCAGGCGCGAAGGCGGCACAGGCCAGGGCGATGCACAGGGCCAGGCGGTTGGGCGTGAAAGGCATTGGGCGACCACGGGTTATTGTTCAGGGGCGCCCAATATGGCCATTCGGTATTACGATTTGATTGATCGTGCAGGTGTTTTCATCGCTGATTACACATGTGCACTGCTGTTGACGATACGCAGGCAAAGCGCCTCATACGGGTCCAGGTTGATCATCAGGCGCCCATCCTCGGTCAAGTCGCCCTCGACCGTTTCGTTGATCATGTCCACCACCGGCCCCGGCGTGAACCCGGTCAGTTGCAGTTCCTCGGCAATCACCACCTGGCCAAAGTTCAGCGCGCTGATCTGAATACCGCGCCCGGCCGGCAGCTCGTGCACCATCACCAGCAAGCCGGGGCTAAGCACTTCAGGCACCAGCACCTGGCGGCTGGTGGCAATGCCATAGGCCTGGCGCACGGCCAGCAGCTTTTTCACCTTGCAGGCGAACGAGTCGTTGTTTTCCAGCTGGCTGTCCAGGCTGCCATACAGGGCGCGGGCACGGGGCATGCCACGCACCGACTCTTGTGCCTGCGGGTCGAGCCCGGCCAGGTCGTAACCGCCCCGGTGAATCCAGCGGGTATCGCCATCGAGCATGCGCTCGGCGACCGCTTCGGCGGGCAAGGGCAGGGCGCCGACCAGGTCCCAGCCAGACAGGGCAACCACGCCTGGCTGCATGGCGTTGTACATGACCAGCAGCAGGTGCACTTTCTGGATGTGCTCGATTTCTGCCGCGCCGATCTGCTCAAGGTCGCGGATACCCAGCGCCGCGGCAATCAGGCTGGCCGTGGTGCAAGCGATGCCATTGGTGACGAAGCGCAGGTTGTAAGGCGCGTGCTCGCCCGATAGCCGTTCGTAGATCTCTTCACGGATGTGCTCGCGCAGGATGCTCCCGGGCAAGGTCTGGCCTTTGTACAGGTACATGTCGTGGGCATGCAGGGTCCAGAAATGCACCAGTTCCACGGTCAGCTCGTCGTGGTTCTGCAGGGCATGGATCAGCGAGGCGGGGTCGATGCCGAAGGCGTGCATCTCTTTGAGCATCAGGCGCAGGAATTCGGTGTCACCGGTCAGCAGCGCATGCTGATAGGCCGGCCGGGTGATGAAGTCGTAGGACAGGTCGGCCCCGCCCTTGGACATTTGCGCGATGTCGTCCAGGGTCAGGTTCAGCTCCTGGAAGCTGAAGCCGCCAGCCTTGCGGATCATGCCGCCGATCAACTGGTTGCCGACTATCGACAACGGGTGGCTTTCCGACCAGGCGGTGCCGCTGGCCCGGGTTTCCACGCCGAGAAAACCATTGGCATCCAGGCGCAGGCCGCGGGCACCCAGGCAGTCCAGGGCGTGCAGGGCATCGCCAATGATCATCTGCTGGGCGGCGAAGGTCGGGTCCAGCCAGTTCAGCGAGGGCTGGCCTTCCTTGAAGTAATGCAGGTAGGCCCAGCGGCGGGTTTTGCCGTCGACGCCGGTGATGGGGGGCGTGACGCTCCAGTCGGTTTCCTTCACGCCGGGTTCGAAGAAGATCACCCGTTGCAGCTGGCCAACGATGTAATGGCGGGCCTTGAGCTCGTCGCACTGGGCCGGTAGCAGGTTCACCGCGTCTCGGCCGGCAGGCACTTGCGGCAGCAGCGGCCAGTCTTCCTCGCGGATTTCGACCATGTGGTACAGCCCCGGGTAGGGCCCGTGGGCCATTTCGGCCAGGCGGAAGTCGGCGCCCTTGCCGGTGTGCGAGGGGATCAGGTCGTCGATGGTCACGGCATTGTGGGCCGCGGCCATGCGGCTCATCTGCACCAGTTCCTGTTCGCTGCCGTAGAGCGGGTCGATATCGAAGCTGATGCGGTCGAAGTTGCCGTCCACGCTGGGGGTGAGCTCGCGCCCGCTAATGCCGCCGGACAGCTTGATCGGCCCGGTGTGCAGGCCCTGGATGCCGATCTCCGACAGGCGTTTCCACAGGGCTTCGTGGGCGAGGGCGCCGAGCACCGAGCAGCCTTGCGGGGCGATGATGGCGTCGGGGTATACCGTCAGCCATACCGAGGCAATTTTGGTGGCGCGTCGGGGTTGGGCTTCGGCGTAGGGCTGTTGCCACAGGCGTGACTGGCCTGAATACAGGCTGGCGCGCTCCTGCGAAGCTTTGAGCATGGCGCGGTCTTCGAGCCATTTGACGTATGACGGGTCGGGCTGGGTCATTTCGCGTCCTCTTTGCGTGTCGGCACCGGCTCAGGTTATGACGGCAGAGGTAGCTGATCGTTCGGCTCGAGATCGGTTTAGCCCTTTTCGCGGGCTTGCCCGCTCCCACAGGTACTGTGCAGGTTTTAAAGTACAGGGAAATCCTGTGGGAGCGGGCGTGCCCGCGAATGGCACACCACCAATCACGGCTTGCGAATAGGCACCCGGGCCGCCTCGCGCAAGCTCTCCAGCAAATCCAGCACCGCTCCTTCGATATGCGGCTCATCCCGCCAGCACATGCCAATCGAGCCTTCCGCCTCCAGCCCGAAGTCCAGCCGCCGCAGCAGCCCGCGCCCATGGAAGTGCTCGGCCACTCGCCCCGAAGCCACCGACAGCATGTCACTGTTCTGCATCAACCACAGGTTGGCCATCAGCGACGACGATTCGATACGGCACGGCAACGGCTTGCGCCCGGCGTTACTCAGGGCAGTGTCCAGGCGGTTGCGAATGGGCGTGGCGGGTGGCCACAGCAGCCAGTCGTACTGGTACAGGTCGTCCCAGCTCAGGCCTTTTCGCTGGGCCAAAGGATGGTCGGGGCGGGCGACCACCTGCATCGGCTCGCGGAACAGCATCTCGCTGTGCAGGGCCTGGCTCGGCTGGTAATTGTCGACACGCCCCACCACTACGTCCAGCTGGCCAAGTTGCAAGCGCTCCAGCAGCACGTTCATGGTGCTTTCCTGCAGCGATACCTGCGCTTTCGGGTGTTTATCCAGGAAATACAGGATGGCATCGGGTACCAGGCTCGGTGCCGAGGCCGGTGAAGTACCAATGGCCACATTGGGCGTATTGCCTTCGCGCAAGGCATCCAGGTTGCCCTGCGCCCGCTCCATCTCGCTAAGGATTCGCCGTGCATGGTTGACCAACAAGGTGCCCTCGGCGGTCGGCCGCAGGCCACGGGCATGGCGTTCGAACAGTAACGCGCCGGCGTCTTCTTCCAGCTCCTTGAGGAACTTCGACAGGCCTGGCTGGGTGGTATAGGCCTGCCGGGCGGTGTCGCTGAGGTTGCCGGTTTCGGCCAGTGTCACCAGCAGTTGCAGGTGGCGTGGGCGCAGGCGGCGAGTCCAGTGCATGGCGTGTCTCTCATCATCTTTTTCATATGGATGCATATGAAAATATCATTTTTTTTGTATGTCGCGTGGGCGTTTAATCGCTCCACATCGGGGGCGCTGCCACTGCCATTCGCCCCTATACAGCCCACCACAGGTGAAGCGATGAATAACAACGACACCATCGGCACGGCCCGCGCCGACTTTTATCAACGTATCGACAGCCAGGCGCTGTTCCCGCTGTGGGAGCAACTGCACAACCTGGTGCCGGCACAGCCCACTACCGCTTGCGTTGCCGCCCTCTGGCGTTTCAGCGAGGTGCGCCCGTACTTGATGGAAGCCGGCCAGCTGATCAGCGCAGAAGAGGCGGTACGCCGGGTGCTGGTGCTGGAGAACCCTGGCATCCGTGGCCAGGCCTCCATCACCCCCAGCCTGTATGCCGGCTTGCAACTGATCCTGCCGGGCGAAATTGCCCCCAGCCACCGCCACAGCCAGTCCGCGCTGCGTTTCGTGGTCGAAGGCGAGGGCGCCTACACGGCGGTGGATGGCGAGCGCACCAGCATGCACCCAGGCGACTTCATCATCACCCCGTCCTGGACTTGGCACGACCATGGCAACCTGAGCGAGGCCGAAGGTGGCGAGCCGGTGATCTGGCTCGATGGCCTGGACATTCCCACCGTGCGTTTCTATGGGGCCGGCTTTGCCGAGAACTATCCCGAAGCGGTACAGCCCGTCAGTCGCCCCGAGGGCAGCAGCCTGGCCCGCCATGGCGCCAACATGCTGCCGCTGCGTCACGAAGTACGGGGCGCCACCTCGCCGATCTTCAACTACCCCTATGCCCGCACCCGAGAAGCCCTGGCCACCCTTGAGCGCCAGGGTGAGCTGGATGCCTGGGACGGGGTGAAGCTGCGCTACGTCAACCCGGCCACTGGCGGCTGGGCCATGCCCACCATCGGCACCTGCATGCAGCTGCTGCCGCGTGGTTTTGTCGGCAAGACAGCCCGCTGCACCGACGCCACCGTGTATTCGGTGGTCGAGGGCCGGGGCCGCGCCATCATCGGTGGGCAGGCCTTCAGCTTCGAACCCAAGGACACCTTCGTGGTGCCGAGCTGGGTGCCGTTGAGCCTGCAGGCCGACGACGAGTGCGTGCTGTTCAGCTATTCCGACCGGCCTGTGCAGGAGGCCCTTGGGCTGCTGCGCGAAGCCCGCGAAGACTATTGATCCAAGGAAACCCTGCCATGACCTACCTGTTCGAACCTGCCGCCACTACCAGTTTGCCGATTGCCGGCAGTGACCAGCGTTTCCCGGTACGCCGCGTGTACTGCGTGGGCCGTAACTACGCTGCACACGCCCGTGAAATGGGCTTTGACCCTGATCGCGAGCCACCGTTTTTCTTCTGCAAGCCGGCTGACGCCGTGGTACCGGTAGCCGAGGGCCAGACTCTGGAGCTGGCTTACCCGGCCGAAACCAGCAACTACCACTACGAGATCGAGCTGGTCGCGGCCATTGGCAAAGGCGGGCGCAACATCCCGCTGGAACAGGCCAGCGATCACGTCTGGGGCTACGCGGTAGGCCTGGACATGACCCGCCGGGACCTGCAGATGAAAATGCGCGAAATGGGCCGCCCTTGGGAAATCGGCAAGGCGTTCGACGCTTCTGCACCCATTGCAGCGCTGTACCCGGCCAGCGCGGTTGGCCACCCGGCACAGGCGGGCATCTGGCTGCAGGTGGAAGGTGCGGACCGCCAGCGCAGCGACATCGACAAGCTGATCTGGTCGGTGCCGGAAACCATCGCCTACCTGTCGCGTTTCTTCGAGCTGCAGCCCGGTGACCTGATCATGACCGGCACCCCCGAGGGCGTTGGCCCGGTGGTGGCGGGCGAGTTGATGGTCGGTGGTGTCGATGGCCTGGGCGAAATCCGCGTCCGCGTCATCTGATAGCCCCGGGCCGGCGCAGTCGGCCCTTCCTCCCGGTTATACACGTGGCCTGCGCCTGGCGCCGGCCCGGAGGTTTCGCTCATGTCTTCCACCGACAAAAACAATACCGTGGATGTACAAACCTTCATCGACAGCCAGCCCGTTGCCAGCTTTCAGTGGCGCATCCTGCTGTTGTGTTTTCTGGTGACAGCCATCGATGGCCTGGACACGGCTGCCATCGGTTTCATTGCCCCGGCCCTCCGCGAGCACTGGCAGATCGGTGCTGCCGACCTCGGCCCGGTGCTGGGTGCCGCGCTGGTCGGTTTGATGCTCGGCGCCTTCATGGCCGGGCCGTTGGCCGACCGTTTTGGCCGCAAGCGCGTGCTGTTGTTGTCGGTGGCCTGCTTTGGCGCCTTCAGCCTCGCCGCTGCGTTCGCCCAGGACTTGCACAGCCTGGCGTTGTTGCGCCTGCTTACAGGGCTGGGGCTGGGCGGGGCAATGCCTAATGCCATTACCCTGACCTCGGAGTATTGCCCGCAACGCCGCCGTTCGCTGATGGTGACCGGCATGTTTTGCGGCTTTACGCTGGGTTCGGCGTTGGGCGGCGTGGTCGCTGCGCAGCTGTTGCCGCTGTTTGGCTGGCGCAGCGTGCTGGCGCTGGGGGGCGTTTTGCCGCTGGCGTTGCTGCCGGTACTGGTACTGGCCCTGCCCGAGTCGGTGCGCTTTCTGGCGCGACGCAACCCGCGAGATACCCGGGCACTGGCCATCTTGCAGCGCATCGGCGCAGTGCCGGGCGGTTGCCAGGGTTTGCGCATCGACGACGTGGTCGAAGGCCATTCGCCTGTGCGCCAGATTCTGGCTGCGCCATTACGCCGTGGCACCCTGGCGCTGTGGCTGGCGTTCTTCATGAGCCTGCTGATCATCTACGGCATGACCAACTGGCTGCCGCTGCTGGTGCGAGACACCGGCCTGAGCCTGAGCCAGGCGGCGTTGATCAGTGCGCTGTTCCAGATCGGCGGCACCTTGGGGGCGCTGTGCCTGGGCGCGGCCATGGACCGCTTCAACCCGCACCATGTGCTGGTGCTGGCCTTGCTCGGCGGCGCAGCGTGCCTGTTTGCCATCGGCCAGAGCCATGGCGACTACGCACTGCTGGGCTTGAGTGTGGCCGGCATGGGCTTTTGCATCAGTGGTTCGCAGGTCGGTGCCAATGCCCTGGCTGCCGCGTTCTACCCCACCAGCAGCCGCGCCACCGGGGTGAGCTGGGCGCACGGGGTAGGGCGCATCGGCTCGGTGTGCGGCACCTTTGGCGGTGCGTTGCTGATGGATGCCGGGCTGTCCTTCGAGGTGCTGTTCGGTGTGCTCATGCTGCCCGCCGTACTGGCTGCTGCGGCGATTTTCTGCAAGGGCATGCGGCCGGCTGCCGTGCCGCACGCCAACCCCCACATCACGCTCTGATCCAGCAGGACTACTGCCATGCAGCTTTACAGCTTTTTCAACAGTTCCACCTCGTACCGGGTCCGCATTGCCCTGGCACTCAAAGGCCTGGAGGTGGATTACCACGGCATCAACCTGCGGGCCGGCGAGCAACGCCAGGCGCAGCACCGTGAACTGAGCCCGATCGGTGGCGTACCGGTACTGGTCGGCAACGACGGCGTCAGCCTGACCCAGTCGCTGGCCATCATCGACTACCTCGACGCGCAGTACCCCCAGGCGCCGTTGTTGCCCAGGCAGCCGCTGCTGCGCGCACGGGTGCTGGAAGTCGCACAACTGATTGCCTGCGATATTCACCCGTTGAACAACGTGAGGGTGCTGGGCTACCTGCAGCGGGTACTGGAAGTGAGCGCTGATGATAAAGACCGCTGGTACGCCCATTGGGTGGCCGAGGGGCTGACTGCACTCGAAGCCTTGCTCCAACGCCATGGCGCTGGTCCGTACTGCTTTGGTGAGCAGCCCACCCTGGCCGATTGCTGCCTGGTGCCGCAAGTGGCCAACGCCGAGCGCATGGGCTGCGACCTGCAAGCCTACCCGCGGGTGATGGCGGTGTACCAGCACTGCCAGGCACAACCCGCGTTCGAGCGCGCGGCTCCAGCCCGCCAACCCGATTTCATCCAATAAGAACCGCAGCCTGTACGGAGACCCCAACCATGACTGCCAAACAACAAAAAATCATCATCGTCGGCGGCGGCATCGGAGGCCTTGCAGCCGCCCAGGCCCTGACCGCGCAAGGTATCCAGGTGCTGTTGCTGGAGCAGGCCGACCATATCGGTGAGATCGGCGCGGGCATTCAGCTTGGCCCCAATGCCTATGCGGCACTGGATGCCCTGGGTGTAGGTGATGCGGCGCGCAACCGCTCGGTGTTCACCGACCACCTGATCATGATGGATGCCATCGATGCCCATGAGGTGGGGCGCATCGAGGTGGGCGAGCGTTTCCGCCAGCGCTTCGGCAACCCGTATGGCGTGATCCACCGGGCCGACATTCACCTGTCGATCCTGCAAGCCGTGCAGCAGAATCCGCTGATCCGCTTCCAGACCTCGACCCACATCGCCGGCATGGAGATGGACGACCAGGGCGTGACCCTGACCGACAGCAAGGGCAACCGTTACCAGGCCGACGCAGTCATTGGCTGCGACGGCGTCAAGTCGGTGATCCGCGAGCGCATGGTCGGCGACCCGGCGCGGGTGACCGGGCATGTGGTGTATCGCGCAGTGGTGGATGTGCAGAACATGCCCGAAGACCTGCGCGTCAACGCCCCCATGTTGTGGGCGGGCCCGCGTTGCCACCTGGTGCATTACCCGCTGCGCGGCGGCCAGCAGTACAACCTGGTGGTGACATTCCATAGTCGCAACGAGGAACAGTGGGGGGTGACCGATGGCAGCAAGGCAGAGGTGCTGTCGTACTTCGAGGGCATTCATGAGCGGCCACGGCAGATGCTCGACCGGCCAACTTCCTGGCGCCGCTGGGCCACTGCCGACCGCGACCCGGTGGAGCAGTGGGGCGAAGGGCGGGCGACCTTGCTGGGTGACGCCGCACACCCGATGACCCAGTACCTGGCCCAGGGGGCGTGCATGGCACTGGAAGATGCGGTGGTGCTGGGGCAGGCGGTGAAGGCGTGTGAGCATGACCTGCAGGCGGCCTTCCGGTTGTACGAGTCGGTCCGTATTCCACGTACCGCCCGGGTGTTGTGGTCGGCGCGGGAAATGGGGCGGCTGTACCATGCCAAGGGTGTAGAGCGGCTGGTGCGCAACCAGTTGTGGGCAGGGCGTTCACAAGAGCAGTTTCATGATGCGGTGCAGTGGTTGTACGGCTGGAACATCGATAGCTGCCTGAAGCACTGATTGCAGGCTCAACGCCGGGCAGACAACTGCTGCGGCGCCAGAAATGCATCATGGAAGTAGTTGCGCACGGCCTGCATCGCCGGGCTGAACGCCCGCTCCCGATGCCAGGCCAGCCCTACGCTCATCGGCGTTACCGGGTCGCTGATGGTCACTGTTTCAATGCGCTTGCCCTCCAGAGACCAGGGCCTGTGCACCAGGTCCGACAGGATCGCCACGCCACTGCCATTGGCGACCATGCTGCGTACTGCCTCCACCGAACTGGTGCGCACCCGCACGCTCGGGCGCTGCCCGGACTGCTCCCAATAACGCATGGCGCTCTGTTCGGCTTCGTCCACGGTCAGCAGGATGAACGGCTCGCAGGCCACATCGGCCAGGCTCACCGACGAGCGCTCGCACAGCGGGTGGTGGCCGGGCAGCCATAGCCGGCGCTCAGAGTTGAACAGCGTCTCCGAGACAATGTCGGGGTGGGTGAGGTTGGCGGTGAGCACTACCGCCATGTCGAAACGCCCCTCCAGCAAGCCTTGTTCAATGGCGCTTCGTTCCTGTTCGTACAGCTCCAGGGTCACGTCCGGGTGCCAGTGCTCAAGCCGTTGCAAGTGGTGTGGCAGGAAGTAGCCGATCACCGTGTAACTGGCCGCCAGGCGCAGCAGGCCATTGGCACGCACGTCCGGCAGCGGGCTGTTCAGGGCGTCATCGACGCTGCGCAAGATCACATAGGCGCGGTTCAGGAAGTGCCGGCCGGCCTCGGTCAGGTTCATGCCCTGGGCCGAACGCTGGAACAGCAGCACACCCAGCATGGCCTCCAGCTCCTTGATCGCCGTGGTCACCGCCGACTGAGAAATGTTCAGGTGGATGGCGGCCTGGGAAATCTGGCCGATCTCGGCAGTGGCAACGAAATAGCGGACCTGGCGCAGGGTCAGTGACACGGTGGGCTCCTGGGGTATCTGATTTTCCGAAGACACCCTATCTGTTTATAGATCTTCCCAAGGGGGTGTGGAGAATTTAACGTGGCTGGCATGCAGTCACAAGCGCCAGGAGAAGCAGTCATGCAGGTGGTGGATTTCAACTCGGACATGGGCGAGGGGTTTGGCCCGTGGACCATTGGCGACGGCGTCGACAACGAGCTGATGGGCTACATCAGCAGCGCCAACATCGCCACCGGCTTCCATGCCGGCGACCCCGGCACCATGCGCCGCACCGTGGAACGGGCCAAAGCCCTGGGTGTGGCAGTGGGTGCGCACCCGGGTTTCCGTGACCTGGTCGGCTTCGGCCGCAGGCATATCAACGCGCCTGCCCAGGAGCTGGTCGACGACATGCTCTACCAGCTGGGCGCCCTGCGGGAAATTGCCCGCGCCCAAGGCGTGCGCCTGCAGCACATCAAGCCGCACGGTGCGCTGTACATGCACCTGGCACGTGACGAAGATGCCGCCCGGCTGCTGGTGGAAAACCTGCGGGTGATCGAGCCGGAGCTGCTGTTGTATTGCATGCCGGGCTCGGTGATTTGCCGTATTGCCCAGGCGCTTGGCCAACCGGTGGTTCGCGAGTTCTACGCCGACCGCGAGTACGACCTGAGCGGTTCCATCGTGTTTACCCGCAATGTGCGTGGCTACGACCCCAAGGCCGTTGCAGACCGGGTACTGCGCGCTTGCCAGCAAGGTGTGGTACGCACGGTCGAAGGCCAGGACCTGGCCATCGCGTTCGATTCCATCTGCCTGCACAGCGATACCCCCGGCGCGCTCGACCTGGTAGAAGCCACGCGCAAGGCGCTGGACGCGGCGGGTATCGTGGTGCGTGCGCCGCGCTGAGTCGTGAGGTATCCGGCCGGTACAGGCCGGAGCCCGTGCATTTTGTTTTCGCCTGCCTTTCTATAAAGATTCCAAGAAAAGGAACAGTCATGGCCGAACCGCTTGCTACAACCCCGATCCGCTACAGCTTCGGCGCCGACGAGCACCTGTTTGCCGAAGTCAGCGAAAGCATGTCGCTGGAAGCCTTCTTCAAGGGCATGGCCGTCACCCGCGCAGTCGAGCGGTTGGCCCTGGATGGCGTGCTGGACGTGTGCCTGGCCAACGCCTCGTTCCAGATCCGCTTTGACCCGGATCGCATTGCACCGCAGGCGCTGCTCGAAGCGGTGCAAGGCGCCGAAGCGCAGGCCGTGGCCGAGCGCTCCTTGCAGACGCGGATCATCGAGATCCCGGTGCTGTACAACGACCCGTGGACCCATGAAACCCTGATGCGTTTCCGCGACCGCCACCAGGACCCGCACAGCACCGACCTTGAGTACGCGGCGCGTATCAACGGCCTGGCCGACGTGGACGCATTCATCGCTGCCCACAGTGGCGCGCCCTGGTTCGTATCGATGGTCGGTTTCGTGGCGGGCCTGCCGTTCATGTTCCAGATGGTCGAGCGCGAGCGCCAACTTGAGGTGCCCAAATACCTGCGCCCGCGCACCGACACCCCCAAGCTCACCTTGGGCCATGGCGGTTGCTTCGGTTGCATCTACTCGGTGCGCGGGGCAGGGGGCTACCAGATGTTCGGCGTCACCCCGGCACCGATCTACGACCCGCAGCAAACGCTGAATTACCTGAAACAGCACATGGTGTTCTTCCGCCCAGGCGACATCGTGCAGTTCAAGCCCATCGACCGTAGGGCCTACGACCAGGCGGTGGCGGATGTGGAGGAGGGCCGTTTCGACCTGCGCATTCGCCCGGTCGAGTTTTCTCTGGATGCCTTCCTCGCCGACCCGGTCGGCTACCCCAAATCGCTGCAGGAGGTGCTGGCATGATCAAGGTGCTCAAACCCGGCCTGGCCACCTCGGTCCAGGACCTGGGCCGTGAAGGCTACTACCACCTCGGCATTCCGCCGTCCGGCGCACTCGATCAGTATGCCTTGTGCGCTGCCAACCACCTGGTGGGCAACCCGGCCGGCGCGGCTGCCCTGGAGTGCGCGCTGGTGGGGCCGGAGCTGGAGTTCCAGCAGGATGCGCTGGTGGCCGTATGCGGTGCACAGATGCCCGCGTTGCTGGATGGCCGCGAGCAACGCCCGGACACGGCGTTTGCCGTGCGTGCCGGGCAGGTGCTGCGTTTCGGCTTTCCCACCGCGGGGGCCAGGGCGTATGTGGCCGTGGCGGGCGGCATCGACGTGCCGCAGGTGCTCGGCAGCCGTTCTACCTACGCACTGGGCGCCCTGGGTGGCTTGCACGGGCGCAAGTTGATGGCCGGCGACCTGTTGCCGGTCGGTGTTGCGAGTGGCAGGACCCGGGCCGGAGCAAGCTTGCCCATGGCCTTGCGCCAGGCTTTGGGTGGCGAGGTGGTGTTGCGGGTAGTGCCGGGGCTGTATTTCCACCGTCTGACCGAAACGGCGGCGCAAAGCTTCTTTACCCAGGCCTGGACGGTCGGCTCCGAAGCAGACCGTATCGGCTACCGCTACAAAGGTGGCAGCGCCTTGAGCTTCCAGCCACGGGAGCAGCCATTTGGTGCAGGTTCCGACCCTTCGAACATCGTTGACAGCTGCTACCCGATCGGCTCGATCCAGGTGCCGGCGGGCCTGGAGCCGATCATTCTGCACCGTGATGCCGTGTCCGGTGGTGGTTACGCCATGATCGGCACGGTGATCAGTGCCGACCTCGACCTGATCGGCCAGATGCAGCCCAACCAGCAGGCACGGTTCCTGGCGGTGAGCCTGGAGCAGGCACTGGAAGCGCGGCGTTCTTACAAGAAAAAGCTGGCGTGTGTGGCCAAGCTATTTGCCTGAGTTTGATAGGAGACTGCCGGGGCTGCTGCGCAGCCCATCGCAGGCAAGCCAGCTCCCACAACGATTGCACTGAACTCAAGCCATGCGCCGTACCTGTGGGAGATTCTATGGTTTCTGGCAATGGCATCAGGGTTGCGAGGTGCTCGCCACGGCATCTTCGGGGCCTGGGAGACCGAGCGCCGCGCGGGCGGCGCTCGGTCTCCCAGGCGCTGCATATCTTGTGGCCAACACCTGTCAGCCCTGATGCGATCCCTGTGTGTGGCTTGCCGGCGATGGGCCGCAACGCGGCCCCAAATTGCTTAACTGACTGGCATTAGCCCCTTTGCCTACACGTATTTATCCAAAATGTTGCCAGAGAAATGTCTGGTAACTCGAAGAAGAGACGAATCCTACAACCGTTTAGGAAGCCCCAGACTCCTTGAAGAATTGATTCCCCGATAGTGTTCGTGTCTTCAGCCTGCTGGTAGACAAGGACCCCTTCATGCCCGGCCCACCTGATACCCCTCCGGTAAAACCCGAGGGCGCTGCCGATGCCCGCGAAGTAACCGAAAACACCTTGCACGGGATGCTTGACGGCCCGCAGGGCCCCCCCTCGCCTTACCCGGCCGACGAGGGAAGGCAAGCCGGCCAGCCGGACTACGATGGTTACCCCGCCGACCCCGAGTTCCAGATACGTGGCGCCTTCGAAAACCTGATGCTCGACGCGGCAAACCCGCTGTTCGGCCTGGTCATTCGCCTGCG
>NZ_JBIVXJ010000028.1:0-88238 GCF_044769185.1 Pseudomonas sp. NPDC090592
TGCTGCACCTGGTTTACGGGGTGGTGAAGTCGGGGATACCGTTTGACCCCAAAATCCCTCTTGCGGGGTGAGGGTCAAGACGGTATCTACAGGGAATCGCATCAGCCTCGGCTTGCGCGGTCCCTGTAGGAGCGGCCTTGTGTCGCGAAAGGGCTGCAAAGCAGCCCCAATGGATCAAAGCTCGGTATTGCGGGTCTCTTTCAGGCACAGCACAGCAATCAAACTGATCACCGCCGCCGCCGACACATAACCCCCCACCCAGCTCAACCCGCCCATGCTCACCAGCTTCTGGGCAAAGAACGGTGCCGCCGATGCGCCGACGATGCCGCCCAGGTTATACGCCGCCGAAGCCCCGGTATAACGCACGTGAGTCGGGAACAGCTCAGGCAGCAGTGCACCCATCGGCGCAAAGGTCACGCCCATCAGGAACAGCTCGATGGCCAGGAACAGCGCCACGCCAGTGGTCGACCCCGAAGTCAGCAGCGGCTCCATGGTAAAGCCCGAAGCCACCGCCAGCAGGCCGCCGACGATCAGCACCGGTTTGCGCCCGTAGCGGTCGCTGAGCCAGGCCGACAGCGGCGTCGCCAGGGCCATGAACACCACTGCAAAGCACAGCAGGCCAAGGAATGTCTCGCGGCTGTAGCCCAGCGTGGTCACGCCGTAGCTCAGCGAGAACACCGTCGAGATATAGAACAGCGCGTAGCACACCACCATCGCCGCAGCGCCCAGCAGGGTAGGGCGCCAGTGCTTGGCGAACAGGTCCACCACCGGCATCTTCACCCGTTCCTGGCGAGCAACTGCCTTGGCGAACACCGGGCTTTCTTCAAGTTTCAGCCGCACGTACAGGCCGACCAGCACCAGTGCAGCGCTGAGCAGGAACGGAATGCGCCAGCCCCAGTCGCGGAACTGCTCGTCGCTCAGGGTCAGCGCCAGGGTCAGGAACAAGCCGTTGGCGGCCAAAAAGCCGATCGATGGGCCCAGCTGCGGGAACATGCCGAACCAGGCACGCTTGCCCTCCGGGGCGTTCTCGGTGGCCAGCAACGCTGCGCCACCCCATTCGCCGCCCAAGCCCAGGCCTTGGCCAAAACGCAGCAGGCAGAGAATGATCGGTGCCCACACGCCAATGCTGTCATAACCCGGCAGCACGCCGATGGCCGTGGTGGAGACGCCCATCAGCAACAGCGAGGCAACCAGGGTCGACTTGCGGCCGATGCGGTCGCCAAAGTGGCCGAACAGCGCCGAGCCCAGCGGGCGGGCGAGGAAGGCGATGCCGAAGGTGAGGAAGGCCGCCAGCATTTGCGCGGTACCCGAGCCGGACGGGAAGAACACCGGGCCAATCACCAGGGCAGCGGCGGTGGCGTAGACGTAGAAATCATAGAACTCGATGGCGGTGCCGATGAAGCTGGCGGTGGCTACCCGCGCAGGCGAGTTGACCGGTGCGGAAGGCGCTTCGGCATAGGTGCTGCTGGTTGTCATTAAGTAGGTCCCTAACAGTCTGGTCCAGCTCCATGGGCATGGCCCGCGACGGCGTGCTCAGCAAAGGGCAGGCACTGTTGCGCGGACGCCGGAGCGTTTTGTTGTTGTGTGCGCCCGACTGACGATAGCCCAAGGGGGATAGGGGCGGGGCAGGCACTGTTCAGGGTGTTGAAGCAGGACCGCAGGGCGTGTCAGTGGAGCGGACTGGCCGTTTTGCGCCGGGTGCGGGTAGCAGGCGGGACGGCGGGGCTGGGTAAGCGTGAGTCGAGTATATCTATCGGGTCACGGTCCACACCAGTACCTTGCTGGCACAATTGTCCTCTGTTTCGAGGATTTCCAGGCGATAGCGGCCGATCTTCAGGCAAACGGCGCTTTCCGGGATGCTCTCCAGCGCTTCGGTCACCAGCCCGTTAAGGGTTTTCGGCCCGCCGTCGCAGGGCAGGTGCCAGCCCAGTGTACGGTTGATTTCGCGCAGCGAGGCGGTGCCATCGATGACGAAGGTGCCATCAGGCTGCGGGTGCACGTGGGGGTTTTCCAGGCTTTGTTCGTCCTCGAACTCGCCAACGATCTCTTCGAGGATGTCTTCAAGGGTGACGATGCCCTGCACCTCGCCGTACTCGTCCACCACTACGCCCATGCGGCGTTGCTGCTTGTGGAAGTTCAGCAACTGCAACTGCAGGGGCGTGCTTTCCGGCACGAAATAGGGTTCGTAACAGGCGCTGTGCAAGGCATCCAGGGTCAGTTCGGCCTTGGGCAAGAGATGGCTGATCAGCTTGGTATTGAGGATGGCTTCGACCTGGTTGATGTCGTTGTGATACACCGGCAGGCGAGTGTGACGGCTGACGATCAACTGTTCGATGATGCGTTCGATCGGTTCGTCCAGGTTGATGCCGTCCACTTCGTTGCGCGGCACCAGGATGTCATTGACGGTGACTTTGTCCAGCGACTGCAGGCCGTCGAGCAGGCCGTGGCGGGGGGCTTCGTGCTGGTCGTCTTCGTCGAAGTCATCGGCTTCCTGCGGGTGCAGGGCTACGGCCGTAGGTTGCACGCGGAACGGGCGCAGCAGTAGCTTGGCAACGCCGTCCAGCAGGCAGCCCAGCGGCTGTAGCAGGGCGAGGGGCACTTTGAGCAGGCTGGCGCCAAGGCTGACGAGTGCCTGCGGGTTGCGGCGGGCCAGGCGGCGCGGCAGGTACTCGGCAAATACCAGCAAGGTGCAGGTGGCGGCCAGCCCCGCCAGCCAGAAACCATGTTCGCCACTATGGCGCTGGCCCACCAGGCAGGCGAGGCCCAGCACCAGCAGCTTGCCCAGGCTGGCGCACAGCACCAGTGCCTGCGCAGGGAGCACGGGCTGGCCTTCCTCGTTGGTGCGCAGGGAACCATTGAGCAGCAGGCGGGCGGTATCCACGGCAGTGAACAGCGCCGACCACATAAGGGCCAGTGCCAGGGTGCCGAATAGCGGTGCGTACGGCAGGGTGTCCATGGGCGGCCGTCAGATATGCAAGATGAATTCGCGAACCAGCTTGCTGCCGAAATAGGCCAGCATCAGCAGGCAGAAACCGGCCAGCGTCCAGCGGATGGCCTTGTGGCCACGCCAACCCAGGCGCGTGCGGCCCCACAGCAACACGCTGAACACCACCCAGGCCACGCATGCCAGCAAGGTCTTGTGTACCAGGTGCTGGGCAAACAGGTTGTCGAGGAACAGCCAGCCCGAGATCAATGACAGCGACAGCAGGCACCAGCCGGCCCAGAGGAAGCCGAACAGCAGGCTTTCCATGGTTTGCAGCGGTGGGAAGTTGCGGATCAGCCCGGACGGGTGCTTGTTCTTCAGTTGGCGGTCCTGCAGCAGCAGCAACAGCGACTGGAACACCGCGATGGTGAACAGCCCGTAGGCCAGGATCGACAGCAGGATATGCGCAAGGATGCCCGGTTGTTCGTTGATCAGCGGCACTGTGCCGGGTGGCGCGAACTGCGCCAGCAGCGCAGTGACCGCACCCAGTGGGAACAGCAGCACGAGCAGGTTTTCCACCGGTATGCGCAGGCAGGCGATCAGGGTCAGGGCGATGACCGCTACGGCGATCAGGCTGGCGGCGCTGAAGAAGTCCAGGCTCAGGCCCAGCGGGGTGATCAGCTGGAAGAACAGCGCGCCGGCCTGGGCCAGTACCGCGAAAGCGCCCAGCAGGCCAAGCAGGCGTTTGTCGGCCTTACGGCCCTGGGCCAGGTGCGAGCCCTGGTAGATGGCCGCAGCTATATAAAGGCCGGCGGCGATCAGGTTGGGGATGAGGCTGGGTGAGGAGACCATAAGTCCTGGTTGGCGAGCCTTTAAAGAGACGGAGTTTGGCATAGATCCCGCTGGTCTAGGAAGACTGAAGGCTTGTGTCAGGGCATTCGCGGGCATGCCCGCTCCCACAGGTACAACGCAGGCTCCCTCTGTGGGAGCGGGCGCGCCCGCGAAGAGGCCGGAGCAGGCACCGAATATCTCCCAAGGTGTGCGCAGCCGCTGCACTTCGCTATAATCGCCGCCTTGCTGTGCCCGGCGGGTGTGCATTTCCTCGCGGGCGCCTGACAAACCTCGGCTTTTACTGGGCCTGAAAGGATCACCATGTTCGAAAACCTGACCGACCGCCTGTCACAGACGCTGCGCCATGTCACCGGCAAGGCCAAGCTGACCGAAGACAACATCAAGGACACGCTGCGCGAAGTGCGCATGGCCCTGCTCGAGGCCGACGTTGCCCTGCCGGTGGTCAAGGATTTCGTCAACAGCGTCAAGGAACGCGCGGTTGGCACCGAAGTGTCGCGCAGCCTGACCCCGGGTCAGGCGTTCGTGAAGATCGTTCAGGCCGAGCTGGAAAGCCTGATGGGTGCGGCCAACGAAGACCTCGCGCTGAACGCCGCGCCACCTGCCGTGGTGCTGATGGCCGGCCTGCAGGGCGCGGGTAAGACCACCACCGCCGGCAAGCTGGCGCGCTTCCTTAAAGAGCGCAAGAAAAAGAGCGTGATGGTGGTCTCCGCCGACGTTTACCGCCCGGCGGCGATCAAGCAGCTGGAAACCCTGGCCAACGACATCGGCGTCACCTTCTTCCCGTCCGACATCAGCCAGAAGCCGGTGGCCATTGCCGAAGCGGCCATCCGCGAAGCCAAGCTGAAATTCATCGACGTGGTCATCGTCGACACCGCCGGCCGTTTGCACATCGACGCCGACATGATGGACGAGATCAAGGCGCTGCACGCTGCAGTCAAGCCGATCGAGACCCTGTTCGTGGTCGACGCCATGACCGGCCAGGACGCTGCCAACACCGCCAAGGCGTTTGGCGAGGCCCTGCCGCTGACCGGCGTGGTGCTGACCAAGGTCGATGGTGATGCCCGTGGCGGTGCTGCACTGTCGGTGCGTGCCATTACCGGCAAGCCGATCAAGTTCATCGGTATGGGTGAAAAGACCGAGGCCCTCGAGCCGTTCCACCCTGACCGCGTCGCCTCGCGCATTCTCGGCATGGGCGACGTGCTCAGCCTGATCGAGCAGGCCGAGCAGACCATCGACAAGGCCAAGGCCGACAAGCTGGCCAAGAAGCTGAAGAAGGGCAAGGGCTTCGACCTTGAAGACTTCCGCGACCAGCTGCAACAAATGAAGAACATGGGCGGCCTGGGCGGCCTGATGGACAAGCTGCCGAGCATCGGCGGGGTCAACCTGTCGCAGATGGGCAACGCCCAGGGCGCGGCCGAGAAGCAGTTCAAGCAGATGGAGGCGATCATCAACTCCATGACCCCGGCCGAGCGCCGCGACCCTGACCTGATCAGTGGTTCGCGCAAGCGCCGCATCGCCCTGGGTTCCGGCACTCAGGTGCAGGACATCGGCCGGCTGATCAAGCAGCACAAGCAGATGCAGAAGATGATGAAGAAGTTTTCTGCCAAAGGCGGCATGGCCAAGATGATGCGCGGCCTTGGCGGTATGCTGCCTGGCGGCGGCATGCCGAAGCTGTAACCCTTATTCCGGGCGCCTGCCGTTTATCGGCCAGGCGCCCAGAACGCCCGCTTCGGCGGGGCAACGGCCGCGGATTTCGCGGCGCAACCGGCAAATCTGGACGGTGGGGCAGTGCCTTGCCGAAAAAGTCATTTGCAAATGTCCGTGTATTCCCCGAGAATATGCGGCCTTTTGGGCACCCGTGTGCCTATTTGGCATTCAGATTTGCAGTACAAACTGCAACACCGACTATAGGAACGATGTTCACATGGTAACCATTCGTCTGGCCCGTGGCGGCTCGAAAAAGCGCCCATTCTACCACCTGACCGTGACCAACTCGCGTAACGCCCGTGACGGCCGTTTCGTTGAGCGCGTTGGCTTCTTCAACCCGATCGCATCGGGCGCCGAAGTCAAGCTGTCGGTCAACCAAGAGCGCGTCACCTACTGGCTGAGCCAGGGCGCACAGCCGTCTGAGCGCGTTGCTCAGCTGCTGAAGGACGCTGCCAAGGCCGCTGCCTGAACAGTATGAACGCGACGCCAGAAAAGGCTGATGACCTCATCGTTGTCGGCAAGATTTTTTCGGTTCACGGCGTTCGCGGCGAGGTGAAGGTGTATTCCTTTACCGATCCGATTGAAAACCTGTTGGATTATCCGCGCTGGACGCTTCGGCACGAAGGCAAGGTAAAGCAGGTCGAGCTGGTCAACGGTCGTGGCTCCCAAAAGGGCCTGGTCGTAAAGCTGAAAGGCCTCGACGATCGCGATGAAGCCCGTCTTCTGAGCGGTTACGAAATCTGCATTGCGCGGAGCCTTTTGCCCAACCTGGCTGCCGACGAGTACTACTGGTACCAGTTGCAAGGCCTGAAGGTCATCAACCAGGACGAACAGCTGTTCGGCAAGGTCGATCACCTGTTGGAGACCGGTGCGAACGATGTAATGGTGGTCAAGCCCTGCGCAGGCAGCCTGGATGATCGCGAGCGTCTGTTGCCCTATACGGAGCAATGTGTGCTGGCAATCGACCTGGAAGCAGGCGTGATGCGGGTTGAATGGGACGCGGACTTCTAAACGATGGGTAACCTTCGCGTAGACGTCATCACGTTGTTCCCTGAGATGTTCTCGGCCATCACGGAGTACGGCATTACCAGCCGCGCGGTGAAACAGGGGTTGCTTCAGGTGACTTGCTGGAACCCGCGGGACTACACCACAGATCGTCACCACACGGTGGATGATCGGCCGTTTGGCGGTGGTCCGGGCATGGTGATGAAAATCAAGCCTCTGGAAGACGCCCTGGTTAGCGCCAGGCAAGCGACCGGAGCAGCGGCGAAGGTGATCTACCTTTCGCCACAAGGCCGCAAGCTGACTCAGCAGGCGGTCAAAGGCCTGGCCGAACAGGAATCGTTGATCCTGATCGCCGGTCGTTATGAAGGCATCGACGAGCGCTTTATCGAGGCTCATGTCGATGAGGAGTGGTCGATTGGCGACTATGTGCTTTCCGGTGGCGAGCTGCCGGCCATGGTACTGATCGATGCGGTTACACGGCTGCTGCCCGGAGCTTTAGGGCATGTGGACTCGGCGGAAGAAGATTCCTTCACCGACGGTCTGCTGGATTGCCCGCACTACACCCGACCTGAGGTGTATGCGGATCAGCGTGTTCCCGACGTGTTGCTAAGTGGCAACCATGCACATATCCGGCGTTGGAGGATGAAGCAGTCCCTTGGTAGGACCTTCGAACGACGCGCCGATCTTCTGGAAAGTCGCTCGCTTTCTGGAGAAGAGAAGAAGCTGCTCGAGGAATACCTCCGCGAGCGGGACGATAGTTAAACGTATCGATGGTGGATCGCGTATCCATCTTAGGAGCACAGCATGACCAACAAGATCATCCAGCAGCTCGAAGCCGAGCAGATGAGCAAGGAAATCCCGACCTTCGCACCAGGCGACACCGTTGTCGTTCAGGTTAAAGTGAAGGAAGGCGAGCGTTCCCGTCTGCAGGCGTTCGAAGGCGTTGTTATCGCCAAGCGTAACCGCGGTCTGAACAGCGCTTTCACCGTGCGCAAGATCTCCAGCGGCGTTGGCGTAGAGCGTACCTTCCAGACCTACAGCCCGCAAATCGACAGCCTGGCCGTGAAACGTCGTGGTGACGTGCGTAAAGCCAAGCTGTACTACCTGCGCGACCTGTCCGGCAAAGCCGCTCGCATCAAGGAAAAACTGTCCTGAGTACAGTTTGCCCGGTGGCCGAGGCCGCCTAGCGAGAAAAAAGCAGCCTTCGGGCTGCTTTTTGCGTTTTGAAACCCTGAAAATGTGAATGCCATGACTACCCGAGACCAGGAAATCCAGCGCCGCACCGAGCTGTCGGTGACCCGCGTGACCAAGGCGGTGTTCCCCAACACCACCAACCACCACAACACCCTGTTCGGCGGTACCGCGCTGGCCTGGATGGACGAAGTGTCGTTCATCGCCGCCACGCGCTTCTGCCGCCTGCCGTTGGTGACCGTGTCCACCGACCGCATCGACTTCAAGCACCCGATCCCGGCGGGCTCGATCGTCGAGCTGGTGGGTTCGGTGGTCAAGGTTGGCAATACCAGCTTGCAGGTGCAGGTGGATGTGTTTGTCGAAAACATGTACCTGGACGGCCGCGAGCGGGCGATTCACGGGGTGTTCAGCTTTGTAGCCATCGACGAGGACAAGCGCCCCGTGCCCGTGTTGCCCCAGGCCTGAGCTCTTCTGTGCAGGCCTCTTCGCGGGCACGCCCGCTCCCACAGGTACAGCGCTGCATTCAGATTCTGTGGAGAGCCCTGTGGGAGCGGGCGTGCCCGCGAATAGGCCAGTACAGACAACCTGTGAGCTGCTGTGAAACACTAGCCCCACCAACAACACCCAGCAGCCCCGAATGCCCGCCCTAGACCACCCCTTGATCGACCAGTTCCTCGACACCCTGTGGCTTGAGAAAGGCCTGTCTGACAACACCCGTGCCTCCTACCGCAGCGACCTGGCCCTGTTCAACGGCTGGCTTCAGGAGCATTCGGTTTCCCTGCCCGACGCCGGCCGTGACCTGATCCTCGACCACCTCGCCTGGCGCCTCGATCAGGGCTACAAGCCACGCTCCACGGCGCGCTTCCTCTCCGGGCTGCGCGGCTTCTTCCGCTACCTGCTGCGGGAAAAGCTGGTGGCCATCGACCCAACCTTGCAGGTCGACATGCCGCAGCTGGGCAAGCCATTGCCTAAGTCGTTGTCCGAAGCCGACGTCGAAGCCTTGCTGCAAGCCCCGGACCTCGGCGAGGCCATCGGCCAGCGCGACCGGGCCATGCTCGAGGTGTTGTATGCCTGTGGCCTGCGCGTCACCGAACTGGTCAGCCTGACCCTCGACCAGGTCAACCTGCGCCAAGGTGTCTTGCGTGTAATGGGCAAGGGCAGCAAGGAACGCCTGGTGCCCATGGGTGAAGAGGCGGTGGTGTGGCTGGAACGCTACCAGCGTGATGGTCGCGCCGAGCTGCTCAATGGCCGCCCCAGCGATGTGCTGTTCCCCAGCCAGCGCGGCGAACAGATGACCCGCCAGACCTTCTGGCACCGCATCAAGCACCATGCCCGGGTTGCCGGTATCGACAAGCCGCTGTCGCCGCATACCCTGCGCCACGCCTTCGCCACGCACCTGCTCAACCATGGCGCCGATCTGCGCGTGGTACAGATGTTGCTCGGCCACAGCGACTTGTCGACCACGCAGATCTACACCCACGTCGCCAAGGCCCGCCTGCAGCAGCTGCACGCCCAGCACCATCCGCGTGGATGAATGTTTTTCATGTTCCGCTGACTGGTCCTGGCAAGGCCCTTCACCGGTGGCGTGATGTGGTAGGCTTGGGCGGTTTGCACCAAGGGCCGCACGGCCACCGCGTATTTTTCGCAGGTGGCGCCCTCCGGCCCCTGTCCGCCTTCAGGAGTTCCCATGCGCGTGACCCAGTTTTTCGCCGCCGCCGCCTTGGCGCTGGCCAGTACCTTTGCCGTTGCTGCGGCAACCGATAGCAATGCCGGTGCCGAACAGGCCATCCGTAAATCGTTGCAGAACCTTGAGCTGGAAGTGCCTGTGGAAAGCGTGGCCAGCAGCCCGCTCAACGGCCTCTACGAAGTCAAGCTGCAGGGCGGCCGTGTGCTGTACGCCAGCGCCGATGGCCAGTTCGTGATGCAGGGCTACCTGTTCCAGATCCAGGACGGCAAGCCGGTCAACCTCACCGAAAAAACCGAGCGCCAAGGCATCGCCAAGCTCATCAACGGCATTCCAGCCGCCGAGATGGTGGTTTATCCTGCCAAGGGCGAGACCAAGTCGCACATCACCGTGTTTACCGACACCACCTGCCCGTATTGCCACAAGCTGCACGCCGAAGTGCCCGAGTTGAACCGCCGCGGTATCGAAGTGCGCTACGTTGCCTTCCCGCGCCAGGGCCTCGGCTCACCGGGTGACCAGCAGTTGCAGGCGGTGTGGTGCTCCAGCGACCGCCGTGGGGCGATGGACAAGATGGTCGAAGGCGAAGAAATCAAGGCCGCCAAGTGCGCCAACCCGGTCGGCAAGCAGTTCCAGCTGGGCCAGTCGATCGGTGTCAACGGCACGCCGGCCATCGTGCTTGAAAGCGGCCAGGTCATTCCGGGCTACCAGCCGGCACCGCAAGTTGCCAAGCTGGCACTGGCCAAGTAATCCAATTCAGTACGCCGTCGTCATGGGGTGACGGCATGTTTCACGGTCGGCAACAGTGTCGGCCGTTCAATGGGGAGTTCACAGTGAAACCGGTCAAAGTAGGCATCTGTGGGTTGGGGACCGTCGGTGGCGGAACCTTCAATGTACTTCAGCGCAACGCCGAGGAGATTGCCCGCCGTGCCGGGCGCGGTATTGAAGTGGC
Source organism: Pseudomonas sp. NPDC090592 (assembly GCF_044769185.1). NCBI lineage: Bacteria > Pseudomonadati > Pseudomonadota > Gammaproteobacteria > Pseudomonadales > Pseudomonadaceae > Pseudomonas > Pseudomonas sp. NPDC090592. Next base: position 10,312 of record NZ_JBIVXJ010000028.1, read on the forward strand.
ACAGATCGCCATGCGCTCGCAGAACCCGAACTGCCAGATTACCGGTACCCCCATTACCGCTGACGTGTTCGAAGTTGCGAGCAACCCGGAGATCGACATTGTCATCGAGCTGATCGGTGGCTACACCATCGCCCGCGACCTGGTGCTCAAGGCCATTGAAAACGGCAAGCACGTGGTCACCGCCAACAAGGCGCTGATTGCCGTGCACGGCAACGAAATCTTCGCCAAGGCCCGCGAGAAGGGGGTGATCGTCGCCTTCGAAGCGGCCGTGGCTGGCGGCATCCCGGTAATCAAGGCCATTCGCGAGGGCCTGTCGGCCAACCGCATCAACTGGCTGGCCGGCATCATCAACGGCACCGGCAACTTCATCCTCACCGAAATGCGCGAGAAGGGCCGTGCCTTCCCGGACGTGCTGGCCGAAGCCCAGGCGCTGGGTTATGCCGAAGCCGACCCGACCTTTGACGTCGAGGGCATTGACGCCGCGCACAAGCTGACCATCCTGGCATCCATCGCCTTCGGCATCCCGCTGCAGTTCGACAAGGCTTACACCGAAGGCATCACCCAGCTGACCACCGCTGACGTGAACTATGCCGAGGCCCTGGGCTACCGCATCAAGCACCTGGGCGTAGCCCGGCGCACCGCTGAAGGCATCGAACTGCGTGTGCACCCGACGCTGATCCCGGCCGACCGCCTGATCGCCAACGTCAACGGTGTGATGAACGCCGTGATGGTCAACGGTGACGCTGCAGGTTCCACCCTGTACTACGGCGCGGGCGCCGGCATGGAGCCTACCGCTTCGTCGGTGGTCGGTGACCTGGTCGACGTGGTCCGCGCCATGACCTCCGACCCGGAAAACCGCGTGCCGCACCTGGCCTTCCAGCCAGACTCGCTGTCGGCCCACCCGATCCTGCCGATCGAGGCCTGCGAAAGTGCCTACTACCTGCGTATCCAGGCCAAGGACCACCCGGGCGTGCTGGCTCAGGTAGCCAGCATCCTGTCGGAGCGCGGCATCAACATCGAGTCGATCATGCAGAAGGAGGCCGAGGAACAGGACGGCCTGGTGCCGATGATCCTGCTGACCCACGGTGTGGTCGAGCAGCGCATCAACGACGCCATCGTCGCGCTGGAAGCCCTGCAGGACGTGGTCGGCAAGGTCGTGCGCATCCGCGTCGAACAGCTCAATTAATTTTGTGCCCGGGCCGCCGGCGCGGCCCGGGCCTCAGCATCGAAGGTTTGCACCCATGCGCTATATCAGTACCCGCGGTCAGGCTCCGGCCCTGAATTTCGAAGATGTGCTGCTGGCTGGCCTGGCCAGCGACGGCGGCCTGTACGTCCCTGAAAACCTGCCTCGCTTCACCCAGGAAGAAATCGCCTCCTGGGCTGGCCTGCCTTACCACGAGCTGGCCTTCCGGGTGATGCGCCCGTTCGTCGAAGGCAGCATCGCCGACGCCGACTTCAAGAAGATCCTTGAAGAAACCTACGGCGAGTTCGCCCATGCTGCGGTTGCCCCGCTGCGTCAGCTGAACAGCAACGAGTGGGTGCTGGAGCTGTTCCACGGCCCGACCCTGGCGTTCAAGGACTTTGCCCTGCAACTGCTCGGCCGCCTGCTCGACCACGTGCTGGCCAAGCGCAACGAGCGCGTAGTGATCGTTGGCGCCACCAGTGGTGATACCGGTTCTGCCGCCATCGAAGGCTGCCGCCGTTGCGACAACGTCGACATCTTCATCCTGCACCCGCACCAGCGCGTCTCGGAAGTGCAGCGTCGCCAGATGACCACCATCTTTGGCGACAACATTCACAACATCGCCATCGAAGGCAACTTCGATGACTGCCAGGAGATGGTCAAGGCCAGCTTCGCCGACCAGTCCTTCCTCAAGGGCACCCGCCTGGTGGCAGTCAACTCGATCAACTGGGCGCGCATCATGGCCCAGATCGTCTACTACTTCCACGCAGCCCTGCAGTTGGGTGGCCCGGCGCGCTCGGTGGCGTTCTCGGTACCGACCGGCAACTTCGGCGACATCTTCGCCGGTTACCTGGCGCGCAACATGGGCCTGCCGGTCAGCCAGCTGATCGTCGCCACCAACCGCAACGACATCCTGCACCGCTTCATGAGCGGCAACCAGTACGTCAAGGACACCCTGCACGCGACCTTGTCGCCGTCGATGGACATCATGGTTTCGTCCAACTTCGAGCGCCTGCTGTTCGACCTGCACGGCCGCAACGGTGGCGCCATTGCCGATTTGATGGCCAACTTCAAGCAAGGTGGCGGCTTCAGCGTCGAGCAAGACCGCTGGACCGAAGCACGCAAGCTGTTCGACTCGCTGGCGGTGAGCGACGAGCAAACCTGCGAGACCATTGCCGAAGTGTTTGCTGCAACCGGTGAAGTGCTCGACCCGCATACCGCGATCGGCGTCAAGGCCGCCCGCGAGTGCCGCCGCAGCCTGGACACCCCGATGGTGGTGCTGGGTACCGCGCACCCGGTCAAGTTCCCGGAAGCGGTGGAGAAGGCCGGTGTGGGCAAGGCACTGGAACTGCCGGCGCACCTCAGCGACCTGTTCAGCCGTGAAGAGCGCTGCACGGTGCTGGCCAATGACCTGAAAGCGGTACAGGACTTTGTCAGCCAGCACGGCAACCGCGGCAAGCCGCTGTAAAACCCAGTTGTAGCCGGGGGCTGCTTTGCAGCCCATCGCCGGCAAGCCAGCTCCCACAGGTACTCCACAGCCTTCGGGCCTTGTGATGTACCTGTGGGAGCTGGCTTGCCGGCGATGGGCCGCAAAGCGGCCCCAATATCTCAGACTTTTCCCTCAGTCCAATCAGAAACGTCTTATTCAGGCACAACCCACGCAACGCCTAACTTAGCCGGTCCTCCCACCAGGAGCGGCTCATGCACCAGCCCTACGTGTTGATCCACCAGGCTCGCCCATCCCACCAGATCCTCCTGCACCAGGCCCTCAACGCCCAGGGCATGTTCAACGTGCGCATTAGCGCAAACGCTACCGACCTGAACGCCTGCCTGGACGCAGAACGTCGCCCCGACCTGCTGATTCTCGACCATGCCATGCCAACCCGGGCAGGTCTTGCCGTGCTCGCTCGGCAGCACCGTTCACGCGCGTTGCTATTCGTCGGAAAGCCCCCTCAAAGGCACCATGACCTGGCCCAAGAGGCAAGAAACCGGGGGCTTTGGGTGCTCGCCGAGCTTACCTGGCCGCTGTCGATGCCCCGTTTGCAGCGTGCCCTGCTAACACTGCAAGTGCACCCGGGGCGGCGTATTCAAACTGTCATGTCAGCCCCGCATGCTCACTGAACCAGGCGCGGCATGACGAACTTTCCGCTGCGTCGGTTGGTCAGTTCCTTTAGATCCCACCACGCAGCGAGTGATCCGGATGGAAAGAATCTGCAGCCTGCTCAACGACGCCCTGAGCCCCTATCAGACCCACCTCGGCATCGCCGATGCCAGCGGTAACCGCCAACTGACCGTTCATGACCGCCTCGCCGGCATTACCTTGCGCCGCACCGTCAGCGAGCGCCAGTTGCAGGAGCAACGCTTGTTGATCGATCTGGTGGATGGCCTGCACCGAGACTTGCAGATCGCCGAAGGCCGTTTGCAGCCTTGTGTGATAGCGGCACTGCAACAGCGTCAGCAACCGCAGGGAACCTTTGCCTGAGTGGCTAATCAGACACAGTAGGGCAGCCAGCCAGTGCTTTGCTCCGGTGCTGGCAAGGCTGTCACGGGAAGTCCCCAAGGACTTTCGCTTGGCCCCGGGCGTCCTCCCCAGCGCTCGGGGTTTCTTTTTTCTGCCAGCTGCACCGGCATGTGGGAGCGGCCTTGCGTCGCGAAAGGGGCGCGAAGCGGCCCCGGATTTTCAGCTTCGCCGCGAAGATTGCCGGGGCCGCTCTGCGGCCCTTTCGCGACGCAAGGCCGCTCCCACAAAGGACTGCGCAGGTTGTAGCTATCGCGCTTCAAAGAAGCGCTTGCTCTCTTCCAGGTAATCTTCCCGCAATGCCGGGTCCAGCCAGTGAGCATAGAGCCCGGGCAGCACATTGCGGCGCAGCGCCGGCAGCAACTGGTTGATGTGCGCCACCGCCGCACGCCCCAGTTCGCTGTCCGAGCACCCCACATGCAAGAACTGATAACGCTCCACGCCCTGCACCGGATGAAACTGGTAGTCAGCCAGTGAACCGCCTTGCTGCTGGATCAGGTAGCGCACTTCAGGCCAGTAGCCGAGCACCATGCGCAAGCGCCCCAGTTGTTGCATCTGCAGCAGGTTGGCGGTGGCGTCACTGCCGTAGTGGCGGCTAAGCGCGCTGTCGGGCAACTGGCGCAGGATGCTGTCGATCTGCGTGCCGTAGCTGCGCTCGGCAACAATCCCCAGCTTCAGCGAGGCCTTGTCCAGCAGCCCATGCAGGTCCACTTGCTGGCCATCCAGGTAGGGCGCCACCAGCGCCTGGTTTTCCTTGCGCAACACCAGGCCGCCGCTGAGTACACCCAGCGACGGCAGGGAGAAACGCACGAACTCGGCACGCTCCGGTGTCCACAACAGGGTCGGGTCGCAGGTAAAGGTGTTGCGGTCCTGCAGCATCTGGATACCGCGAGCGCGGGTGACCCGCAAGATGGTGTGGTCGTATTCGGGCATCTGCCCGATCAACAGCGGCAACAGCTGGTCGACCACCCCCTGGCCTTTTTCCGGGCCTTCGAAAATGGTGAACGGCGGCAAGTCACGCACCAGCCAGAACAGGCGCTCTTTGGCGCTGGCAGGTTGCAGCAGCAATGCGGGCAACAGCCCGCACAGCAGAGCCAGGTGGCGAAGGTAGCGGGCAGCGCGCATGGAGCCGGGCCGCGCCAGGGTCAGACCGTGCCTGCTGCGCGCAGGCTGGCGACGGCCGCCGCGTCGTAGCCCAGGCGAGTGAGCAGTGCCTCGGTGTGCTCGCCCAACGCCGGGCCGACCCATTCGGTGGAGCCGGGGGTATCCGACAGCTTGGGCACGATGCCGGGCATCTTGAACGGCTTGCCGTCCGGCAGCCTGGCCTGCAGAAACATTTCCCGCGCCAGGTACTGCGGGTCGTTGAACATGTCTTCGGCCGAGTAGATACGGCTGGCCGGTACTTCGGCCGTGGTCAGCACCTGCATCAGCTGCTCCAGAGGCAAGCTGTTGGCCCAGCGGTCAATCACCCCGTACAGCTCGTCACGGCGCAGGTCACGACCATCGTTGGTGGCCAGGCTCGGGTCATCCGCCAGGTCGGCGCGGTCAATGGCCTGCATGAAACGCTTGAAGATCGCATCGCCATTGGCGCCGATCTGCACATGCTTGCCATCGGCGCTGGTATGGATGGAGGAGGGCGTGATGCCTGGCATGATATTGCCGGTGCGCTCGCGGATAAAGCCGAACACATCGAACTCCGGCACCATGCTTTCCATCATGGCGAAGATCGCCTCATACAGTGCCACGTCCACCACCTGGCCCTGGCCGCCATTGACTTCGCGATGACGCAACGCCATCAGCGCGCCGATCACCCCCCACAGGGCGGCAATCGAGTCACCTATGGAAATCCCGGTGCGTACTGGCGGGCGGTCGTCGAAGCCGGTGATGTAGCGCAGGCCGCCCATCGACTCGCCTACCGCGCCGAAGCCGGGCTGGTCTTTCATCGGCCCGGTCTGGCCAAAGCCGGACAGGCGCACCATGACCAGACGCGGGTTCAGCGCATGCAGCACGTCCCAGCCCAGGCCGAGCTTTTCCAGCACGCCCGGGCGGAAGTTCTCGATCAGGATGTCGGCGTCGGCCAGCAGCTTCTTCAGCACTTCGCGGCCTTCGGGGTGCTTGAGGTTGAGGGTGAGCGACTGCTTGTTGCGAGCCTGCACGAACCACCACAGCGAGGTGCCCTCGTACAGCTTGCGCCACTTGCGCAGCGGGTCGCCGCCATCGGGCGATTCGACCTTGACCACCTCGGCACCGAATTCGGCGCAGATCCGCGAAGCGAACGGCCCGGCGATCAGGGTGCCGAGTTCGACAACTTTAAGGCCGGCGAGGGGTTTGCTGGGCGTCGACATGGGGCATCCGTGGCAGTTGGGCAGAGCCGTGGTTTTATCACACGTCGGTTTCGCCGGGTACTGCTGCGGCGCATGGAAGGTGCGGATGGGTTAGACTGTGCCACTTTTCTTTTGCACGAAGCCCGTCGACCATGGCCCAGCCGTCCACCACCTACAAGTTCGAACTGAATCTCACCGACCTTGATCGCAACGTCTACGAAAGCGTCAAGCAGACCATCGCGCGTCACCCTTCGGAAACCGAAGAGCGCATGGCGGTTCGGCTGCTGGCGTATGCGCTCTGGTACAACGAGAACTTGTCGTTTGGCCGTGGCCTGTCGGATGTCGATGAGCCGGCACTGTGGGAAAAGAGCCTGGACGACCGCGTGCTGCACTGGATTGAAGTGGGCCAGCCCGATGCCGACCGCCTGACCTGGTGCTCGCGCCGTACCGAGCGCACCAGCCTGCTGGCCTACGGCAGCCTGCGGGTGTGGGAAGGCAAGGTGGTGGGCGCGGTCAAGAACCTGAAGAACCTGAGCATCGCAGCGGTGCCGCAAGAGGTGCTGGAAACCCTGGCCACCGACATGCCGCGCAGCATCAAGTGGGACGTGATGATCAGCGAGGGCACGGTATTCGTGACTGACGACCGCGGCCAGCACGAAGTGCAGCTGCAGTGGCTGCTCGGTGAGCGTGGCTGAAGCAACCCATGCGTATCGAACCTCGCCCCCTGCCGCCGACCCTGCCATTCCTGGGTAACCTGCCACCCTTGCTGACCCGCCTGTACGCAGCGCGTGGTGTACAGACCGAGGCCGAGCTGGACAAAAGCCTGGCACGGCTACTGCCGTACCAGCAGCTCAAGGGCATCGAGGCTGGTGTCGACCTGTTGGTCGAGGCGCTCGACCAGCGTCAGCGCATCCTCATCGTTGGTGACTTCGATGCCGATGGCGCCACCGCCAGCACCGTTGGCGTGCTGGGCCTGCGCCTGCTGGGCGCGGCCCACGTCGATTATCTGGTGCCCAACCGCTTCGAATATGGCTACGGCCTGACCCCGGAAATCGTCGAAGTGGCGCTGCAACGCCAGCCGCAACTGCTGATTACCGTGGACAACGGTATTTCCAGCGTCGAGGGTGTGGCAGCAGCCAAGGCCGCCGGGCTCAAGGTGCTGGTCACCGACCACCACCTGCCAGGCCAGCAGTTGCCCGACGCCGACGCCATCATCAACCCCAATCAGCCGGGCTGCGAATTCCCCAGCAAGTCGCTGGCCGGGGTAGGGGTGATCTTCTACGTGCTGATGGCCCTGCGCGCTCGCCTGCGCAGCCTGGGCCGCTACGAGACGCAAGCGCAGCCGAACATCGGTGAACTGCTCGACCTGGTTGCGCTGGGCAGCGTCGCCGACGTGGTGCCGCTGGATGCCAACAACCGCATCCTGGTGCATCAAGGCCTTGAGCGCATTCGCGCCGGCCGTGCCCGGCCGGGGCTCAAGGCCATTCTTGAAGTCGCCCGCCGCGATCACCGGCGCATCACCTCGACCGACCTCGGTTTCATCCTCGGCCCGCGCTTGAATGCTGCCGGGCGCCTGGACGACATGAGCCTGGGCATCGAATGCCTGCTGTGCGAAGACGCCGCGCTGGCCCAGGACATGGCCCAGCAGCTGGATGACCTGAACCAGGACCGCAAATCCATCGAGCAGGGCATGCAGCGCGAAGCCCTGGCGCAGCTCAAGGAGCTGCCGGTCGAATCGATGCCGTATGGCCTGTGCCTGTTCGATGCCGATTGGCACCAGGGGGTGATCGGTATTCTGGCTTCGCGCCTGAAAGAACGTTATCACCGACCAACCATCGCTTTTGCAGATGCTGGCGAGGGCATGCTCAAAGGTTCGGCGCGCTCGGTACCCGGTTTTCATATCCGCGACGCGCTGGATGCCGTGGCGGCCCGCCATCCCGAGCTGATCAGCAAGTTCGGTGGCCACGCCATGGCTGCGGGGCTGTCGCTGCCGGCGGGTAATTTCCCGGCCTTTGCCGAGGCGTTCGACGAAGAAGTGCGACGCCAGTTGTGCGAAGACGACCTGACTGGCCGTTTGCAGTCCGACGGCAGCCTGGCGGTGGAGGAGTTTCATCTTGACCTGGCCAAGGCACTGCGCAATGCCGGGCCGTGGGGGCAGCATTTCCCTGAACCGTTGTTTCACGGCGTGTTTCAGCTGGTGGAGCAGCGGGTGGTTGGCGAGCGGCACCTGAAGGTGGTGCTCAAGAGCGAGTGTGGTTCGGTGCGGTTGGACGGCATTGCCTTCGGCATTGACCGCGAAGTGTGGCCGAACCCGACCGTGCGCTGGGTGGAATTGGCGTACAAGCTGGATGTGAACGAGTTTCGCGGGAATGAAAGTGTGCAGTTGATGATTGCCCACATGGAGCCGCGCTGAGCCCAGCGCGGGGTTCGCCTCGATTTTTGTAGCGTGGCGGAAATCGAGCGCCGCCCGCGCGGCGCTTCGCGGGGCAAGCCCGCTCCCACATTTGTTGCAACGTGCCGAACCTGTAAGACCATGGTTGCCCGCCTTGGCGTATGGCTTGCGGCAAGCGGGGCGGCTTCAATGCCCACCTTGAAATCCAGTCATGTCAACAAGGCTGACAACCATGGCCTTACAGGCATGGCCACGTTGCAACTAATGTGGGAGCGGGCTTGCCCCGCGAAGCGCCGCGCGGGCGGCGCTCGATCTGATAGGCGACATCGCTCTCAAGACGATCACCCCGCGCGCGCACCCAAAATCCCATGGAACCTTCCCCCCAACCATTCTGGTCTAGTCTGAATACTGACCGGACCCGGGCCAGGGACGTGTAATTGAGTGCTCGGGCCGGATCACCATTGGAGTCCTTGGGAGGTGCCCTCATGAGCCTGCTGCTCGAGCCTTACACCCTGCGTCAGCTGACGCTGCCCAACCGCATCGCCGTGTCGCCGATGTGCCAGTATTCCGCCCTCGATGGCCTGGCCAACGACTGGCACCTTGTTCATTTAGGCAGCCGCGCCGTGGGCGGCGCGGGCCTGGTGATCACCGAAGCGGTGGCGGTCACCGCCGATGGGCGAATCACCGCCGAAGACCTTGGCCTGTGGGACGACGCGCAGATCGCCCCGTTGCAACGCATCACCCGCTTCATCACCGCCCAAGGTGCCGTGCCCGGCATCCAGCTGGCTCACGCCGGGCGCAAGGCCAGCACCTATCGCCCATGGCTGGGCAAGCAAGGCAGCGTAAAACTTGAGGAGGGTGGCTGGCAGCCGGTAGGCCCGTCGAAAATCGCCTTCGATCCGCAACACACGCCGCCACATGAGCTGACCCAGGGTGAAATCCAGGACGTGATCGGTGCCTTCGTCGCCTCGACCGAGCGCGCCTTGAAGGCCGGTTTCAAGGTGGTCGAAATCCACGCCGCCCACGGCTATCTGTTGCATCAATTCCTCTCGCCGCTGAGCAACCAGCGCCGCGACGAGTACGGCAGCTGCTTCGAAAACCGCATCCGCCTGACCTTGCAGGTGGTCGAGGCTGTGCGCAAGGTCTGGCCTGCCGAACTGCCGCTGCTGGTGCGGGTATCGGCAACCGATTGGGTGGAAGATGGCTGGAACCCGGATGAAACTGTCGAATTGGCCCGGCGCCTGCGCGGCCTGGGTGTCGACCTGATCGACGTATCCTCCGGCGGCACCTCGGTCAACGCCGAAATCCCCACCGGCCCCGGCTACCAGACCCGCTTCGCCGAGCGCGTGCGCAAGGAGTCGGAAATCGCCACCGGCACCGTGGGGATGATTACCGAACCCGCCCAGGCCGAGCACATCCTGCGTACTGGCCAGGCCGACATCATCTTCCTCGCTCGCGAACTGCTGCGCGATCCTTACTGGCCGCTACACGCTGACGACGACCTGGGCGGCAACAAGGCCACCTGGCCAGCCCAATACCAGCGCGCGACCAGCCGGGCCAACCCGATTCATGAGTCGGATTTGCGCGACTAAGGTCTGCCTGTACTGGCCTCTTCGCGGGCTTGCCCGCTCCCACAGGTACATCACTGACCTCAAGGGCTGTGATGTACCTGTGGGAGCGGGCAAGCCCGCGAAGAGGCCAGTAGATTCAACCTTGGGTTAGTGCTTGATCATCACATGCCGCACACAGGTGTAATCCTCCAGCCCATACATCGACATGTCCTTGCCATACCCCGAATGCTTCTGCCCGCCATGGGGCATTTCGCTCACCAGCATGAAGTGGGTATTCACCCAGGTGCAGCCATATTGCAAGCGCGCCGCCAGGCGGTGGGCGCGGCCGGTGTCGCGGGTCCAGACCGATGAGGCCAGGCCGTAGTTGGAGTCGTTGGCCCATTCCAGTGCCTGCGCTTCGTCGGTGAAGCGGGTGACCGACACCACCGGGCCGAACACTTCGTTGCGCACGATCTCGTCGTCCTGCTGGGCATCGGCCAGCACGGTCGGCTCGAAGAAGAAGCCTTCGCCGTCGATCGCCTTGCCGCCTGTCACCAGGCGAATGTGCGGCTGGGCGATGGCCCGCTGCACCAGGCCGGCGACCTTGTCGCGGTGCTGGGCACTGATCAATGGCCCCAGTTCAGTGTCCTCGGCGTCCTGCAACCCCGGCTTGAGGCTGGCCACCGCTGCACCCAGCCGTTCGACGAATTGCTCGTAGATGCCGTCCTGCACATACAGGCGGCAGGCTGCGGTGCAGTCCTGGCCAGCATTATAGAAGCCGAACGTGCGGATCCCGTCGATGGCAGCATCGATGTCGGCATCGTCGAACACCAGCACCGGGGCCTTGCCGCCCAGTTCCATGTGCATGCGCTTCACGCTGTCGGCCGTAGCGCTGATGATGTGCGCCCCGGTGGGGATCGAGCCGGTCAGCGACACCATGCGCACCTTGGGGTGGCTGACCAGCGGGTTGCCGACCGTCTGGCCGCGGCCAAACAGGATGTTCAGCACACCCGCTGGCAACAGGTCCTGGGCCAGTTCGCCAAGGCGCAAGGCAGTCAACGGGGTCAGTTCGGAAGGCTTGATGACCACGGTATTGCCAGCGGCCAGGGCGGGGGCGACCTTCCACGCCAGCATCATCAACGGGTAGTTCCACGGCGCAATCGAGGCCACAACGCCCAGCGGGTCGCGGCGGATCATCGAGGTGTGGCCCGGCAGGTATTCACCTGCCGCCGAACCGCCCAGGCAGCGTGCCGCACCGGCAAAAAAGCGGAGCACATCGGCAATGGCCGGGATTTCGTCATTCAGCGCAGCACTCAACGGCTTGCCGCAGTTCTGCGATTCCAGCCGGGCCAGTTCATCGCCATGCGCTTCGATGGCATCGGCCAGCGCCAGCAGCGCCTGCGCGCGCTCCCTGGGGCTGGTTTGCGACCAGCTGTCGAAGGCCTGGTCGGCAGCGCGCACGGCGCTGTCCACCTGAGCCTCGGTGGCCTCGTTGATCTGCGCCAGGGCAGTGCCCAGCGCCGGGTTGAGCACGGTCCAGGTCGGGCCTTGGCCGGCGACCAAGTGGCCATTGATCAGCATCTGCGTTTGCATCGGGGACTCCTCCAGGGTCATTTGCCACTGCCCGCGACGCTTTCGCCGCCACGGGTCAGGTAATAGGCGCCAAGGATCGGCAGCATGGTCACCAGCATCACCAGCATGGCGACCACGTTGGTCACCGGCACGTCGCGTGGGCGGCTGAGCTGGTTGAGCAGCCAGATCGGCAGGGTGCGTTCGTGGCCGGAAGTGAAAGTGGTGACGATGATTTCATCGAACGAAAGGGCAAAGGCCAGCATGCCGCCGGCCAGCAGCGCTGAGCCGAGGTTGGGCAGGATGATGTAGCGGAAGGTCTGCCAGCCATCGGCGCCCAGGTCCATCGAGGCTTCGATGAGGCTTTGCGAAGTACGCCGCAGGCGGGCGATCACGTTGTTGTAGACGATCACCACGCAGAACGTCGCGTGGCCGACCACGATGGTGAACACCCCGGGCTCGATACCCAAGGTCTTGAACGCTGAAAGCAGGGCAATACCGGTAATGATGCCGGGCAGGGCGATGGGCAGGATCAGCATCAGCGAAATGCTCTCCTTGCCGAAAAAGCTGCGCCGGTACAGCGCTGCCGACGCCAGTGTACCGAGCACCAGGGCGATCAATGTGGCCAGGCAAGCCACCTGCAACGACAGCTTGATGGCCTCCAGCACATCGGGCCGGGCGAAGGCCACGGCAAACCACTTCAGGGTAAAGCCCTTGGGCGGGAAGCTGAACGCCGCGTCTTCGGTATTGAAGGCGTACAGGAAGATGATCAGGATCGGGAAGTGCAGGAACACCAGCCCGCCCCAGGCCGCCAGGCGCAGCCCTGTTGATGCTTTTTCAGAGTGCATCGAAGGCTCCCAGGCGCTTGACGATGGACAGGTACAGCGCAATCAGCACGATTGGCACCAGGGTGAATGCGGCGGCCATTGGCATGTTGCCGATGGCGCCTTGCTGGGCATAGACCATGCTGCCGATGAAGTAACCGGGCGGGCCGATCAATTGCGGCACGATGAAATCGCCCAGGGTGAGCGAAAACGTGAAGATCGAGCCGGCAGCGATGCCCGGGATCGACAGCGGCAAGATCACCTGGACGAAGGTTTGCCCAGGCCGTGCGCCGAGGTCTGCCGAGGCCTGCAGCAGCGAAGGTGGCAAGCGTTCCAGCGAGGCCTGGATCGGCAGGATCATGAACGGCAGCCAGATGTACACGAACACCATGAAGCGCCCCAGGTGCGACGTCGACAGCGTGCTGCCGCCCACGCCCGGCACGGCCAGCACTGCTTGCAGCAGGGCATCCAGGTGCAGTTGCTGGACGAACCACTGGGCCACCCCGCCCTTGGCCAGCAGCAGGGTCCAGGCATAGGTCTTGACGATGTAGCTGGCCCACATCGGCATCATTACCGCGATGTAGAAAAACGCCTTGGTCTTGCCGCTGGTGTAGCGCGCCATGTAATAGGCGATGGGAAACGCCAGCACCGCGCTGGCCAGCGACACGGCCACGGCCATGGCCAGCGTGCGCAGGATGATGTCGAAGTTCGATGGGTTGAACAGCGCGGCGAAGTTGCCCAGGGTCAGGTCCGGCGTCACCGCCATGGTGAAGTCGTCGAAGGTATAGAAGCCCTGCCACAGCAAGTTCAGCAACGAGCCCAGGTAGATTGCGCCGAACCAGGTCAGCGGTGGAATCAACAGCAGTGCCAGGTACAGGTTGGGGCGCCGGTACAGCACGTTGGACAGGCTTCGCAGTGTGCTCATGTCAGCGGGCCTCGGTTTCCTGCAGCACCGTCATGGCCTCCCGGGGCCAGTGTGCCAGCACCCGTTGCCCGGGCTGCCAGGCCTGCGCCTGTGCTTGCCAGCGGTCGTTGGCCTGGCTTACCGCCAACAGCTGGCCGCTGTCCAGTTGCAGTTCATAGCGGGTGGCACTGCCTTGATACTGGATATCGCGCAGCACGCCACTGACCTGCACCTCATGGCTGGTTACCACCGGGTCGCCCAGGCGGATGTGCTCGGGGCGGATGGAGAAGGGCGCCGAGCTGCCATTGAGCGCCAAGGCCAGCTCGCCACGCACCACGTTGGAGGTGCCAACGAACTCGGCAACGAAGGTGGTGGCAGGCTTCATGTACAGGTTGCGCGGGGTGTCGACCTGCTCGATGCGGCCGCGGTTGAACACCGCCACCCGGTCGGACATCGACAGTGCCTCGGTCTGGTCGTGGGTGACGAAGATGAAGGTGATGCCCAACTGGCGTTGCAGTTTTTTCAGCTCGCCTTGCATCTGTTCGCGTAGCTTCAGGTCCAGTGCGCCCAGCGGCTCGTCCAGCAGCAGCACCCGGGGCCGGTTGACCAGCGCCCGGGCCAGGGCCACGCGCTGGCGCTGGCCGCCAGACAGCTGCGCCGGCTTGCGTGCGCCGTAGCCGGCCAGGGCCACCATGGCCAGGGCTTCTTCGGCGCGGCTGTGGCGTTCGGCCTTGGCCACGCCTTTTACCTTCAGGCCATAGGCGATGTTGTCCAGCACGTTCATGTGCGGGAACAGCGCGTAGTCCTGGAACACAGTGTTGACGTCACGCTGGTAGGGCGGCACGCCGGCGGCTTCGACGCCGTGGATGCGGATCGAACCGCTGCTGGGTTGCTCGAAGCCGGCGATCAGGCGCAGGCAGGTGGTCTTGCCCGAGCCGGAAGGCCCGAGCATGGAGAAAAACTCGCCATCGATGATATCAATGCTGACCTGGTCGACGGCCTTGACCTCGCCGAAGGCGCGGGAAACCTGGGTGAACTGGACGGCTAGGGGCATGCGTGGGCTCCGGACATCGATGTTCTCCTGTGCCGGCCTCTTCGCGGGTAAACCCGCTCCCACAGGTTGATCAGCCTGTCAGGGTAGCGCTGTACCTGTGGGAGCGGGTTTACCCGCGAAGAGGCCGGCACAGGCATTCAGGCAACCTCTAGCGCCCACCCATGATCGCAATGTAGTCCTGGGTCCAGCGGCTATACGGCACGAACTTGCCCCCCTGGGCCTGCGGCGTTTTCCAGAAGGCAATCTTGTCGAAGTTGTCGAAGCCGTTGGTCTTGCAACCCTCGGCGCCCAGCAGTTCGCTGCCGGTGCACGCCGCTGGCACCGCCGGCAACGAGCCGAACCAGGCCGCCACGTCACCCTGCACCTTCGGCTGCAACGACCAGTCCATCCACTTGTAGGCGCAGTTGGGGTGCTTGGCCTCGCTGTGCAGCATGGTGGTGTCGGCCCAGCCGGTCGCGCCTTCCTTGGGAATGGTCGAGGCCACCGGCTGGTTGTCGGCCTTGAGGCCATTGACCATGTAACCCCAGGAGCTGGAGGCCACCACGCCTTCGTTCTTCACATCGCTCATCTGCACCGTGGCGTCATGCCAGTAACGGTGGATCAGCGGTTGCTGTTGGCGCAGCAGTTCAAGCACGGCCTTGTATTGCTCCTCGTTCAGCTCGTAGGGGTCTTTGATGCCCAACTCGGGCTTGGCCGACCTCAGGTACAGCGCCGCGTCGGCAATGTAGATCGGCCCGTCGTAGGCCTGCACGCGGCCCTTGTTCGGCTTGCCGTCGGGCAGGTCCTGCGGCTCGAAGACAACGCCCCAGCTGGTGGGTGCCTGCTTGAAGGTATTGGTGTTGTACAGCAGCACGTTCGGCCCCCACTGGTAAGGGGTGCCGTAGACCTGCTTGTCGACCACGTACCAGCCGCCGTTCTGCAGGCGCGGGTCGATGTTCTTCCAGTTGGGGATCAGCGCGGTGTTGATCGGCTGTACGCGCTTGCCCACGATCAGCCGCAGCGAGGCATCGCCCGAGGCGGTGACCAGGTCGTAGCCGCCCTTGGTCATCAGGCTGACCATTTCGTCCGAGGTGGCGGCGGTCTTCACACTGACCTTGCAGCCGGTTTCCTTCTCGAAACCGCTGACCCAGTCGTAGGCCTTGTCGCTTTCACCGCGCTCGATGTAGCCAGGCCAGGCAACGATATCCAGGCGCCCCTCGCCAGGCCCCAGGGCCTTGGGCGGTTCGGCGGCCTGCAGGCTGGCGCTGGCCAGCACGGCGCAAGTGGCGGCGCCGAGCAATGCGGTCTTGTGCACTGACATGGTGTTCCCTCTTCTTGGAGATTTTGGTCGCGGCAGTGGTCGAGTCTAGTTGGCTTTTTGCCAGCCAATGCAACATCCGGAAGCAAATGCGGGCATGGCTTGTGCCCGGGCAGGCCTTACTCTGGCGATTGAATCTTCTTACGTGGAGACACACGCATGAACACCCGCGGCTTGCTCGATCAACTGCTCAAATCCGGCCAGCAAATGCTCGAAAAACAGGGCGGCGCGAACAAGTCCGGCAGCGCTGCCGGTGGGCTTGGCGGGCTGTTGTCCGGTGCAGGAGGTGGCTTGTTGGGTGGGGGCGCTCTGGGCTTGTTGCTGGGCAGCAAGAAGGCCCGCAAGTATGGCGGCAAGGCCCTGACCTACGGCGGCCTGGCCGCGCTGGGCGTGCTGGCTTACAAGGCCTACGGCAACTGGCAGGCCAGCCAGCGGGGGGGCGCAGCCGAACCGCAAACCGTCGACCGCCTGCCGCCGGCCCAGGCCGAGCAGCACAGCCAGGCGGTGCTGCGGGCGCTGGTGGCGGCGGCCAAGTCTGACGGGCACATAGACGAGCGCGAGCGGGCGCTGATCGAGGGCGAATTCACCCGCCTGGACAACGACCGCGAACTGCAGCACTGGCTGCATGCCGAGCTGAACAAGCCGCTGGACCCGGCCGAAGTGGCCCGCGCCGCACAAACGCCAGAAATGGCCGCGGAGATGTACCTGGCCAGTGTGATGATGGTCGACCAGGAAAACTTCATGGAGCGTGCCTATCTCGACGAACTGGCCCGCCAACTGCGCCTGGACCCGGGCTTGCGCCAGGAGCTGGAAAGCCAGGTGCGGTTGGCTGCTGGCCAATAACCGGGGCTGCGTTGCAGCCCATCGCCGGCAAGCCGGGCTCCCACAGGGATCGCGTATGGCTTGAGCCCAACGCCATCGGTGTGGGAGCTGGCTTGCCGGCGATGGGCCGCACAGCGGCCCCAATGGCCATTGAGCAATTGGCCTGTCCATCAGCACAGATGCCCGATCAACCCTCACATCACCCGCAAATCTGTAAGGCCTCTAGGCTATACTTCGGCGATTTTTCCCGCTCGTTGTGAATTCCTGAGGGCTGAATGTGAAGAACTGGACCTTGCGCCAACGGATCCTGGCAAGTTTTGCCGTGATCATCGCCATCATGTTGCTGATGATCGTGGCCGCCTACTCGCGGTTGGTGGCCATCGAAACCGCCGAAGAGGCGGTGGGGACCGACAGCATTCCCGGGGTCTACTACAGCTCGATGATCCGCAGCGCCTGGGTCGACAGCTATGTCACCAGCCAGCAACTGGTGGGCCTGTCCAACCACCGCGAAATCACCTCGGCCGACATGGAGCTGTTCAAAAGCTTCGAAGACCGGCTGAAACAGCACATGGCCAGTTACCAGTCCACCATTCAAGGGAAGGACGACCAGGCGCGCTTCGACGCCTTCATCCAGCTCGAAGAGAACTACATGAAGCTGATAGCCCAGGTGCTGGATGCGTATCGCGAGCGCAATTACGACGAAGCCCAGCGGCTGATCAACGAGGTACTCACCCCGGCCTGGGTGGACGGGCGCAAGCATTTGAATGAAGTGATCGAGAACAACCGGGCTTCTGCTGACGCCGCCACCAATGAAATCGTCAGCGCCGTGAGCACGGCCAAGGGCAGCATGGTGGTCTCGCTGCTGCTGGCGATGATTGCAGCCGGTATCTGTGGCCTGTTGCTGATGCGCGCCATCACTGCACCCATGCAGCGCATTGTCCACGCCCTCGACAAACTGCGCTCGGGGGACCTGAGCATGCGCCTGAGCCTGGACCGCAAGGACGAGTTCGGCGCTATCGAAAGCGGCTTCAACGAAATGGCCGAGGCCCTGGCCAACCTGGTGGCCCAGGCCCAGCGCTCGTCGGTGCAGGTGACCACCTCGGTTACCGAGATTGCCGCCACCTCCAAGCAGCAACAAGCCACCGCTACCGAAACGGCCGCCACCACCACGGAAATCGGCGCCACCTCGCGGGAGATCGCCGCCACCTCGCGTGACCTGGTACGCACCATGACCGAAGTCACCTCCGCCGCCGACCAGGCGTCCAGCCTGGCCGGTTCCGGCCAGCAGGGGCTGGCGCGCATGGAAGAGACCATGCACCAGGTGATGGGCGCGGCCGACCTGGTCAATGCCAAGCTCGGTATCCTCAACGAGAAAGCCAGCAACATCACCCAGATGGTGGTGACCATCGTCAAGGTCGCCGACCAGACCAACCTGCTGTCGCTCAACGCCGCTATCGAAGCCGAGAAAGCTGGCGAGTATGGCCGTGGTTTTGCCGTGGTGGCCACCGAAGTGCGCCGCCTCGCCGACCAAACTGCCGTGGCTACCTACGACATCGAGCAGATGGTGCGCGAGATCCAGTCGGCGGTATCGGCTGGCGTAATGGGCATGGACAAGTTCTCTGAAGAGGTGCGCCGCGGCATGTTCGAGGTGCAGCAGGTCGGTGAGCAACTGAGCCAGATCATCCACCAGGTGCAGGCCCTGGCGCCACGCGTGTTGATGGTCAACGAAGGCATGCAGGCCCAGGCTACCGGCGCCGAGCAGATCAACCAGGCGCTGGCGCAACTCAGCGATGCCAGCACTCAAACCGTCGAGTCGCTGCGCCAGGCCAGTTTTGCCATTGACGAGCTGAGCCAGGTGGCCGCCGGCCTGCGTGGCGGCGTGTCGCGTTTCAAAGTCTGACCGCGATGAACAACTTGCAACCGCGTGCCGCGCGGGCGGAGAACGCCAAGGGGGCGTTGTACCTGCAGTTTCGCATCAAGGCGCAGCGCTTTGCCCTGAGCGTGCACGAGGTTATCGAAGTGCTGCCGCGCCAGCCGCTCAAACCGATCGCCCAGGCCCCTGCCTGGGTTGCGGGCATTCTCGCCCACCGCGGCCTGCTGGTGCCGGTGATCGACCTGGCGGCGCTGAGTTTCGGCCAGCCCGCAGCGCAACGCACCAGTACCCGCCTGGTGCTGGTGCACTACCGCAGCGGTTTGCAACTGGGCCTGATCCTGGAACAGGCCACTGAAACCCTGCGTTGCCACCCCGACGAGTTCCAGCCTTACGGGGTGGACAGCGGCGAGGCGCCCTACCTGGGCCCTGTGCGCCAGGACGACCAGGGCCTGGTGCAGCGCATCGCAGTCAATGACCTGCTACCCGACGCCGTGCACCAGCTGCTTTATGCGGATGATCCGACAGGGATGCCGACATGAACGAACAGCGTTTTTACCGCTTCCTGCGTGAGCGCATCGGCCTGGATGTGGAGTCGGTGGGTGCGCCCATGGTCGAGCGCGCGCTGCGTCAGCGCTGCGTGGCTGCAAATGCCATGGACCTGGATGACTACTGGCTGCGCCTACAGCAATCGGCGGATGAGCAACAGGCCTTGATCGAGGCCGTGATCGTTCCGGAAACCTGGTTCTTCCGTTACCCCGAATCCTTTACCGCCCTGGCCAACCTGGCGCAAAAACGCCTTGTCGAGCTGGCCGGAGCGCGCCCGCTGCGCTTGCTCAGCTTGCCATGCTCGACGGGTGAGGAACCTTATTCGCTGGCCATGGCCTTGCTCGACGCCGGTATCGCTCCCAGTGCGTTCCTGATCGACGGCATGGACATCAGCCCAAGCTCGGTGGCCAAGGCGAGGCAGGCCCTTTATGGGCGCAACGCCTTCCGTGGCAGCGACCTGGGCTTTCGCGAGCGGTTCTTCGATGCCCTCGACGAAGGCCACCGCCTGCATGAACGGGTGCGGCAGCAAGTCAGCCTGCAGGTGGGCAATGTGCTGGACCCGGCGCTGGCCAGTCGCGATGGCCTTTACGATTTCGTGTTCTGCCGCAACCTGTTGATCTATTTCGACGTGCCAACCCAGCAGCGTGTGTTCGAAGTGCTCAAGCGCCTGATGCATCCGCAGGGCGTGCTGTTTATCGGGCCGGCCGAAGGCAGCTTGCTGGC
This sequence comes from Pseudomonas sp. NPDC090592, assembly GCF_044769185.1. NCBI lineage: Bacteria > Pseudomonadati > Pseudomonadota > Gammaproteobacteria > Pseudomonadales > Pseudomonadaceae > Pseudomonas > Pseudomonas sp. NPDC090592. The sequence continues at coordinate 29,891 of NZ_JBIVXJ010000028.1, forward strand.
GCGGTTGGGCATGCGGCCACTGGGGATTTCCCAGTCGTTTGCATACGTGCGTCAGGAGGGCGACAGCGCCCCGCTGGCAACGGTTACGGCCCCGCCAACGCGGCGCATGGTGCCGCCGTTGGCCACGCCGGGCTATGCGCCGCCAGGCGCGGCATCGCCGCGCCCTGCACGCATAACGCCTGTGGCGGCAAAGCCTGCACCGCCGCCTGTACCCAAGCGCGACAGCGAAAGCGAGCTGCTGGCCAGCATTGCCCGGCATGCCAACGCGGGTGCCAGCGAGCTGGCCCGTGCCGAGTGTCAGCGCTACCTCGGCCAGTTCGCGCCAGCGGCGCAGGTGTACTACTGGCTAGGGCTGCTCAGCGATACCGAAGGTGATGCCCAACTGGCGCTGAGCCATTATCGCAAGGCCTTGTACCTGGAACCGCAACACGCCGAAGCACTGGTGCACCTTGCGGCCTTGCTGGCGGCACAGGGCGACCTGGCCGGCGCCAGGCGCCTGCAGGAACGTGCCGCCCGGGCTGGCCGGGAGTCTGAACGATGATGGGAGAATCCGCGCTGCAACTGCTTGCCGAGGATGACGCGCACATCGACGACTGCTGGAACCGCATCGGCGTGCATGGCGACAAGCAATGCCCGTTGCTGGCGCGTCATGTCCACTGCCGCAACTGCGAAGTCTATGCCGCTGCGGCCACGCGCCTGCTCGATCGCTACGCGCTGGTGCAGGAGCACCAGGCAGCGTCGACGCAGGCGGTCGACGAAAGCACTGGCCGCTCCATGTTGTTGTTCCGCCTGGGCGAAGAGTGGCTGGCACTGGCTACCGCCAGCCTGGCGGAAATCGCCCCGTTGCAGGCTGTGCATTCGTTGCCGCACCAGCGCTCACGGGTGTTGCAGGGCGTTGCCAACGTGCGCGGAGCATTGGTGCCGTGCCTGTCACTGGCTGACTTGCTGGGTGTGCAGGCCAGCCCCGTCGAACAGCGCAGCGGCCGGTCGATGCCACGCATGCTGATCCTGGCAGCCGACGGTGGGCCGGTGGTGATGGCGGTCGAGGAAATCGACGGCATTCATCGCCTCGACCCGCTGCTGCTGGACAGCGGCCAGGACACCTCGCGTTTCACCGCCGCCGTCCTGCAATGGCGCGGCCGCAGCGTGCGGGTACTGGACGATCAACAATTACTGTCTGCCGTGCAGCGGAGCCTGTCATGACCCCAGAGCAAATGCGCGACGCATCGCTGCTCGAACTGTTCAGCCTGGAGGCCGAGGCGCAGACCCAGGTGCTCAGCACTGGTCTGATGGCGCTGGAGCGCAACCCTACCCAGGCCGACCAGCTTGAGGCCTGCATGCGCGCGGCCCACTCGCTGAAGGGGGCGGCGCGCATCGTTGGCGTGGATGCCGGGGTCAGTGTCGCCCACGTCATGGAAGACTGCCTGGTTGCCGCCCAGGAAGGCCGCTTGCGGCTGAGTGCCGAGCACATCGATGCGCTGTTGCAAGGCACCGACCTGCTGATGCGCATTGCCACACCCGGCGATGTTGCGGCGCAGGCGTCCCTGCCCGTATTCCTTGCGCAAATGGCCAGCCTGCTCGACCCCGGCGGCGCAGCCATGCCGGCCGCGCCGCTGCCGGCAGAAGCGCTCCCAGCGCTGCCACAGGCCACCTTGCCCGCCGACCCGCTGCCGCTACCCAGCGAACCGCTGGAGCCAGACCCGGAGCCTGACCCGGCCCCGCGCCGCAAGGCCGGCAAGCGCGCCACAGAAGGTAGCGAGCGGGTACTGCGGGTCACTGCCGACCGCCTCAACAGCCTGCTTGACCTGTCGAGCAAGTCGCTGGTGGAAACCCAGCGGCTCAAGCCTTACCTGGCCACCTTGCAGCGCCTCAAGCGCATGCATGGCCAGGGCATGCAGGCGCTCGATGGCCTGCGCCTGCAACTGGAGGACAGTGGCCAGAGCACTGAGGTGCTCGAAGCCCTGGCGCAAACCCAGCGCCTGCTGGTGGAAACCCAGCAGATCCTGCAACAACAGGCCGCCGACCTGGACGAATTCGGCTGGCAGGCCAGCCAGCGTGCGCAACTGCTGTATGACACCGCGCTGGCCTGCCGGATGCGCCCGTTCGCTGACGTGCTGACCGGCCAGAGCCGCATGGTGCGTGACCTTGGTCGCTCGCTGGGCAAGCCGGTGCGGCTGGTGGTGGACGGCGAGAAGACGCAGGTTGACCGCGATGTGCTGGAGAAACTCGAAGCACCGCTGACCCACCTGTTGCGCAATGCTGTCGACCACGGTATCGAGCCGCCGGAGCGGCGCATGCTGGCGGGCAAGCCGGAAGAAGGGGAGATTCGCCTGCGCGCTTCACACCAGGCCGGCATGCTCAGCCTGGAACTGATCGACGACGGTGCCGGCATCGACCTGGAACGCTTGCGCAGCAGCATCGTGGAGCGCGCCCTGTCCCCCGTCGACACGGTGGTGCGCATGAGCGAAGCAGAGCTGCTGACGTTCCTGTTCCTGCCCGGCTTCAGCCTGCGCGACAAGGTTACCGAGGTGTCCGGGCGTGGTGTCGGGCTGGATGCCGTACAGCACATGATTCGCGAGCTGCGCGGCTCCATCGAGCTGACCCAGCTGGGGGGGCAGGGCTGCCGCTTCCATTTGCAGGTGCCGCTAACCTTGTCGGTGGTGCGCAGCCAGGTGGTGGAGGTGGGCGGTGAAGCCTATGCCTTCCCGCTCGCTCACATCGAACGCACGCTGGAAGTTGCTGCCGAACAGATCGTGCAGATCGAAGGGCGCCAGCATTTCTGGCACGAAGGCCGGCATATCGGCCTTGTGGCGGCCAGCCAACTGCTGAACCGGCCAGCCGGTCAAAGCGAAGAAAGCAGCCTGCGGGTGGTGGTGATCCGTGAGCGCGAGCAGCTGTACGGCGTGGCTGTAGAGCGGTTGGTGGGTGAGCGGGTACTGGTGGTGATGCCGCTCGACCCGCGCCTGGGCAAGGTGCAGGACATTTCGTCCGGGGCCTTGCTCGACGACGGCTCGGTGGTGCTGATCGTCGACGTCGAAGACCTGCTGCGCTCGGTGGAAAAACTGCTCAGCACCGGCAGCCTGGAACGCATCGAGCGTGGTAGCGGCGGTGCCCGTGGCGTGGTGCGCAAGCGCATTCTGGTGGTCGACGACTCGCTGACCGTGCGTGAACTGCAGCGCAAGCTGCTGGGCAACCGTGGTTACGACGTGGCGGTGGCGGTGGATGGCATGGACGGCTGGAACGCCTTGCGCGGCGAGGACTTCGACCTGCTGATCACCGACATCGACATGCCGCGCATGGACGGCATCGAGCTGGTCACCCTGGTGCGCCGCGACCAGCGCCTGCAATCACTGCCGGTGATGGTGGTGTCGTACAAGGACCGTGAGGAAGACCGACGGCGTGGCCTGGATGCTGGCGCCGACTACTATTTGGCGAAAGCCAGTTTCCACGACGATGCGTTGCTGGAGGCAGTGGTCGAGCTGATCGGAGGTGCTCAAGGATGAAGATCGCCATCGTCAATGACATGCCCATGGCCGTGGAGGCGCTGCGTCGTGCAGTCGCCTTCGAGCCTGCACATCAGGTGGTCTGGGTCGCCAGCAATGGCGCCGAGGCGGTGCAGCGCTGCAGCGAGCAGTTGCCGGACCTGATCCTGATGGACCTGATCATGCCAGTGATGGATGGCGTGGAGGCCACCCGGCGGATCATGGCCGAAACCCCGTGCGCCATTGTCATCGTCACGGTCGACCGCAAGCAGAATGTGCACCGGGTGTTCGAGGCCATGGGCCACGGCGCCCTGGATGTGGTCGATACCCCGGCACTGGGGGCTGGCGATGCCCGCGAAGCGGCGGCGCCGCTGTTGCGTAAAATCCTCAATATCGGCTGGCTCATCGGCCAGCAACGTGCACCAGCCGCACGCCAGGTGGCCACGCCGCTGCGCGAAGCCTCGCAACGCCGTGGCCTGGTGGCGATAGGCTCGTCGGCAGGCGGCCCGGCAGCCCTCGAAGTGCTGCTCAAAGGGCTACCGGCGGCGTTTCCGGCAGCCATCGTGCTGGTCCAGCATGTGGATCAGGTGTTTGCCGCAGGCATGGCCGAATGGCTCAGCAGTGCAGCGGGCCTGCCGGTGCGCCTGGCCCGTGAAGGCGAACCGCCGCAGCCAGGGCAGGTGCTGCTGGCTGGCACCAACCACCACATTCGGCTGCTACAGAACGGGCAACTGGCCTACACTGCCGAACCTGTCAACGAAATCTACCGGCCCTCGATCGACGTATTCTTCGAGAGCGTGGCGCGTTACTGGAATGGCGATGCGGTGGGCGTGCTGCTCACCGGCATGGGCCGCGACGGCGCCCAGGGCCTTAAGTTGATGCGTCAGCAGGGCTTTCTGACCATCGCCCAGGACCAGGCCAGCAGTGCGGTGTACGGCATGCCCAAGGCCGCTGCGGCCATCGATGCCGCAGTGGAAATCCGCCCGCTGGAACGCATAGCCGGGCGCTTGACGGAAATTTTCGCAAAATGACGAATTGTATTGAATCACGCCGCCTGGTCGGTCGTGTTCGGGTGAACAGGTATGAATGATTTGCCGATCGAAGGTTTCGCCACCCCCAACGAAAACTCGGCGATGGTGCTGCTGGTCGATGACCAGGCGATGATCGGCGAGGCGGTGCGGCGCGGCCTGGCCAATGAAGACAACATCGACTTCCACTTCTGTGCCGACCCGCACCAGGCGGTGGCCCAGGCCATGCGCATCAAGCCCACGGTCATTCTCCAGGACCTGATCATGCCGGGCCTGGACGGCCTGACCCTGGTGCGCGAGTACCGCAACAACCCGGCCACCCAGGATATCCCGATCATCGTCCTGTCGACCAAGGAAGACCCCCTGGTCAAGAGCGCGGCGTTTGCCGCCGGGGCCAACGATTACCTGGTCAAGCTGCCGGACACCATCGAGCTTGTGGCGCGCATTCGCTACCACTCGCGCTCCTACCTCACCTTGTTGCAGCGCGACGAGGCCTACCGCGCCCTGCGCGTCAGCCAGCAGCAGTTGCTTGATTCCAACCTCATGCTGCAGCGGCTGATGAACTCCGACGGGCTGACCGGGCTGTCCAACCGTCGCCATTTCGATGAGTACCTGGAGCTGGAATGGCGCCGGGCCATGCGTGAGCAGCAGCAGTTGTCGTTGCTGATGATCGATGTGGATTACTTCAAGGCCTACAACGACAGTTTCGGCCACCTGGCCGGCGACGAAGCCTTGCGCCAGGTAGCCGAGGCGATCCGTGGCTCGTGTTCGCGGCCGACCGACCTGCCGGCCCGCTATGGCGGCGAAGAGTTTGCCCTGGTGTTGCCCAACACCTCGCCAGGCGGGGCACGCCTGGTGGCCGAAAAACTGCGCCAGACCGTGCTGGGCCTGGGCATCCCGCATACCGCCCCGGTGGCCGATGCACGCTTGACCGTGAGCATTGGCCTGGCCACCCAGACCCCGGCCGTCGGCAGCCATTGCCGGCAACTGATCTCGGCGGCAGACAAGGGGCTGTACCAGGCCAAGAACAACGGGCGCAACCAGGTGGGGATCGCCTGACCCCCAGAACACTGCATGGCCCCATGTGGGAGCGGGCGTGCCCGCGAAAAAGGCGACGCGGTGGATGGCACCGGCTTTGCCGGTGTTCGCGGGCACGCCCGCTCCCACAAAGTCTGCGCAACTTCGGCATGTTCTATTCACACGCTACCGCCCGGCGGGTCTGCCGCCGGGCACCGGACTCGGTTATACTCGCGGGCTTTTCACCGAATTCGCACGAGAGCCTCGCCCATGGAAATCCAACCGATCCTGAACACCATCAAGGACCTCACCGAGCGTTCCCAGTCCATTCGGGGGTATCTTTGACTACGATCACAAGCATGACCGCCTGATCGAAGTCAACCGCGAGCTGGAAGACCCCAACGTCTGGAACAAGCCCGAGTACGCCCAGGCCCTGGGCCGTGAGCGTGCCATGCTGGCGCAGGTGGTCGACACCCTGGACAAGATGTCCAATGGCCTGTCCGACTGCAAGGACCTGCTCGACATGGCCGTCGAGGAACAGGACGAAGGCGCCGTGAGCGACGTCGTGACCGAGCTGCAAGGCCTTGAAGAAAGCCTGGCCCAGCTTGAGTTCCGTCGCATGTTCAGCGGCGAGATGGACATGAACAACGCCTACCTGGATATCCAGGCCGGTTCCGGTGGTACCGAAGCGCAGGACTGGGCCAACATCCTGCTGCGCATGTACCTGCGCTGGGCCGACAAGCGCGGTTTCGACGCCACCATCATCGAGCTGTCCGAAGGTGAAGTCGCCGGTATCAAGGGCGCTACCGTGCACATCAAGGGCGAATACGCCTTCGGCTGGCTGCGTACCGAAATCGGCGTGCACCGCCTGGTGCGCAAAAGCCCGTTCGACTCCGGCGCCCGTCGTCACACCTCGTTCTCGGCGGTGTTCGTGTCGCCCGAGATCGACGACAAGGTCGAGATCGATATCAACCCGTCCGACCTGCGCATCGACACCTACCGTTCCTCCGGTGCCGGTGGTCAGCACGTAAACACCACCGACTCGGCCGTACGTATCACCCACGTGCCGACCAATACCGTGGTGGCCTGCCAGAACGAACGCTCCCAGCACGCCAACAAGGACACCGCCATGAAAATGCTGCGGGCCAAGTTGTACGAACTGGAAATGCAGAAGCGCAACGCCGCCTCGCAGGCGCTGGAAGACAGCAAGTCGGACATTGGCTGGGGCCACCAGATCCGCTCGTACGTGCTGGATGACTCGCGCATCAAGGACCTGCGTACCGGCGTCGAGCGCAGCGACTGCCAGAAGGTGCTGGACGGCGACCTCGACCAGTACCTGGAAGCGAGCCTCAAGCAAGGGCTGTAAGCCGCACACCACTGCCGCGATACCTGGCTACCCGCCGGTATCGCGTGCCCTGCCCGAAAGGGGCAACGAATACCTGATGGAAAGAATGACGACATGAGCGACCTCAAGACCGAATCGCAAGACCTGCAACAGGAAGAAAACGCCCTGATCGCCCTGCGCAAGGAAAAACTTGCCGCAGAGCGCGCCAAAGGCAACGCCTTCCCCAACGACTTCCGTCGCGACAGCTACTGCAACGACCTGCAGAAACAGTACGCGGACAAGACCAAGGAAGAGCTGGAAGCAGCCGCGATCCCGGTCAAGGTTGCCGGCCGCATCATGCTCAACCGTGGCTCGTTCATGGTGATCCAGGACATGACCGGCCGCATCCAGGTCTACGTCAACCGTAAAACCCTGCCGGAAGAAACCCTGGCCGCCGTCAAGACCTGGGACCTGGGCGACATCATCAGCGCCGAAGGCACCCTGGCCCGTTCCGGCAAGGGCGACCTCTACGTCGAAATGACCAACGTGCGCCTGCTGACCAAGTCGCTGCGCCCGCTGCCCGACAAGCACCACGGCCTCACCGACACCGAGCAGCGCTACCGCCAGCGCTACGTCGACCTGATGGTCAACGAAGAAACCCGCCACACCTTCCGTGTGCGTTCGCAGGTGATCTCGCACATCCGCAAGTTCCTCATCGAGCGCGACTTCCTCGAAGTCGAGACGCCGATGCTGCAGACCATTCCGGGTGGCGCAGCGGCCAAGCCGTTCGAAACTCACCACAATGCGCTGGACATGGCCATGTTCTTGCGTATTGCGCCGGAGCTGTACCTCAAGCGGCTTGTTGTTGGTGGGTTTGAGAAAGTGTTCGAGATCAACCGCAACTTCCGTAACGAAGGCGTCTCGACCCGTCACAACCCTGAATTCACCATGCTCGAGTTCTACCAGGCCTACGCCGACTACAACGACAACATGGACCTCACCGAGGAACTGTTCCGTGAGCTGGCGCAACTGGTGCTGGGTAGCACCGATGTGCCTTACGGCGACAAGGTGTTCCACTTTGGCGAGCCATTCGCGCGCCTGTCGGTGTTCGACTCGATCCTCAAGTACAACCCCGAGCTGACCGCTGCCGACCTGCAAGACGTCGACCGCGCCCGCGACATCGCCAAGAAGGCCGGTGCCAAGGTGCTGGGCCACGAAGGCCTGGGCAAGCTGCAGGTGATGATTTTCGAAGAGCTGGTCGAGCACAAGCTGGAGCAGCCGCACTTCATTACCGAGTACCCGTTCGAAGTGTCGCCGCTGGCCCGTCGCAATGACGAAAACCCGGCCGTTACCGACCGCTTCGAGCTGTTCATCGGTGGCCGTGAAATCGCCAACGCCTACTCCGAGCTCAACGATGCCGAAGACCAGGCCGAGCGCTTCCTGGCCCAGGTGGCCGAGAAGGACGCGGGTGACGACGAAGCCATGCACTACGACGCCGATTTCGTGCGTGCGCTGGAGTACGGCATGCCGCCGACCGCCGGTGAAGGCATCGGTATCGACCGCCTGGTGATGCTGCTGACCAACTCGCCGTCGATCCGCGACGTGATCCTGTTCCCGCACATGCGTCCGCAGGCCTGAGTGAACTGAACAAGCCGCCTTTCGAGGCGGCTTTTTCTTGCCTGAAGCATTATGTTGTCTGTACTGGCCTCTCGCGGGCACGCCCGCTCCCACAGGTACTGCACAGGACCTGAACATTGTGCGGTCCCTGTGGGAGCGGGCGCGCCCGCGAAGAGGCCGGCACTGAAGAGACACTGCCCATGAGGTACCCCCCCCGTGACACCCGCCATGCCTGACCAGGGCGCCGCCGGCATCGCTACCGCCGTCGCCGAAAGCGTGCAATACCAAGGCCGCAAGACTGCCCGCCAAGGCAGCGAACAGCGCCGCCAGCTGATTCTCGACGCCGCCATGCGCATTGTCGTGCGCGATGGCGTACGGGGTGTGCGCCACCGCGCCGTGGCCGCCGAGGCCGGTGTGCCGCTTTCGGCCACCACCTACTACTTCAAGGACATCGAAGACCTGCTCACCGACACCTTCGCCCAGTACGTCGAGCGCAGCGCCGCTTACATGGCCAAGCTCTGGGCCAACACCGAGGTGGTGTTGCGCCAGTTGCTGGCCCAGGGCGACGGCAGCCCGCAGGCACGGGCAAGGCTGGCCGACGATGTGGCGCGCATGACCGCCGACTACGTGCAGCGGCAACTGTTGACCCGCCGCGACTTCCTGATGGCCGAGCAGGCCTTCCGCCAGGAGGCGTTGCTGTGCCCGCGCCTGGCCGAACTGGTGCGCGCCCATGAGCAGATCTTGCTGCATGGCACCCGGCAATTGCTGCAGGTAGTGGGCTCACGGCAACCGGAACAGGACGCCCAGATGTTGACGGCGATTATCGAGCAGATGGAATATCAGGGCCTGCTCAAGGATGCGAACGCGCAAGCCGATGGGCAGATGCTCGCTATGCTTACCCGATACCTGCAGCTGGTGCTGGCATCGGCCTGAGCCGAGACCGACTTTTCAAGGAGAACCTGATGAAAGCCTGGCGTGTGGTGCTGTTGACGCTGTCATTCCTGCTGCTGGGCGGTTGTCTGGTGACCTTCCATGAGCCCCTGCCTAGCAACCAGGCGGCGCCCAAGGCCCTGCTCGGCAAGTGGAGCAGCAAGGATGCCTGGGGCGAGCCGCTGAAGCTGACCATCAGCCGCAGCGGCGCGGATGCCTATAAGGCCGTTGCCACGGCCAAGGGCAAGAAGGCCGAGGAATATGTGTTCACCGTGTCCCGCCACGGTAACCGCTGGTACCTCTCGGCCGGGGTGCCCAAGCGCCTGGGTGGCAATTTCCTGATTGGTGGCTTCGATATCGTCGATGGCAAGGAACTGGTGCTGTACAACCTGGATGTCGAGCAGGTGCAGCAGGCGGTGGACAAGAAGGAACTGACCGGGCGCAGCACCGAGGTGCCGGAAGACAACGGCGACGGCGTGCTGATCGACAGCCCGTCGGCGCGGGTGCTGGCTTACCTGGACGACCCGGCCAATTCCGATCTGTTCGTTGAAGTGGCGCGATTCCAGCGCTCGGGCAAGTAATTACCTGTGCCGGCCTGTTCGCGGGCTTGCCCGCTCCCACAGGTACGGCGCTGCTCTCGAATGTGGCGCCGCCCCTGTGGGAGCGGGCAAGCCCGCGAACAGGCCGGCACAGGTTTCTTGTACTAGAAAGGAGTCCCCGGTGGACGAATACCAGCAAACCATCCGCGCCCTGTCCGACCGCATTGTCGCGGCGCAAACCCCGATCCGGGTGCTGGACGCGGTGAAGTGGGACGACAACATTCGCCAGGGCTTCCTCAAGGCCAAGGGCAAGGAGCCGCCAGCCGTCGACCGCGCGTATTACCAGTCGCGCCCGCTGGCGTTCGACTCCGGCGCGGTCAAGGCCGAATTCCAGGGCATCGAGCGCGACATCATTCGCCAGCTCGGCCAGTTCAACCCGGTCGGGCAGATCATGAAGCGCATGTGCCGTGAATACCGCATGGTGGTGCGCATGCTGGAAGCGCGCGGTACCGAGGACTTCGGCCTGATCTCCCAGGAACTGTATGGCGCGGCCTCGGATGCCTTTCACGCCGGAGACCCGACCCTGGCCGACCTCGGCATGATGTTCTCCGCCTACCTGGACAACATCGACGGCCGTGGCGACCTCAAGGACGAGCCGAAGAACCTCACGGCCAAAGAGGCCGTGGACATTCTCCAGCGCCGGCTGAACAAGGTGTTCGGCGAGGCCGAGGAAACCATTCGTGTGTTCGAGTCTGACGGCATCGTCGCCGATGCGGCGGCGGGTGCCGACTACATCAAGGTGCGCGCCGACGCCATGTTCAACGTGCGCGACGTGCGCGCCCTGGAGGTGCACGAGGGGCTGGTGCATGTGGGCACTACCCTGAACGGCCAGAACCAGCCGATCTGCACCTTTCTGGCCAAGGGCCCGCCCTCGTCGACGGTCACCCAGGAAGGCCTGGCCATCCTCATGGAGGTGATTGCCTTTGCCTCCTACCCCAGCCGCCTGCGCAAGCTCACCAACCGGACCCGCGCCATCCACATGGTCGAGGAGGGCGCCGATTTTCTCCAGGTGTTCAATTTCTTCCGCGAGCAAGGCTTCGAGATGGCGCAGAGCTACAGCAACGCCAGCCGGGTGTTCCGCGGCTCGGTGCCCAATGGCCTGCCATTTACCAAGGATTTGTCCTACCTCAAGGGCTTCATCATGGTTTACAACTACATTCAGTTGGCCGTGAAGAAGGGCAAGCTCGAACAGATCCCGTTGCTGTTCTGTGGCAAGACCACCCTGGAAGACATGCGCACCTTGCGCCAGCTGGTCGAAGAAGGGCTGGTCGAACCGCCCAAGTACCTGCCCGAGCAGTTTCGCGACCTTAACGCGCTGTCGGCGTGGATGTGCTTCTCCAACTTCCTCAACCACCTGAGCCTGGACCGTATTGAAGCCGACTACGCGAACATTCTCTGAGTACTGCCGCCTGCTGGCGCTTGGCTTGGTGTTGCTGGCCCTGGGCGGTTGCAGCAGCCTGCTGTTCTACCCCGAGCGTGGCCAGGCGTTCACCCCCGAACGGGCCAAACTCGATTACCGCGATGTCACGCTTGTCACATCGGACGGCCTGCGCCTGCATGGCTGGTGGTTGCCGGCCAAGACAGGCGTCGAGGTCAAAGGCACGGTGCTGCACCTGCATGGCAATGGTGGCAACCTGCCAGGGCACCTGGGCGGCAGCTATTGGCTGCCGGAGCAGGGCTACCAGGTGCTGATGATCGATTACCGCGGTTATGGCCTGTCCCAGGGCACGCCGAGCCTGCCAGAAGTGTACGAGGACATTGCGGCAGCCATGGCCTGGCTGGACCAGGCGCCCGAGGTCAAGGGCAAGCCGCTGGTGCTGCTGGGGCAGAGCCTGGGGGGCGCCATGGCCATCCATTACCTGGCGGCCCACCCTGAGCAACGGCAACGCTTCAGCGCACTGGTGTTCGACGGTGTGCCGGCCAGTTACCGTGCGGTGGGGCGTTTTGCCCTCAGCACGTCGTGGATGACCTGGCCGCTACAGGTGCCGCTGTCGTGGCTGGTGCCGGACGGCGACAGTGCAATCCGTTCGATCGAGCAATTGAGCAGCCCGCCCAAGCTGTTCTTCCACAGCATCGATGACAACCTGGTGCCGATGGACAACGGCATCCGCCTTTACCAGCACGCGCCACCCCCGCGGGTGCTGCAACTGACCCGCGGTGGCCACGTGCAGACCTTCGCCGACCCCACATGGCGCCAGGTGATGCTGCGTTTCCTTGACGACCCCAGCCATTTCAACGGCCTTCGGCGCCTGGCCGAAGTGCCCAATTTCCCTGACGAGAAGAACAAGCAATGAGTGAAGAACGCAACGCCATCCCGCTGATCCTGACCGGCGTCGGCAGCATCATCGTGACGGTGGGGGCTTTGTGGTACTACGGTTACCTGCATTTCGCCAAACCCGAGGATGCCCTGTTGTTGCAGGACTTCACCATGCTCAAGACCATACCCGGCGAGGACTACAAGGTTTCGCTGGACCCGGCGCCGCAGGTGGCGCAATGCCTGGATGGTGTGCTGGTGCTGTTCGACACCCAGCAAAAAGGCCTGACCGGGGTGCTGGTGGACAACCGCAAGCGCGCGGTGCGCTGCATGGGTGAGGAAACCCCGCAGCAGGTGCAGTGAGCCGGCATCTTCATAACCTGCTCCGGCCTCTTCGCGGGCTCGCCCGCTCCCACAGGAGTAGCGCTTGGTTCGAAACTGGCCCCGTCCCTGTGGGAGCGGGCGTGCCCGCGAAGTGGCCGGCACAGGCCCTGGAAACCTGACAGGCTATTCCAGTCGCGAACGGGCAGAGTCATAAACAACGCTTCGCTCTCGCTTGCCCACGGCTATGACGATCACTACCACGCGCTGATCTACCACGCGATAAACCAGTCGATAGCCAGCAGACCTCAACTTGATCTTGTAACAGTCAGCCATTCCGGAAAGTTTGTCTTTCTCCACCCTGGGCTGAGCCAATCGGTCTTTGAGCTTTCTCGCAAACTGAATCTGCAGCTCACCATCGAGCTTTTTAAATTCTTTCCTTGCCCGCACATCGAATTCAAGGTCGTAGCTGCTTGCTACCTTCGGCTTCGGCGATGAGTTCATCGATATCCACGCTCACAGTGGGCCCACCACGCCGCTGGCGGACAAGCTCAGCCAGTTGCATGTCGTCGATCAGCTCCATCATCGCTTCGTAGCGCTCGGGTGGAACCGCGTAGAAAGCCGGTTCGTTGCGATTGAGGATGACCACGGTTTCACCGGCAGCTTCGCGGATGGTGCCCATGGGGTCTTTCTTCAGGTCTGTGATAGATGCTGCCAGATCGGCAAGAACAGGGTAGGTCATAGTTGTATCACCCATGAGTTTGGCTGGAGTTGGTGAGATTCTAGTACTTCATAAAGTGCTTTTAAAGGTGCTTTTATCGATCTGAACCCAAGAAAAACCCCGCCATGAAGGCGGGGTTCCGGGTTCAGCCAAACAGTCTTACTGGCTGACCTGGCTCATCGTGCGCGGTGCCACCGGCTGGTTGTCGTTGGAGATGGTCACCTCCACCCGGCGGTTTTGCGCCCGGCCCGAATTGCTGCTGTTGTCTGCTACCGGGTACTCCTTGCCATAACCCTGGGCGACGATGCGTGCAGGGTCTACGCCGGCACGCACCAGCGCCATGCGTACCGAGCCCGCGCGGCGCTCGGACAGGCTCTGGTTGTAGTTGGCCGAGCCGACGCTGTCGGTGTAGCCCTCGACAATCACCTTGCGCTCAGGGTTTTCCTGAAGGAACTGAGCCAGCTTGGTGATGTTCGGGTAGGCGTTGCTCTTGAGTTCGGCCTTGTTGAAGTCGAACAGCACGTCACCGAAGGTGACCAGCGTACCGCGGTCGGTCTGCTTGGCGTTGAGGCTGTCCTGCAGCTTGGCGATCTGGGCGTCGCGTGCGTCCAGCTTGGCTTGGGCGCGCTGGGCGGCGGCATTTTTCAGCTCGCCTTCGGCGGTGCGCAGGGCGATGGTCTGCTTGGCCACCTCGACACGCTGGTTGGTCAGGTAGGCCAGTTGGTCGACCTTCTTCTGGTCTTCACGGTCCATGTAGGCCTTGTCAGCCTTGTTCAGCCAGTCCTGGGCGTCCTTGGTCTCCAGCGCCGCCACCTTGCTCGATTGCGGGTCGCTCTGCAGCGAGGAGAAGTTGGTGCGGGCCGCTTCCAGGTTGGCGTTAGGGTCGTGCGAGCAGGCAGCAAGGCCAACGCTGAGGGCCAGCAGGGCGGGAATCATGACGAAATTGCGCATAGTGTTCATCCTTTGATCGTGTGCAAAAGCCGAGGGTGGCGGGGCAGGGCTCATTGAGCGCTGCGCAGGCCTTCCTCACGTACGTCCTGAACGCCCTGGCGGGCATCCTGCACGGCCTTCTGGGCCTTGGCCGCCTGGGCTTTGCGCTCGGCGAGGCGTGCGTCCCATTCGGCTTGTTGGGCCAGCAGTTTTGCTTCGTCATACTTTTTGTCATGCATGGCGATTTCAGCCTGCTTGAACTTGTCCTGAGCCGCTTTCATTTCCACGGCGGCAAACTCGGTGCCGCCAGCGCTAACGGCGGCGTTCACGGCGGATTGGGTCACCGCATACTGCTCGGTGGGCGGGTTGCCCGCACAGCCGGCCAGGACCAGGCTACTGCCCAGCGCCAGCGCGGCCAGCTTGAACCCGCGCACATGAGTGGATGACAGTTTGCTAGTGCGGGTTTTCATGGTGGTCAGTTCCATTGGATCACTCCTGATAACGACGATGTCCGTAGCAGTCCATCGCATATTCCCTGACAAAACCGCGCGCTTCAGTGGAACGGTGCACGAGGATAGGTGTGCAGGGTTTTAGCGTGATGGCTATTGGCTCCGACTCGAACGTTTTTCCAATGGTTCAGAAAAAAATGCTCCAGACGGGCAATTATTTCTGACTAATCGGTCAGTGAGGATTGGCTGGAACTTTTGCGTGCGGGCGGGGTATTCCGGGCCTTGAGCAGACCCGGAACGGTGGCACGGGGGTTACTTGTCGCTGTCGGCAGGGGTGTTGCTCAGGCTGTGCAAATGTTGGCGCGAGAGCGACAGAAAGCGGGGAGTAGGCCCTACATCTTCGTACAGCGGGTCGCCTTCTTCATCGGTGGCGATGACCTGGCGGCCCTGCACATAGGGGAAGCTGGCCTCAACCTCTTCAAGGGCGGCGGCTACCAGCTCGCCGAGCAACTCCTCGGCGGTGCGCTTGGGGTACATGTCGATCAGCGCGGCCAGGCGTGCCTCGGACTCCAGGTCAAGGTGCAACACATGGCCCGTGCGGCTGAGGGTACCGGCGGCATTCTGTTCCCAGTGCTGGGCGAGTTCACGGATTTTCATGATGACCTCTGTAAACGCCTCGTAGGGCATGCATAGCATCGGAGTGCTGTGCTTTCACTTTAGTTTGCTTTGGCTGATCACGGCTTGCCATCGTTGCCCCGCTGTGGGCACTCTTGGGCCATGTATCGCGCACTCTCTGTGGGAGCGGGCGTGCCCGCGAAGAATCCAGCGCGGTGAATGGCACCGGCTGCGCCGGTGTTCGCGGGCGTGCCCGCTCCCACAGGGATCGCGGTAAGCCGGAAAGGGATGCAACGGAGAGGGCCAATGACCGATATCGATGTGCGTTTGCGTGAAGATGTCCATGTGCTGGGTGAGCTGCTTGGGGAAACCATTCGCGAGCAGTATGGCGATGCGTTCTTGCAGAAGATCGAAGACATCCGCCACAGTGCCAAGGCCGACCGTCGTGGCCCCGGTGAGCAACTGAGTTCGACCCTGGGGGACCTGGCCGAAGAAGACCTGCTCCCGGTAGCCAGGGCCTTCAACCAGTTTCTCAACCTGGCCAACATGGCCGAGCAGTACCAGCTGATTCGCCGCCGCGACACGGGGCAGCCCGAACCCTTCGAGGCCCGTGTACTGCCCGAGTTGCTGGCACGCCTGAAGCAGGCGGGGCACAGCAACGATGCGCTGGCCCGGCAGCTGGCCAAGCTGGACATCCAGCTGGTACTCACCGCGCACCCCACCGAAGTGGCCCGCCGCACCCTGATCCAGAAGTACGACGCCATCGCCGGGCAGCTGGCCGCGCAGGACCATCGTGACCTGACCCCAGCCGAGCGCCAGCAGGTACGCGATCGCCTGCGCCGGCTGATTGCCGAGGCCTGGCACACCGAAGAAATCCGCCGCACCCGGCCCACGCCGGTAGACGAAGCCAAGTGGGGCTTTGCGGTAATCGAGCATTCGCTGTGGCATGCCATTCCCAGCCACCTGCGCAAGGTCGACAAGGCCCTGCTGGAGGCCACCGGGCTGCGCCTGCCGCTGGAAGCCGCGCCAATCCGCTTTGCCTCGTGGATGGGCGGTGACCGCGACGGCAACCCCAACGTGACTGCCGCCGTCACCCGTGAAGTCCTGTTGCTGGCCCGCTGGATGGCCGCCGACCTGTTCCTGCGCGACATCGATGCGCTGGCTGCGGAACTGTCCATGCAGCAGGCCAGCGATGCCCTGCGCGAACGGGTCGGCGACAGTGTCGAACCCTACCGCGCCGTGCTCAAGCAGCTACGCGACCGCCTGCGGGCGACGCGCGCCTGGGCGCATTCGGCACTGACCAGCAGCCAACCGGCCAGCGCTGAAGTGCTGGTAGATAACCGCGACCTGATCGCGCCGCTGGAGCTGTGCTACCAGTCGCTGCATGAATGCGGCATGGGCGTGATCGCCGAAGGCCCGCTGCTCGACTGCCTGCGCCGCGCCGTCACCTTCGGCCTGTTCCTGGGCCGGCTGGACGTGCGTCAGGACGCTGCCCGCCACCGCGATGCACTGACCGAAATCACCGACTACCTGGGGTTGGGGCGTTATGCCGACTGGGACGAAGAACGCCGCATCG
This sequence comes from Pseudomonas sp. NPDC090592, assembly GCF_044769185.1. Classification (NCBI taxonomy): domain Bacteria; kingdom Pseudomonadati; phylum Pseudomonadota; class Gammaproteobacteria; order Pseudomonadales; family Pseudomonadaceae; genus Pseudomonas; species Pseudomonas sp. NPDC090592. The sequence continues at coordinate 46,754 of NZ_JBIVXJ010000028.1, forward strand.
AGTTCCTTCAGGCCGAGCTGAAGAACCGCCGGCCGCTGTTGCCCGCGCATTTCAAACCGCAGGCGGACACCGCCGAGGTGCTGGCCACCTGCCGGGAAGTTGCCGCCGCGCCGGCTGCCTCGCTGGGCTCCTATGTCATTTCCATGGCCGGTGCCGCTTCAGACGTGCTGGCCGTGCAACTGCTGCTCAAGGAGGCCGGCCTGACCCGGCCCATGCGCGTGGTGCCGCTGTTCGAAACCCTGGCCGACCTGGACAACGCGGGCCCGGTGATGCAGCGCCTGCTCGGCCTGCCGGGCTACCGCGCCGGCCTGCGTGGCCCGCAGGAAGTGATGATCGGCTACTCCGACTCGGCCAAGGACGCCGGCACCACGGCGGCGGCCTGGGCACAATACCGCGCCCAGGAAAACCTGGTGCGCATCTGCGCCGAACACCAGGTTGAACTGCTGTTGTTCCACGGCCGTGGCGGTACCGTAGGGCGCGGCGGCGGTCCGGCCCACGCGGCGATCCTGTCGCAACCGCCGGGATCGGTGGCGGGGCGTTTTCGCACCACCGAGCAGGGCGAGATGATTCGCTTCAAGTTCGGTTTGCCGGGCATCGCCGAGCAAAACCTCAACCTGTACCTGGCCGCCGTCCTCGAGGCCACGCTGCTGCCACCACCGCCCCCGCAGCCAGCCTGGCGCGAGGTGATGGACCAGCTGGCGGCCGATGGCGTCAAGGCCTACCGCGGCGTGGTGCGGGAAAATTCCGACTTTGTCGAATACTTCCGCCAATCGACGCCGGAACAGGAGCTGGGGCGCCTGCCTTTGGGCAGTCGCCCGGCCAAGCGCCGCGCGGGGGGGATCGAAAGCCTGCGGGCCATCCCGTGGATCTTCGGCTGGACCCAGACGCGCCTGATGCTACCGGCGTGGCTAGGCTGGGAAACGGCCCTTGACAATGCCCTGGCCCGTGGCCAAGGCGAACTGCTGGCACAGATGCGCGAGCAGTGGCCGTTCTTCCGCACCCGGATCGACATGCTGGAAATGGTACTGGCAAAAGCTGATGCGCAAATTGCCGAGGCCTACGACGAACGTCTGGTGCAACCGCACTTGCTTCCTTTAGGTGCCTACCTGCGCGACCTATTGTCGCAGTCCTGCCAGGTGGTGCTGCGCCTGACCGGGCAGCCGGTGCTACTGGCGCACAGCCCCGAGACGCTGGAATTCATCAGCCTGCGTAACACCTACCTGGACCCGCTGCACCGCTTGCAGGCCGAGCTGCTGGCCCGCTCGCGCAGCCGCGAAGCCGCTCTGGACAGCCCGTTGGAGCAGGCCTTGCTGGTGACCGTGGCGGGTATTGCCGCCGGGTTGCGCAACACCGGCTGAGTGCGCACACAGGTTGCCCTGGATGAGTGCCGTGCAGGCCATGCCGGGGCAAGGGGAGGGTGGTTGCGCCGGGCGCAACCGCCTGCCCGGTCAGCCTCAAGTGGCGCATTCCTGCAACTTTGGGACGCTTGTCTGGCTGCCGGGCGCTGTGTATCTTGAGCAGCCTTCTGACCGATTTATGGTCATACCCGATTTTCCGGACTTGGCCCTGGCTGCCGAATCCATTGAATTTCATAAAAAAATTTGAGGAGCACGAGATGCGCGTAATTCTGCTGGGAGCTCCCGGGGCCGGTAAAGGTACTCAGGCAAAGTTCATCACCGAAAAGTTCGGTATTCCACAGATCTCCACCGGTGACATGCTGCGTGCCGCCGTCAAGGCCGGTACCCCGCTGGGCCTGGAACTGAAGAAAGTCATGGATGCCGGCCAGCTGGTCTCCGACGAGCTGATCATCAGCCTGGTCAAGGAGCGCATCGCCCAGCCGGATTGCGCCAACGGCTGCCTGTTCGACGGTTTCCCACGCACCATCCCGCAAGCCGAGGCCATGGTCGCTGCCGGTGTCGACATCGACGCCGTGGTCGAAATTGCCGTGGATGACGAAGAAATCGTTGGCCGCATGGCTGGCCGCCGCGTGCACCTGGCCTCGGGCCGTACTTACCACATTCAGTACAACCCGCCGAAAGTGGAAGGCAAGGACGACGTCACTGGCGAAGACCTGATCCAGCGCGACGACGACAAGGAAGAAACCGTTCGTCATCGCCTGTCGGTCTACCACACCCAGACCAAGCCGCTGGTGGACTTCTACCAGAAGCTGTCGGCCGCCAATGCCGGCAAGCCAAAGTACAGCCACATCGAAGGTGTCGGTTCGGTCGACGCCATCACTGCCAAGGTCCTGGCAGCCCTGAGCTGATCCGCACCTGGCGCACTTCGACAACGGCCCGCTTGCGGGCCGTTGTTGTTTCTGAAACGCACCTTGGCTGCCTTGACACGTTCCCTGTGGGAGCGGGCGTGCCCGCGAAGAACCCAACGCGGTGGCTGGCACCGGCTGCGCCGGTGTTCGCGGGCGCGCCCGCTCCCACAAGGAAGTCGTCAGCCCGCCAGGACATGATCCATGCCCACACAGCGCCCCTTCGGGACACAACGCCGCTGCTGCTCTATACTGCCGCTCTTTTCATTCGCACCTGGATACCCGTTCGATGACCACCCTGCTGGCCCTGGATACCGCCACCGAAGCCTGTTCCGTCGCACTGCTGCATGACGGCAAGGTAACCAGCCATTACGAGGTGATCCCACGCCAGCACGCCCAGAAGCTGCTGCCGATGATCAAGCAGCTGCTTGCCGAGTCGGGCGTTGCGCTGAACCAACTGGATGCCATTGCCTTTGGCCGTGGCCCAGGCGCCTTCACCGGCGTGCGCATCGCCATCGGTGTGGTCCAGGGCCTGGCTTTTGCGCTGGAGCGCCCGGTATTGCCGGTATCCAACCTGGCCGCGCTGGCCCAGGGTGCGCTGCGCGCGCAGGGCGTGCAGCAGGTGGCTGCGGCCATCGATGCGCGCATGGATGAAGTGTATTGGGGTTGCTACCAGGCCACGGCGGGCGAAATGCGCCTGGTCGGGCACGAGGCGGTGCTGCCGCCCGAGCAGGTGGCGCTGCCCGTTGGCGGCAGTGGCGAGTGGTTTGGCGCCGGTACTGGTTGGGGCTGCGCCGAGCGCCTGGCCGTGCAAGTGGCAGCCAGCAATGCCGGTGCCTTGCCCGATGCGCAGGACATCCTCAGCCTGGCCAGCTTTGCCTGGAAGCGTGGCGAGGCAATCGTCGCCGACCAGGCGCAACCGGTATACCTGCGCGATAATGTTGCTACGCCCAAGAAGCAGTGAATGCTGTTCGTCGGTTAGTGCCGGTAACGCTTAAACCTTCTGTGCGATCTGTGGTCCAGTTATCACTTAAGCATTAGCGACGGAACCCTGATGCTGCTAAATTGCCATCATTGGTCCTGAGTGTTCATGCCATGCGTATCGACGGTTTCTCATCACAGTCCTACCCGGTCAAGCGCACACCGTGCAAGGCAGCGGCGCGTGACGAGGCCATCGACGACGCCGAAGTGATCGAAGACAGCCAGCCCGCACCCGTGGAAGCCACCGCCCGCCGTCGTAGCGGTGGCTTGCCAGCCCGCCAGCAGGACATGATCTTCCCCCGCGCCCGAGACCGCCGCACGGCTACCGCTCTGGCCAGCTACCTGAGCACTGCCGGCTTTACCGATTGGGACATGGAAGTACTGGGGCTCGACCTGTACATTTGATGGATGAGTCCATCACCACTGCCTTATTTCATCGGTTGCCCGTCCTGGAGCGAAAACGCCTGGCGCGACTACCTGTACCCCGCTGACGCCAACACCAATGCAATGCTTGGCCTCTACAGCCAGGTGTTCAACGCTGTCGAGGGCAACACCACCTTCTATGCACGCCCCGCCCCTGGCACCATTGCGCGATGGGCGCAGGTGATGCCCGGGCACTTCCGCTTCACTGCCAAGTTTCCCCGGGACATCAGCCACGAGGGCGATCTGCGTGACCAGCTTGAGGCTGCCTTCGATTTCACCCGGCTGATGGCCCCGCTGGGCCAGCGGGTATCGCCATACTGGTTGCAGCTGCCGCCCCAGTTCGACCCATCACGGTTAGGCGAGTTGTGCCATTTCCTTGATGAAATCGGTGCGCCGGTGGCCGTGGAAGTTCGCAACCAGGCCTTTTTCGCCAAGGGTGAAGACGAGCGCCTGCTCAACCGCCTGTTGCACGAGCGCGAAGTGGAGCGCATCTGCCTTGACCCGCGTGCGCTGTTCAGTTGCACCTCGCGCGACCCTGCCGTGTTGCACGCGCAATCCAAGAAGCCCAAGGTGCCACCACGCCCCGCAGCCTTCAGCCAACACCCGCAGGTGCGCTTCATCGGCCACCCGGAGCTGGAGGCCAATGAGGCCTTCCTCACCCCCTGGGTCGAAAAGGTTGCCGCCTGGATTGAAGAAGGCCGTAGCCCATACATCTTCCTGCACACCTCGGACAACCGCCTGGCCGCAGCGCTGGCGCAACGTTTTCATCAACGGCTGATGGCACGTCTGCCGGGCCTGGCAGCGCTGCCGGAATTGCCACGCGCGCCCGAGGTCGAACAACTGGGGCTACTCTGACCTTTCCCTGACTGCCGGAGGTTGAACCATGGATGTGCAAACCCTGCGAGCCCAAGCCTTCAAGGCATTGCACGAACGTAATGGCGCGTTCGTCATCCCCAACCCGTGGGATGCGGGCTCTGCCAAGCTGCTGGCCAGCCTGGGTTTCGAGGCGCTGGCCACGACCAGTGCGGGCCTTGCCTTCAGCCTGGGCCGCCCGGATGCCGAAGGTGCCTTGACCCTGGAAGATACCCTGGACAATGCCGGGGAGATTGTCGATGCCACCGCCTTGCCGGTGGCTGCGGACCTTGAGAACGGCTTTGGTGACCTGCCCGAGGCGTGTGCCAATACCATTTTGCGTGCCGCTGAAGCAGGCCTGGTGGGGGGCTCCATCGAGGATGCCAGTGGCCGTAGTGAGTCGCCCATCTATGATTCGGGGCTGGCCGTGGAGCGTGTTCGAGCCGCCGTGCAGGCTGCCCGTAGCCTGCCTTTCCCGTTCACCTTGTGCGCCCGGGCGGAAAACCTGTTGCATGGGCGCATGGACCTGGACGACACCATCAAGCGCTTGCAGGCCTACGCCGAAGCGGGTGCCGATGTGCTTTACGCCCCGGGCCTGCGTACCGCCGAGGAAGTGCGTGCGGTGGTGCAGGCGGTGGCGCCGCATCCGGTCAATGTGCTGATGGGCATGGCGGGGGTGCCGCTGAGCGTTAACCAGTTGCAGGACCTGGGCGTGCGCCGCATCAGCGTCGGCTCGTCGCTGGCCCGTGCTGCGTTGGGGGCCTTGCACCGGGCCGCGCTGGAAATTCGCGATGAGGGCACGTTCGGCTACGGTGAACAGGCCCTGCCGTTCGCCCAGCTCAACGACCTGTTCCGCCGCTGATGAGGCTTTTGCTGGTATTGCTGGCCGGCCTGCTGCTGTTGGCTGGCCTGGCCTGGCATTATGGCTGGCGCGTACCTGCCGCATGGAACCCTTGGGCGCCGCTGGATGTGCGGCAGCCGCCCAACTTGCTGAGCCCGTACAAGCTTGCACGCCTGCGTGATGATCCGGCGCTGTGCCGCCAGGCGCTGGAAACCAGCCAACTGCGTTTCCGGGCGCAAGCCGACAGCCCGGCTTCGGCCAACTGCCCGCTGCAAAACGTATGGCGTATCGAGGGCGGTCAGGCGCGGCTCAGCAGCAGCTTTTTAGCCAGTTGCCCGCTGGCGGTGGCCTACGCGTTGTTCGAGACCCATGGCTTGCAGCCGGTGGCGCAGCGGATACTGGGGCAGCCGGTGACGCAGGTCGACCATTTGGGCAGCTTTGCCTGCCGCAATGTCTACCACCGCAAGCAGGGCCGCCTGAGCCAGCACGCCACGGCCAACGCGTTGGATATCAGCGGTTTTCGCCTGCAGGACGGCCAGCGCATCGTGTTGGCGCGTGACTGGCAGGCAGGTGGGCAGAAGGCGGAATTCCTGCGGCAAGTGCAGCAGGCGGCCTGCGAGAGCTTCAGCACGGTACTGGGGCCGGACTACAACGCTGCGCACCACAACCACTTCCACCTGGACATGGGGCGTTGGCAGGTCTGCCGTTAGCCTCAGGCGTGAACGCGTACGTTGTTCAGCACTACCGGGCGTGCCCAGTGGATATCGAATTCCAGGTCGTTCTGCTGCTTGGCCAAGGTGGTGGCGTCGAATGGCTCAGGCGCTGGGTCAAGCAGGTTGCTCTCCAGCTCGGCGATAGGCAGGAACAGCGAGCGAGGGGTAGGACCTGGGCCGGGTTCGGCAATGGGTTGACCCTGGCTCATCACCACCGGGCGCATCCAGCTGTTGCTGATATCGAGCTGCCGCTGTTGCTCGATCAGTTCGAGGGCGCTGAATGGCTCGGGGGCGGGTGGCAGCAGCTTGGCTTCAAGCTCGGCCTTGGGCAGGAACAATGGCTCGGGCGGTGCTACCACTTTATCCTGCACCGGGCAGGCGCGCTGGGCGTCGATCAGGGCCAGCGCACGGGCGCCGCCGATGGGTTCGCCGCTGTCCTGGTCGTACTGCACGAACGACTGGCTGACGCTGTCTACGGGCTCTTCCTGCTGCTCGGCCATGGCCCGGGCAAAGAAATCCTGCCACAGGTGGCTGACGCCCCCGAGTGCCTGGGTGTTGTGCTGACTGTAGTTGCCGACAGGCGACAAGTAGGTCAAGCCGATGGGAAGAGTATCTGACATGGCAGTCGCGCGCGTTGTGCTCTGGCAGAATAGCGGGATATTGCCTGTATCGGCCGTGATGGCCGATACCTTAATGGCTGGGTTCAATTTCTAGGTGTTGATGATGGAAGAGCAGGGCACAGGTATCCGGGTCGAGGCGCTGTCGGCGGAATTCGAGGCGCAGGCCGCTGCGTGGGCCGAGCGCCTGGCGCTGCCGTTGCAGGACGAGGCCGCCGGGTTTGCCGTGCAGGTGGGCGTTGATGGTTTGCAGATCCAGCAATTGGGCCCGCAGGCACCGGGGCCGGTGCGGGTGGACTTTGTCGAAGGCCAGGCCGCGCACCGGCGCCAGTTTGGCGGTGGCAACGGGCAGATGATCGCCAAGGCCGTAGGCATTGCCCAAGGCGTGCGACCACAGATGCTGGATGCCACGGCGGGGCTGGGCAAGGATGCGTTCGTGTTGGCCAGCCTGGGCTGCCAGATGACCCTGATCGAGCGCCAGCCGTTGATTGCAGCGTTGCTGGAGGATGGCCTGGCGCGGGCGCGGGCGGATGACGAGGTCGGGCCGATCGTCGGGCGTATGCGCCTGCTGACCGGCAATGCCATCGAGCGCATGCGCAGTTGGGAAGGCGAGGCGCCGCAGGTAATCTACCTCGACCCGATGTTCCCGCACCGCGACAAGAGCGCGTTGGTGAAAAAGGAAATGCGCGTGTTCCGGCCTTTAGTGGGTGATGACCTCGACGCGCCGGCACTGCTCGAAGCTGCCCTGGCGCTGGCCAGCCACCGGGTGGTGGTGAAGCGGCCGCGTAAGGCGCCGATCATTGATGGGCCCAAACCGAGCCACAGCTTAGAGGGCAAATCGAGCCGGTATGACATTTACCCGAAGAAAGCGCTGAAGGCCTGATTTCCCTATACCTGTCGGTCAATGCCGTCATTGTGGGAGCGGGCGTGCCCGCGAAGCAGGCGACGCGGTGGCTGGCACGGGCTGCGCCCGTGTTCGCGGGCACGCCCGCTCCCACAGTGCCCCGCATAGGCCTCAGGGTTGAAACGCGCGGACAAACACCCCCACCACCTCGCGCACATGCGCCTCGGCCTCATCCCCCTCCAGCGGCCCTGCGCACCCCAGCAACAAGCGGTAATCCGGCGCCCCCTTGACCAGGCAGAAAAAGTGCTCCGCCGCCCGTAGCGGATTATCGATGTGCAGCAGCCCGCGCTCGTGCGCCCCGCGCAGCAGCGCTTCCATCCCCGCCAGCACACGCTTGGGCCCGGCCTCGTAGAAGTACTCGCCAAAGCTCGGGTCCAGGCTACCCTGGGCCATGATCAGGCGGCTGAGCTTGACCGCTTCGTCACTGCTGATCAGCGCCTGGAAACCTCGGGCAATGGTCAGTAGCACCTCTTCTACCGGTGCACCTTCCGGGTATTCGAACAGCAAATCAGGCAGCTGGATCTGGCAGGTGGCCATTACCGCCGAACAGAACAGGGTCTGTTTGTCGGTGAAGTGGCTGTACACGGTAAGTTTTGAAACACCTGCCGCCGCAGCGACCGCATCCATGCTGGTGTTGGCGTAGCCAAGGCTGAGGAACAGCGCCTTGGCCGCTTCAAGAATAGCCTCGCGCTTGGCCAGGTCCTTTGGCCGGCCTGGGCCGATGGGTGCGTCGTTGGACATTGTGGTCTGCATCTGGTTGAAGAATCACCATCTTAACGGGTCGGGCACCACAGCCCCAACCCATGCCCCTGCAAAAACCACCCGCCACACCCTTCCCGGCATTGCTCGGCTGACTTAATATACCCGCCAGTACAAATATTCGAAGTGCCCTCCGCGAAAGGATTCATCATGTTGCGCCATGCCTTGTCCATCGCTCTGCCCGCCGTTGCCGCGTTGTTGTTGGCGGCATGCGGCCAGGAAACCACACCGCCTGCAGCGCCGCGCCCGGCGTTGGTGGTGCAGCCGCAGCCAGCCGCAGCCGCTGCCGACAGTTACCCCGGCGAAGTGCGTGCGCGCTTCGAGCCGGAGCTTGCCTTCCGCATTGGCGGCAAGGTCAGCAAACGCCTGGTCGAGGAGGGGCAGCGGGTCAAGGCCGACCAGCCGCTGGCGGAACTGGACCCGCAAGACGTGCGCCTGCAGCTGGAAGCCAACCGCGCCCAGATGGCAGCTGCCGAGGCCAACCTGGCGCTGGTGCGTGCCGAGCGTGATCGCTACCAGAAGCTGCTGGACCGGCAGATGGTCAGCCATTCCCAGTTCGACAATGCCGAAAACCTCTACCGCGCCGGCCTTGCCCGCCTGAAACAGGCCAAGGCCGAGTTCGATGTGGCTGGCAACCAGGCCGAATATGCCGTGCTGCGCGCGCCGCAGGCCGGGGTGGTGGCCAAGCGTCAGGTTGAAGTGGGCCAGGTGGTGGCTGCCGGGCAAACCGTGTTCACCCTGGCCGCCGATGGCGAGCGCGAAGTGGTCATCGGCCTGCCGGAGCAGCAGTTCGCCCGCTTTGCCGTCGGCCAACAGGTCAGCGTCGAGCTTTGGTCGCACCCGCAAGAGCGCTTCCAGGGGCGCATCCGCGAGTTGTCACCGGCTGCCGACCCACGTTCGCGCACTTTCGCTGCGCGCATCGCCTTCACCTCGGCTGCCACGCCCGCGGAACTGGGCCAGAGCGCCCGGGTGTTCATCGCCCATGAGGGGCTGATCCCATTGGCGGTGCCGCTGTCGGCAGTAACTGCGGAAAACGGCCAGGCCTATGTGTGGCGGGTCAACAAGGACAGCCGCCTGGAGCGGGCCGTGGTGCGCCTGGGGGCGTATGGCAGCGACAGTGTGCCAGTGCTCGAAGGCCTTGCCCCGGGCGACTGGGTGGTCGCCGCCGGTGGCCATGTACTGCGTGAGGGCCAGGAGGTTCGCCCTGTGGACCGCAGCAACCGTGTAGTGAACCTGACGGCCAAGGAGTAAGTCCCGATGGGTTTCAACCTTTCTGCCTGGGCGCTGCGCAACCGCCAGATCGTCCTGTTCCTGATGATCCTGCTGGCGGCCATTGGCGCCATGTCCTACACCAAGCTTGGCCAGAGCGAGGACCCGCCGTTCACCTTCAAGGCCATGGTCATCCGTACCCTGTGGCCTGGCGCCAGCGCTGAGGAAGTGTCGCGCCAGGTCACCGAGCGCATCGAGAAGAAGCTGATGGAAACCGGCGAGTACGAGAAGGTTGTCTCGTTCTCCCGCCCGGGCGAATCGCAGGTCACTTTCATGGCCCGCGACTCGCTGCATTCCAAGGACATCCCCGAGCTGTGGTATCAGATCCGCAAGAAGGTCGCGGACATTCGCCACACTCTGCCACCGGAGATCCAGGGCCCGTTCTTCAACGATGAGTTCGGCACCACCTTCGGCAACATCTATGCGCTGACCGGCGAGGGCTTCGACTATGCGGTGCTCAAGGATTACGCCGACCGCATCCAGATCCAGCTGCAGCGGGTCAAGGATGTGGGCAAGGTCGAGCTGGTCGGCCTGCAGGACGAAAAAATCTGGATCGAGCTGTCCAACCTCAAGCTGGCTACCCTTGGCGTGCCGCTGGAGGCTGTGCAGAAGGCGTTGCAGGAGCAGAACGCGGTAAGCACGGCAGGCTTCTTCGAAACACCCAGCGAGCGCCTGCAACTGCGGGTGAGCGGGCGCTTTGACAGCGTCGAGCAGATACGCCAGTTCCCCATCCGTGTGGGTGACCGCACCTTCCGCATAGGCGATGTGGCGGACGTGCACCGCGGCTTCAACGACCCACCCGCACCGCGCATGCGCTTCATGGGCGAAGATGCCATTGGCCTGGCCGTGTCGATGAAAGACGGCGGCGACATCCTGGTGCTGGGCAAGGCCCTGGAAGGCGAGTTCGAACGCGTGGCGCGCAACTTGCCTGCCGGCATGGAGCTGCGCAAAGTCTCGGACCAGCCGGCGGCGGTGAAGGCCGGTGTGGGCGAGTTTGTCCAGGTGCTGGTCGAGGCACTGGTCATCGTGCTGCTGGTGAGCTTTTTCTCGCTGGGGCTGCGTACCGGCCTGGTAGTGGCGCTGGCCATCCCGCTGGTGCTGGCCATGACCTTTGCCGCCATGCATTACTTCGGCATCGGCCTGCACAAGATCTCCCTCGGCGCGCTGGTGCTGGCGCTGGGCTTGCTGGTGGACGACGCGATCATTGCCGTAGAGATGATGGCGATCAAGATGGAGCAGGGCTATGACCGCCTCAAGGCGGCCAGCTATGCCTGGAGCAGCACTGCATTCCCGATGCTCACCGGTACCCTGATTACCGCGGCGGGCTTCCTGCCCATCGCCACTGCTGCCTCGAGCACCGGGGAATACACCCGCTCGATCTTCCAGGTGGTGACCATCGCGTTGCTGACCTCATGGGTGGCAGCCGTGGTGTTTGTGCCCTACCTTGGCGAGCGCCTGCTGCCAGACCTGGCCAAGCTGCATGCCGCACGCCATGGCACGGACGGCCACGCGCCAGACCCTTACGCAACGCCGTTCTACCAGCGTGTGCGGCGGGTGGTGGAGTGGTGCGTGCGGCGGCGCAAGACCGTGATCCTGCTGACCATTGCAGCGTTTGTCGGCAGCATCCTGCTGTTCCGTTTCGTGCCCCAGCAGTTCTTCCCGGCCTCCGGGCGCCCAGAGCTGATGGTTGACCTGAAGCTGGCCGAAGGCGCCTCGCTGGCCAACACCGCCGAACGGGTCAAGCAACTGGAGGCACTGCTCAAGCAGCAGGAGGGTATCGACAACTACGTGGCCTACGTGGGCACTGGTTCGCCGCGCTTCTACCTGCCGCTGGACCAGCAACTGCCGGCCGCCAGCTTTGCCCAGTTCGTGGTGCTGGCCAAGTCGATGGAAGACCGCGAACGCTTGCGCAGCTGGCTGATCAGCACCGTGGACCAGCAGTTCCCCGACCTGCGCGCGCGGGTGACGCGCCTGGAAAACGGCCCGCCCGTGGGCTACCCGGTGCAGTTCCGGGTCACTGGCGAGCACATCGAGAAGGCCCGTGCGCTGGCCCGTGAAGTGGCCGACAAGGTGCGTGAGAACCCGCATGTGGTCAACGTGCACCTGGACTGGGAAGAGCCGAGCAAGGCGGTGTTCCTGGAGATCGACCAGGACCGTGCCCGCGCCTTGGGGGTGAGCACTGCGCACTTGTCCAGCTTCCTGCAAAGCTCGCTGACCGGCACCACGGTCAGCCAGTACCGCGAGGACAACGAGCTGATCGAGATCCTGCTGCGCGGCACCCAACAGGAGCGCGGTGAACTGGGCAACCTCGGCAGCCTGGCACTGCCCACCGACAATGGCCAGAGCGTGGCGCTGTCGCAGGTCGCGACCCTGGAGTATGGCTTCGAAGAAGGCATCATCTGGCACCGCAACCGCCTGCCGACGGTGACGGTGCGCGCCGATATCTACGACAAGGAGCAACCTGCCACGCTGGTGAAGCAGATCGAACCGACCCTGCAAGCGATACGCGCCAAGCTGCCGGACGGCTACCTGCTGGAAGTGGGCGGCACGGTGGAGGACTCCGAGCGCGGACAGAAGTCGGTAAACGCCGGCATGCCACTGTTCGTGGTGGTGGTGCTGAGCTTGCTGATGATCCAGCTGCGCAGCTTCTCGCGCACGGTGATGGTGTTCCTTACCGCGCCGCTTGGGCTGATTGGCGTGACCCTGTTCCTGCTGGTATTCCGCCAGCCGTTCGGCTTTGTCGCCATGCTGGGCACCATTGCCCTGGCGGGGATGATCATGCGCAACTCGGTGATCCTGGTGGACCAGATCGAGCAGGACATTGCGGCCGGTATGGAGCGTTGGCAGGCGATCATCGAGGCCACGGTGCGGCGTTTCCGGCCGATCGTGCTGACCGCACTGGCGGCGGTGCTGGCGATGATTCCGCTGTCACGCAGCGTGTTCTACGGGCCGATGGCGGTGGCGATCATGGGTGGGTTGATCGTGGCCACGGCGTTGACCTTGTTGTTCCTGCCAGCGTTGTATGCGGCGTGGTTCAGGGTGAAGAAGGGCTGAAGACCGCAGGGGAGGGCTTCGCCCTCCTTTCGCGACACAAGGCCGCTCCCACACAGGTCCTGCATACGCCGATCAATGTGGGAGCGGCCTTGCGTCGCGATGGGCTGCGCAGCAGCCCCCAGGGCCATCACAGGGCGCCGAAGACCTTCTTGGCCAGGCTGGTAGCCGCCTGCGCCGGGTTCTGGCGAATGCTCTGCTCCTGCTTGCCAATCATCTCGAACAGGCCATCCAGCGCCTTCTCGGTCACGTAGTTCTCGATATTGGCGTCATCCTTGACCAGCCCCAGACCTTTGGCCTGTGCAGCAAAGGCATTGTACTGCTGGGCCACGCCCACCTTGTCGGTGGCCTGCTTGACGATCGGCAGGAACTTGGCGCGGATCTGCTCGCGGCTGCTCTTGTTCAGGTATTGGGTGGCGGAGTCGTCACCGCCGCTGAGGATGCCCTTGGCATCGGTCACGCTCATGTTCTTCACGGCATCTACCAAAATCGCCTGGGCTTGTGGCACGGCAGCTTCGGCAGCCTTGTTCATGCTGGTTTCCAGGGCTTCGACCTGGTCACCCTTGCCGAACATCTTCATGGCTTTGGCCGCTTTGCCCAGGTTGCCCGGCAATTCAATGCGCACGTCCGGGTTGTTGCTGAAACCGCCTGGGGTGCTCAGCTGCTTGACGGCCAGCTGCGCGCCTTGGGTCAGGGCATCTTTCAGGCCACCGGTGGCGTCCTTCTGGGTCAGGTCGCCCAGCGACAGGGCCAGGGCGCTGGCCGAAAGCAGCAGGCCGGCGCACAGGGTGGTAAAGCGCAGGGAAGTGCGGATCATGAAGCTTTCCTTGTAAACAGATAGAAACGGGTATCAGCGAACCGGGTCGACCTTGATGCGTACCGATTTCGGGTCGCTGCCGTCGAGCATCACACCATGGTGCTCGGTATTGATGAACAGCAGTTTGCCATCCAGCTCGATGCGCGCGCTAACCGAATAGCGGTGGCCGGGTTTGACCTGGGCCGGGTCGTATGTGAGATGGAAAGGCAGTGGCACGTTGCCTTTGACCGGGCCGGCCTGGCGGGCCAGGGTCACGGCAGGGGCGTCCATCAGCGAAACATCCTGCAACTCCACGCTCAGGGTAGCGGCAGGTGGCAGGGCAATACGCTGCAGGTAGAAGACTTCACCGTCCAGGCTGGCCTGGGTGGATGGGGTGTGGCTGGAGCAGGCTGCGAGCAGGGATGCGCAACACAGCATAAAGAGCTTTTTCATGGAATCTCCGAAGTCCTTGGGGCTGGCTTGTGGCCAACCCCAGGGACTTTAGCGGATTTCCCCGGCAGATGATGCGTTAGATGGTCGAAGTTTCCAGGCCATCGTCACGGTGCAAGGCAACCTGGCGAATCGACAGGCGCAGCTCGGCAGACAGCACACGCTTGGCCACGCCCTCGGCCAACTCGCCGAGCTTGTCGTGGTAGCCCAGCTTGCCTTGGTCATCGGCATGCAGCACGCCTTGCTCAAGCAGGGTCTGGATGAAGTGGCGGAACAGCGTCTTGTCGAAGAACTCCGGGGCATTCAAGCCGTGCAGGATGGACAGGCGCTGGGCCATCATCACGCACAGGTCTTCGAGCGCCTCGGCGCTGAGGCTGTTCTGGCCGCTGTTGAGCAGCAGCGAGGTGGCCATGTAGAAACGCTGCAAGGTCTGGGTGATGGTGCGGGCGAGCAGGGTGAGCAGCACGAATTGCCGCGAGCTGGGTGCCGGGCGTATGTACACATCACCGTCCTGGCGCAGCAGGCCCTGTTCGACCAGTGCGGCCAGCCACTGGTCGATCACTTCGTCCAGTTGCTCTGGCGTCCAGCGCAGGAACAGTTCGGCCTGCAGGTACGGGTACAGCGCATGCACATACTGGCCGAGCAGTTCGCGGCTCATGCGTGAGCTGCTGAGGAAGAAGCTGGCCAGCAGCGCCGGCAGGGCGAAGATGTGCAGCACATTGTTGCGGTAATAGGTCATCAGTACCGCATTGCCTTCATCCAGGTACAGGATGCGGCCCAGGGCGTCCTTCTGTTCGGCCACCAGGTTCATGCTGCGCACATGTTCGATCAGCGCCTGGCCGTCGCCATCAGGCAAGGTGGTGTGTGGCGAGTAGGGCACCTGCCGCAGCAAGGCCAGGTACAGGTCGAGCACACGGGTCAGCGCGCGTTCGTCCAGCGCCAGGCGGCTGGTGGACAGCAGTGCCAATGCCACCAGGTTGACCGGGTTGATAGCCGCTGCCTCGTTGAGGTGACGGGCCACGGTTTCGCCAAGGCGGGTGGTGGCGGCATTGAGCCAGGCCGGGCGGTACTGCGGACCGTGGTCCTGCTCACGCCAGCCGGGCTGTTGCTCGTCAAGGAAACCGGCCAGGCGGATGGGTTCGCCGAAGTTGACGTAGACCTGGCCAAAGCGCTGCTTGAGCGCGCCAAACACCTTGAAGATGTCGAACACCGACTCCTTCTTCTTGCTGGCGCCGCGCAGCTCGCCCAGGTAGGTGCGGCCTTCGAGCACGCGCTCGTAGCCGATATACACCGGCACGAACACGATCGGCGTGCGTGACGAGCGCAGGAAGCTGCGCACGGTGATGGCCAGCATGCCGGTACGCGGTTGCAGCATGCGCCCGGTGCGCGAGCGGCCGCCTTCGACGAAGTATTCGACCGGGAAGCCCTTGGTGTACAGGGTATGCAGGTACTCGTTGAACACGGCGGTGTACAGCGGGTTGCCCTTGAACGTGCGGCGCATGAAGAAGGCGCCGCCACGCCGCAGCAGGTTGCCGACCACCGGCATGTTCAGGTTGATGCCCGCTGCCACGTGTGGCGGGGTGAGGCCGTTGCGGAACAGCAGGTACGACAGCAGCAGGTAGTCGATATGGCTGCGGTGGCAGGGCACGTAGATCACTTCATGGCCGGGGGCGATGCCCTGCACCTGCTCGATGTGGTTGACCTTGATGCCGTCGTAGATCTTGTTCCAGAACCAGCTGAGCACCACTTCGAGGAAGCGGATGGCGGTGTAGGTGTAGTCCGAAGCAATCTCGTTGCCGTAGCGCAGTGCCTGGGCCTCGGCCTTGGCCAGCGGCAGGTTCTCGCGCTGTGCTTCGTCGACGATAGCCTGGCGCACCTGCGGGGCGTGGATCAGGCCTTTGACCAGGTTGCGCCGGTGCGAGATGTCGGGGCCGATGACGGCCGTCTTGAGGTTGCGAAAATGCACGCGCATCAGGCGTTGGGCCATGCGCACGGTGCGCTCGTGCCCCTTGTTGTGCTGCACCAGTTCGCGCAGGTGGATCGGCGCAGAGAACTGCACCCGGGTCTTGCGCCCCAGAATCAATACAGTCAGCAACCGGCGCAGGCGCCCGGTCACCGCCCAGCTGTCGGCGAACAGCAGCTTCCACGGGCTGGACTCGCTGGCGGGTGTCTGGCCCCAGAACACGCTGACCGGAATGATCTGCGCATCTTCCTCGGCATGCTGGCTGACGGCAGCGACCAGGCGTTCAAGCGTGGGCGGGGCGCCGCGTTTGTCCTGGCGGCCAAGCCAGTCCGGGTCGGGTGTGAGGTAGAAGAACGCGGCCGGCTCCTGCAGCGGGCCGACGGATACCGGCAGCACCGGGCGCGGAAGCCCCGCCTTGGTGCATTCGTGGTCAAGCACTGCCAGGTCGGTGAGCGCGGGCGAGGGCAGTGCGTAGAACACCGGCCGGCTGCGGTCGAGGTTGAGGGACATGGAGGACTGGTTGATGGTCTCGGAGCGCACCCACAGGTACAACAGGCGACGCAGGCCGCCGAAAATCAGGCGGTGCAAGGGGGAACGGGTCATGGGGTGTGTGCCCTGGGTGTGATGTTCAGGTGAGTATCCAGCTATTTAGTCTGCCGTATCGGCGTAAGTTCAGCAAAAATCGGCCAATGGCGGGGCCGTCATCAATTTTTTTTGTTCTGTGTCATATACTCGGCCTGCCACTTGCAGGATATTCGGCAAGCGGCGTTGGCACGGGGCAGGTAACCTCATGCCTGCAAGGCGATCTTCACAATAAAAATCCGGAGTAGTTCAGATGTCGTCTCGTGAGACTGGGAATGTAAAGTGGTTCAACGATGCCAAGGGTTATGGCTTCATTCAGCGCGAAGGTGGTGCGGATGTATTCGTCCACTATCGGGCGATCCGCGGTGAGGGGCATCGTACCCTGGTTGAAGGGCAGCGCGTGGAATACGCCTGCGTGCAGGGCCAGAAAGGCCTGCAAGCCGAAGACGTAGTGGGCCTCTGAGCCTCATGCTTTAAGGCTTGTTGTGGGAGCTGGCTTGCCGGCGATCACCGGCGAAGCCGGTGCCAGGCACCGTGTTGCCTGCATCGCCGGCAAGCCGGGCTCCCACAAAGAATGCCGATCAAGAAGTACGCCAGGTGATTTCCTCTTCACCGTCGGCACTGATGCGGACCCAGCGGTCGGCGTCTTCCTCCCCGTCTTCCTCGACCCAGCCACCCGGCGCGCAGCGCACTTCCACACCCAGCGCGGCGAACGCGGCGCGGGCGCAGGCGACATCATCGGCCCACGGCGTCTGGTCGCTTTCCAGGTAAAGGCTGTTCCATTTCCCTACAGCCTTGGGTAACCAGGTGACCGGAATGTTACCGGCCTGGCATTTGAAGGTATGGCCTTTCTGCTGCCATTCGCTGCACGGGCCGATTGCCTGGGCGAGCCACTCGGCGATCTGCTTGTGGTCGACGTCGGCGTCCTTCAGGTAAATCTCGATATCAGGTTGGCGCATAAGGGCTCCGGGTGTGCTCAGTCTTGGCGCACGAAATAGTCATAACGCATGGAAACCGTAACCTCGAACGGCTCGGGCTGGTCGATCACCAATGCGCGTTTTTCCGCGCTGGCACGCCAGCCGTGCGGGGTCATGGCCAGCAGGTCGGCGCGGGCCTCGGGGTCGGCCAGGCTCAGGCGGAACTCGAGGGTTTCGCTGTGGGCGTGGGCCATGCCGTCGGGGATCAGCGCCAGGTGCTTGTCGTCGGCGTAAGGGCGCACTTCATCGTAGAGCACTTCGCGCAGTTCCATCAGGTGGCCGCTGGTAGGGCCTACCCGCATCAGGCCGCCGCCGGGGCTGAGCAGGCGCTTGGCCTCGGCCCAGTCCAGCGGGCTGAAGACGCTGGCAATGAACTGGCAACTGGCATCGGCCAGCGGCACGCGAGCCATGCTGGCGACCATCCAGGTGACTTGTGGCGCGCGGCGGCAGGCACGCTTGACCGCCTCGCGGGAGATGTCCAGCGCGTAACCATCGGCGGCCGGCAAGGCCTTGGCGATCTGCGCGGTGTAGTAACCCTCGCCGCAGCCGATGTCCAGCCAGGCACCGGGCTGGCGCTCGGCGGCCAGTTCTGCCAGGCGGCGGGCTACAGGCGCATAGTGACCACCGTCGAGGAAGTCGCGGCGCGCCTCGACCATGGCCTGGTTGTCACCTGGGTCGCGGCTGTTCTTGTGTTGCACCGGCAGCAGGTTCAGGTAGCCCTGGCGGGCACGGTCGAAGCGGTGGCCGGCCGGGCACACCACACCGTTGTCGAGCAGGCTCAGCGGCGCCTGGCAAAGGGGGCAGGCGAGCATCAGGCGAGCAACCGGACCAGGGTCTGGTAGTAGATTTCGGTCAGCAGGTCGAGGTCGCTGGCCAGAATCCGCTCGTCTACCTGGTGGATGGTGGCGTTGACCGGGCCCAGTTCGACCACCTGGGTACCCATGGTGGCGATGAAGCGGCCATCGGAGGTGCCGCCGCTGGTGGAGGGCTGGGTGTCGCGACCGGTGACGCCCTTGATGCTGTGCGCCACGGCGTCGAGCAGTTCACCGGGCTCGGTGAGGAACGGCAGGCCGGACAGCGCCCAGTCGATCGACCAGTTCAGTTCATGCTTGTCGAGAATCGCCGACACCCGCGCCTGCAGGCCTTCGACGGTGGACTCGGTGGAGAAACGGAAGTTGAACAGCGCGGTCAGCTCGCCCGGGACCACGTTGGTGGCGCCGGTGCCGGAATTGAGGTTGGAGATCTGGAAGCTGGTTGGCGGGAAGAACGCATTGCCTTCGTCCCAGTGCTCGGCGGCCAGCTCGGCCAGGGCAGGGGCCGCCAGGTGAATCGGGTTGCGCGCCAGGTGCGGGTAGGCCACGTGGCCCTGCTTGCCGCGCACGGTCAGCTTGGCACCCAGTGAGCCGCGGCGGCCGTTCTTGACCACGTCACCCAGCAGGGTGGTGCTGGACGGTTCGCCGACGATGCACCAGTCCAGGCGTTCGTTGCGCGCTTTCAGGCGTTCGACCACGGCCTTGGTGCCGTGGTGTGCCGGGCCTTCCTCGTCGCTGGTGATCAGGAAGGCAACCTTGCCGCGATGGTTCGGGTGGTCCTGCACGAAGCGCTCGCTGGCGATCACCATGGACGCCAGGCTGCCTTTCATGTCGGCGGCGCCACGGCCGCAGAGCATGCCGTCGGCATCGATGAGTGCTTCGAACGGTTCATGCTGCCATTGCTGCACCGGGCCGGTGGGCACCACGTCGGTGTGGCCGGCAAAGCACAGCACTGGGCCGTCCTGGTTGCCATGGGTGGCCCAGAAGTTGTCGACGTCTTCAATGCGCATCGGCTCCAACCGGAAACCGACGGCGCCCAGGCGGTTCATCATCTGCGCCTGGCAGTCGGCGTCGACGGGGGTGACCGAGGGGCGACGGATCAGGTCGCAGGCCAGTTGAAGGGTAGGCGAGAGCTCGGCAGGGGCCGTCATGGGGAACTCCGGGGCAAGGCAAGGCGGGGAAATCTGAGGGGCGTTATCTTATATCAAATGGTTTCAGGCGGCACGGCCCAATCGCCGGCAAGCCAGCTCCCACAGGTACATCACAGGCCCTGAGGCTTGCGCTGTACCTGTGGGAGCTGGCTTGCCGGCGATTGGGCTGCAACGCAGCCCCAGAAGTCTCAAGCCTGCTGCACTTCGGCAGCCTTTTCCGCGGGCTTGGGCAGCGAAGACAGCAACGCCATCACCAGCGCCGCCACGTACGGCAACGACTGCACCAGCAGCATCGCCACCCAGAAGCGCATGTCCGAACTCGGCAGCCCCTGCACCAGGTAGATGCCCAGCGCCGCGCCCCACAGCAGCAACATGATGAACAGCTCTTCGCGCGCTTCGGAAAGCGCCACCAACAGCCCGTGGCTATCGGCATTCTTCGGCGTACGGAAGAACGGCATGCTGCTGGTGAAGAAGCCGTACAGCACCGCCTTGGCGATGGTGTGCGACAGCGCCAGGCCGGCCAGCGCTGCGGCGAAGGCGTCCTTCAGGTTCACGCCTACCGCACGGCGGTACAGGAAGATGATCTTGCCCACCTTGAAGAAGAACAGCGCCAGCGGCGGGATGGCGAAGATCATCAGCGGCGGGTCGACACGGTGCGGCACGATGATCATCGCCGCCGACCACAACAGTGCGCCGATGGTGAAGAAGATGTTCATGCCATCGGCAACCCACGGCAGCCAGCCGGCCAGGAAGTGGTAGCGCTGGCCCCGGGTCAGTTCGCTACCCTTGCCGCGCAACAGGGCGCTGGCGTGGTGCTTGATGATCTGGATGGCACCGTAGGCCCAGCGGAAGCGCTGCTTCTTGAAGTCGATGAAGGTGTCGGGCATCAGGCCCTTGCCATAGCTGTTATGGGCGTAGGCGGCCGACAGGCCCTTCTCGAACACGCGCAGGCCCAGTTCGGCATCTTCGCAGATGCACCATTCGGCCCAGCCCAGTTCTTCCAGCACGCTGCGCCGGGTCATGGTCATGGTGCCATGCTGGATGATCGCGTCACGGTCGTTGCGGGTGACCATGCCGATATGGAAGAAGCCCTTGTACTCGCTGTAGCACAGTTTCTTGAACGTGCTTTCGTGCTGGTCGCGGTAGTCCTGCGGGGACTGAACCACGGCAATTTTCGGGTCGGCGAAGTGCGGCACCATGTGCTTGAGCCAGTTGCGGTCGACGCAGTAGTCCGAGTCGATCACTGCGATCACTTCGGCGTCCTTGGCGGTGTGCGGCAGCAGGTAGTTCAGTGCGCCGCCCTTGAAGCCTGCCAGGGGCGCGACGTGGAAGAACTTGAAGCGCTCGCCGAGCTTCTCGCAGTGCGCCTTGAGTGGCTCCCACACGGCCGGGTCCTTGGTGTTGTTGTCGATCACCAGCACTTCGTAGTCGGGGTAGTCCAGTGCGGCCAGGGCATCGAGGGTCTGCTTCACCATCTCGGGTGGCTCGTTGTAGCACGGCACATGCACCGACACCTTGGGCCGGTAGGCGCTGTCGGCCTGTACCGGCAGGAACTCACGGCGGCGCTTGTGTATCCATACCGCCTCGGCCAGTTCGTGGGCCTCGGTTAGCAGCACGATGAACACGCCCAGCGCACCAAGGGCCAGCAGCACGCCCACGGTCAGGCTGAACCAGGTGCTGTATTGCTGGCTGTAGTCGTAGGCAATCCATACCAGCACCGACCCACACAGGAAGGTGATGAAGGTGAGGAAGGTACGCCCGCGCTGGCGCAGGGCCGAGCCGTCGATGAACAGTACCATCAGGGCAATCATCGCCAGCACCACCGAGGCTACGGCCAGGGCACGCCACTGCGGGATCGCCACCACCGGGCCGTCGAAGTTGAACTTCTGCTGGCGCTCGGCGTTGTACACGCCCCAGTAGGCGCCAACCGAGCCTTCGTCGCTGGCCTTCCACGGCTGGTCATAGGCTTCGATGACGAAATAGTTGTAGCCACGCCGGTTGAGGGTGTTGACCAGGGTACGCAGGTAGATGGCCTGGTCGGCCTGCGTAGCATCGGCGCCGCCGCGCATGCGGCCGTTGCTTGGCCAGCCGACTTCCGACAGCAGCAGGGGTTTGCGCGGGAACTGGTGCCTTAGCTCACGCGCACGGTCGAGCACGAACTCGACCGAGTCCTTCATCGGCACGAACTCCCAGTAAGGCAGGATGTGCGCGGCAATCAGGTCGACGTGCTTGGCAATCTCCGGGTTTTCCTTCCAGATGTGCCATTGTTCACTGGTGGTCACGGGTACCTTTACGGCTGCGCGTACCCGGTCCAGGTATTTGATCAGGTTTTCCGGGGTGACTTCTTCACGGAACAACGCCTCGTTGCCGACCACCACCCGCACCACGCTGCGCGAGGTGTTGGCCAGCTGGATGGCCGTGGCGATTTCGCGCTCGTTGCGCTCCAGGTCCGGGCTGATCCAGATGCCCAGCGTCACCCGCAAGCCGAACTCCTCGGCCAGGCGCGGGATGTCGGCCTGGGTGCCCTCCACGGTATAGATACGGATGCTGTCGGTCAGTTTGCTCAACTGCTCCAGGTCCTGGCGCATCTCGTCGTCAGTGGGGTACTGGCCCTTCTGCGGGCTTTCACCCAGGCGGAACGGCGAATACGAGAAGCCAGAGATCTGCTCTGGCCAGGCGGGAGCGGTAACCGGGCGGTTGATCAGTGCCCAGAACCCGGTAAACAACGCGGCGATGGCCAGGACCACGACCAGGTTCAGGCCGAATTTACGTGAAGACATTGTCATCCATATCTGAGGAGGTGATAGGACATTAAAGCAGGGTTGGTAGTGTCTTTCCTAACGATGCAGGCCATGGGCCCGCTGGCATATAATGCGCGCCGGTTTTTTGGGGTATGAACATGAGCACAGAAGATCCACGCTTTGCCGGCGTAGCCCGGCTGTATGGCGACCAGGGGTTGCAGCGCCTGGGCCAGGCCCACGTGGGCGTGGTCGGCATTGGCGGGGTAGGCTCTTGGGTGGCCGAAGCGCTGGCCCGCAGCGGCGTGGGCGAGATCACCCTGTTTGACCTGGACGATGTCTGCGTCAGCAACACCAACCGCCAGGCCCATGCCCTTGAGGGGCAGGTGGGGCGGCCCAAGGTCGAGGTCATGGCCCAGCGGCTGCGGGCGATCAACCCGGCGTGCACGGTGCATGCGGTGGCCGACTTCGTCACCCGCGAGACCATGGCCGAGTACATTACCGAAAACCTCGACTGTGTGATCGACTGCATCGACAGCGTCATGGCCAAGGCAGCGCTGATCGCCTGGTGCCGGCGCCGCAAGATCGCCATCGTCACCACCGGTGGTGCCGGCGGGCAGATTGACCCGACGCAGATCCAGATTGCCGACCTGAACAAGACCTTCAACGACCCGCTGGCCTCGCGGGTGCGCTCCACCTTGCGCCGTGATTACAACTTCTCGCGCAATGTCAGCCGCAACTATGGCGTGCCGTGCGTGTTTTCCAGCGAACAGCTGCGCTACCCCAAGGGGGATGGCAGTGTTTGCCTGCAAAAGAGCTTTGTGGGTGAGGGTGTAAGGCTGGATTGCTCGGGTGGCTTTGGCGCGGTGATGATGGTGACCGCGACCTTTGGCATGGTGGCGGCGAGCAAGGCGATCGAGAAGCTGGTGGCCGGGGCGCGGCGCCCGTCGGAGCGTGTCAAACCCGAATAAAACCGCGTGGGCTTCTTCGCGGGCTTGCCCGCTCCCACAGGTACGGCGCTAGCCCGGACACTGCGCGGTCCCTGTGGGAGCGGGCGAGCCCGCGAAGAAGCCAGAGCCGATTCAACAGGACGCCAACTCCGCCATCCGCTGCAACACCGCATGCAGCCCATTGCTGCGCGACGGCGACAGCTGACGCTCCAGCCCCAGCTGGGTGAACCACTCTCGCAGGTCCAGCCCCGTCAGCTCTTCACTGGCCAAACCTTGCACCCGTACCAGCAACAACGCCAGCAACCCGCGCAACAAGCGTGCATCGCTACTGGCCTTGAACTGCCATAGCCCATCAACCTGCTCAGCCACCAGCCATACCAGGCTTTCGCAACCATGCACCCGGTTGGCCTCGGTTTTTTCGGCGTCAGCCAGCGGCTCCAGTCGCTCGCCCCACTGCATCAACAGGCGCGCACGCTGTTCCCAGCCCTTGCCCTGTTCAAACGCCTCCAGCGCTTGACGCGCCTGTTCCGGAAGGCTCATCGCAGCAACTCCAGGCCTTGATCCAGCGCAGCAAAGAAGCGTTGCACGTCATCGCTGTCGTTGTACAAGCCCAGCGACACCCGGATTGCGCCCTCCAGGCCCAACCCCTGTAGCAACGGCATGGCGCAATGGTGCCCGGCACGCACGGCGATGCCTTGCTCGGTGAGCAAGTGGGCGATATCGGCGTTATGCACGCCTTCGATCACAAAGCTGGCCAGGGCTGCCTGTGGCGTACCGAGTACCCGCACGCCCTCGCGATCGGCCAGCCCACGCAGCAGGTGCTGGTGCAGGCTGGTTTCGTGGGCTTCAACTGCGTGGGCATCGAGGCTGGCCAGGTAATCCAGGGTTGCGCCCAGGCCGATCACCCCGGCGATTGGCGGCGTACCCGCCTCGAACCCCAACGGTGCCGGGCGGAAGCTGGCGCTCTGGTACTCGGCCAGTTGCACCATCTCGCCACCGAACTGCCAATGGCGCAGCAGTTCCAGCGCCTGGGCGCGGCCATACAGCACGCCAACCCCGTCGGGGCCATACAGCTTGTGGCTGGAAAACACATAGAAGTCGCAATCCAGTTGCTGCACGTCGTGGCGACCATGCACCACGCCCTGGGCACCGTCGACCACCGTCAGCGCGCCTTGGGCGCGGGCATGGGACAACAGGGCCGGCAGTGGCTGCCAGGTGCCCAGCACGTTGGAAAGCTGGCTGACCGCCAGCACCCGGGTGCGAGGGCCGATCAGTTGCAGTGCCTGGTTCAGGTCGATGCGGCCGTGGGCATCCAGCGGCAGAACCACCAGGCGCAGGTTGCGCCGGCGCGCCAGCTGTTGCCAGGGCAGCAGGTTGGCATGGTGCTCCAGCGCGCTGACGGCGATTTCGTCACCGGCTTCGAAGCGGTGTTCCAGGCCATAGGCCAGAAGGTTCAGCGCCGAGGTGGCGCCGTGGGTGAACACCACCTGCCGTGAGTCCGCAGCATTCAGCCAGGCGGCAACTTTGTCGCGACTGGTTTCGAAGGCTTGGGTCGCCAGTGCGCCGGGCAGGTGCTGGGCACGGTGCACGTTGGCTGCGCCATGGCCGTAGTAATGGCTCAGGGCGTCAAGCAACGCTTGCGGCTTCTGGGTGGTGGCGGCGCTGTCCAGATAGGTCTGGTGCTGCCGTTGCAGGGCGGCGATGGCGGGGAAGTCGGCACGCCAGGGGGAGGGCTGGAACATGGTCGCGGGGCCTGGAATGAAAATCGGGTCTGGCGTGGTGCCAGACCCGATCTTAACATTTCAACCGCTGAGCGTGCGCTGATCGCGA
Source organism: Pseudomonas sp. NPDC090592 (assembly GCF_044769185.1). Taxonomy (NCBI): domain Bacteria; kingdom Pseudomonadati; phylum Pseudomonadota; class Gammaproteobacteria; order Pseudomonadales; family Pseudomonadaceae; genus Pseudomonas; species Pseudomonas sp. NPDC090592. Next base: position 71,676 of record NZ_JBIVXJ010000028.1, read on the forward strand.
GCAAGCTCGCTCCTACAGACGCTTGACGATTCTCAGTTGTGGGCGTGCAACGCCTCGTTCAGCTCGATGGCCGACTTGTGGGTCTTGCACTCCACGGCGCCGTTCAGCGAGTTGCGACGGAACAGCAGGTCGGTCTGGCCGGCCAGGTCGCGGGCCTTGACCACTTTGACCAGCTCGTTGTTCTCGTCCAGCAGGTTCACCTTGGTGCCGGCCGTGATGTACAGCCCGGCTTCAACGGTGTTGCGGTCGCCCAGCGGGATACCGATACCGGCGTTGGCGCCGATCAGGCAGCCTTCGCCTACCTTGATGACGATGTTGCCGCCACCGGACAGGGTGCCCATGGTCGAGCAGCCGCCGCCCAGGTCCGAGCCCTTGCCGACGAATACGCCAGCGGACACGCGGCCTTCGATCATGCCAGGGCCTTCGGTGCCAGCGTTAAAGTTGACGAAGCCTTCATGCATGATGGTGGTGCCTTCGCCGATGTAGGCGCCCAGGCGCACACGGGCGGTGTCGGCGATACGCACGCCGGCCGGGACCACGTAGTCGGTCATTTTCGGGAACTTGTCCACCGAGAACACTTCCAGCAGTTCGCCTTTCAGGCGCGCTTCCAGTTGCCGCTCGGCCAGTTCGGCCAGGTCGACCGCGCCCTGGTTGGTCCAGGCCACGTTCGGCAGCAGCGGGAAGATGCCGGCCAGGCTCACGCCGTGCGGCTTGACCAGGCGGTGCGACAGCAGGTGCAGCTTGAGGTAGGCCTCTGGGGTCGAGGTCAGGGCAGCGTCTTCGGCCAGCAGGGTGGCGACCAGCGGCTTGTGGCTCTCGGCCAGGCGGGTCAGCAGGGCGGCCTGGGCAGCGTCAACCCCTTTCAGGGCTTCGGCCAGTTGCGCGGCCTGGCCATTGCTGAAAGCGATAGCCTGGTTGCCACCTTCATAACCGAGCACAGGGGCGACGGCGGCGATCAGTTCGGCGCTCGGGTTGAGCAGGGGTTGTGCGTAGAACACTTCCAGCCAGTTGCCCTGGCGGTTCTGGGAGCCGACACCGAAGGCCAGGCTGAACAGGGTATTGGACATGTGATTACCTCGTGCGAAATAGGGTAGGGGCTCAGGCCAGGGCAGCGGCGTACAGGTCGGGCTTGAAGCCGACCAGGGTGCGCGCGCCAAGGTCCAGCACCGGGCGTTTGATCATCGACGGCTGGGCCAGCATCAGCTCTACGGCCTTGGCCTGGTCGAGGTCGGCCTTGCTGGCGTCGTCCAGCTTGCGGAAGGTAGTGCCGGCACGGTTGAGGATGACTTCCCAGCCGTGCTCGTCGCACCAGCGGTTCAGGCTGTCACGGTCTATGCCTTGGGTCTTGTAGTCGTGGAATTCGTAGGCGATGGCCTTGTCTTCAAGCCAGGTACGCGCCTTTTTCATGGTGTCGCAGGCTTTGATGCCGTAGAGCGTGTAGGTCATTGTGTGCATTGGGGTTGCAGGTTGCCCCAATCTCTCCGTTTTCCGAATGTCAGTCGCGGGATTATGCGGGAACGATCCTGTGAGCGCCACGGGTGTGCAAGGCTTAAGCCTTGTGGTGTCTTCGAGATCGAGCGCCGCCCGCGCGGCGCTTCGCGGGGCAAGCCCGCTCCCACATTTGTTTCGGGCCAGTGTGACCTGTGACATTTGCGCGCGACCGCCTTGTTTGTCCGACTCGATATTTAGACGGGCACCAAGGGGCCGCGCGCCCAAGCCTCAGGAATAATTGGCCCGAAACAAATGTGGGAGCGGGCTTGCCCCGCGAAGCGCCGCGCGGGCGGCGCTCGATCTCCGACACACTGCAAACCTCAAGGCATGCACCCTTGGACAATACGAGGTCCAGCCTGTCTCACCGCCAAACCGAAGTATCATCATGTTACATATTCCCTCGCCACCTGCGACTATCGTGCAGCGGCCCCAAACCGTCGGTCGCCGCTAACATATTGTTTCAATGGCGATGTTTCGCCCTGCTATCGTTTCTGGTTCACAAAGGAAGCTTTCCCGGATGCAGTCCGCCTACACCGTCCTCATCCTGCTGACGCTGGTCAGCCTGTCGAAGCTGGTCGGCCGCATGGTGCCGCTGCCCTTGCCGCTGGTGCAGATTGCCGCCGGCGCCTTGCTGGCCTGGCCGACACTGGGCCTGCACGTGGCCCTGGACCCCGAATTGTTCCTGTTCCTGTTTCTGCCACCGCTGCTGTTCGCCGACGGCTGGCGCATTCCCAAGCGCGAGCTGTGGCGCATCCGTGGGCCGGTGGTGGCGCTGGCGGTGGGGTTGGTGTTGTTTACCGTGGTCGGAGCCGGTTATTTCATACATTGGCTGCTGCCGAGCATACCGCTGCCGGTGGCCTTTGCCCTGGCTGCGGTGCTGTCTCCGACCGACGCCGTGGCAGTGTCGGCCATTACCCAGGACCGCCTGCCCACCCCGCTGATGCACATGCTGCAAGGCGAAGCGCTGATGAACGATGCGTCTGGCCTGGTAACCTTCAAGTTTGCCCTGGTCGCGGCCATCACCGGGGTATTCTCGTTGGCTGACGCGAGCTTCACCTTTGTGCTGGTGGCCTTGGGCGGCTTGGCGGTGGGGGTGGCCCTGAGCTGGCTGGTCGGCCGCTTGCGCGCCTGGATGATTGCTCGCGGCTGGGATGACCCGGCCACGCATGTCGTGTTCATGTTGCTGCTGCCGTTTGCCGCTTATGTACTGGCCGAGCGCTTGGGCGTCTCGGGCATCCTCTCGGCGGTGGCGGCGGGCATGATGCAAAGCTGGCTCGACCTGTTACCACGCCAGACCAGCACACGCCTGCTCAACCGCAGCGTCTGGTCGTTGCTGGAGTTTGCCTTCAACGGCCTGATCTTCCTGCTGCTGGGCCTGCAATTACCGGACATCATCAAGGCTGTGGTCAGCCACGAGTCAACCGTATGGCCGACCCTGGCCTACCGCTGCCTGGACGTGGTGGCGATCTTTGCCGCTTTGATCCTGTTGCGGTTCGTCTGGGTACAGAGCATCTGGCGCTCGATCGGCGTGGTGCGCCGCTGGCGCGGCAAGCCGGCGCTGGTGCTGATGCCTACGGCGCGTTCCTGCTGGTTGCTGACCTTGGGCGGCGTGCGCGGTGCAGTCACGTTGGCCGGTGTAATGTCGATCCCCTTGTTGATTGGGGCGGGCAAGGCTTTCCCGGAACGGGATCTGCTGATCTTCATTGCTGCGGGGGTGATCCTGCTGTCGTTGATCAGCGCCTGTCTCGCGCTGCCGTTCCTGTTGCGCGGGGTAACCAAGAGCGCGGACGAACGCTTGCACCAGGAAGTGCAGGAGGCGTGGCGGCGCACCGCCGAGGCGGCGATCCATGCCCTGGAGGCGGAGGAGGTCGTTGACAGCAATGCCCCGCAGGATGCCGCGCAGGCGACCCTCGCGACCGAGTTGAAAGCACGGCTGATGGCCGAATACCGGGATGAGCTGGACAGCTATAACGACAGTGCCGAGGCCAAGGCCCTGGCCGAACAGATGGACTTGCTGGAGCGGCGCTTGCGCCTGCGTGCGCTAAGGGCGCAGCGGCTGGAGTTGTATAACCTGCATCGCCAACACGAGGTGGGTGATGAGGTGGTGCGGCAGGTGCTGGGGGAGCTGGATATGAGCGAGGCGAACCTGGGGCAGGTCAGGTAGACCCTACCAAGGTCATTCGCGGGCCCGCCCGCTCCCACAGGTCATGCGCTGCATTTGAAATCAATGCAGCATCTGTGGGAGCGGGCATGCCCGCGAATGGGGCCGTCAGCGGGTTTGCAGGAAGGCGCGAATCCGCTCTGCCGCCTCGATGCATTCGGCCAGCGGTGCCACCAGCGCCATGCGCACGCGCCCGGCGCCCGGGTTCACGCCGTCCACTTCACGCGACAGGTACGACCCCGGCACCACCGTCACATGCTGTGCTTCGAACAGGTCGCGGGTGAAGGCGGCATCGTCACCCGGCACCTTGGCCCACAGGTAGAAACTGCCGTCCGGGCGCTGTACGTCCAGCACCGGTTGCAGGATGTCCAGCACGGCATCGTACTTGGCGCGGTACTGGTCGCGGTTTTCGCGCACATGCGCCTCGTCCTGCCAGGCCGCAATGCTGGCCAGCTGGGTTTGCACCGGCATGGCGCAGCCGTGGTAGGTGCGGTACAGCAGGAACGGCTTGATGATCTGGGCGTCGCCCGCCCCGAAGCCCGAGCGCAGGCCCGGCAGGTTGGAGCGCTTGGACAGGCTGTGGAACACCACGCAGCGCTTGAAGTCGCTGCGGCCCAGCTCGGCGCAGGCGCTCAGCAGGCCAGGTGGTGGGGCATCCTCGTCGAAGTAGAGCTCGCTGTAGCACTCGTCGGCGGCGATCACGAAATCGTGCTCGTCAGCCAGGGCAATCAGTTTCTTCAGGGTTGCCATCGGCACCAGCGCACCGGTGGGGTTGCCCGGCGAGCACAGGAACAGGATCTGGCAGCGCTTCCACACCTCGGCCGGCACGGCGTCGAAGTCGGGGTTGAAACCGTTGTTTTCCAGGCACGGCAAGTAGTGCGGGGTAGCGCCAGCCAGCAGCGCAGCACCCTCGTAGATCTGGTAGAACGGGTTGGGGCTGACTACCAGGCCGTCATCGGCGCGATTGACCACGGCCTGGGTGAAGGCGAACAGCGCTTCACGGGTACCGTTGACCGGCAGGATGTGACGGTCGGCGTCCAGCCAGCCGGCCGGCACGCCAAAGCGCCGCTCGCACCACTGGCCGATGGCCTGGCGCAGGGCTGGCAGGCCGATGGTGCTGGGGTATACCGCCAGCTTGTCGAGGTTGTCGGCCATGGCCTGGGCGACGAATGCCGGCGATTCATGCTTCGGCTCGCCGATCGACAGGGCGATGGCGCGTTTGTCCGCCGCGGGCTTCACGCTGCCAAGCAGGGCGCGGAGCTTTTCGAACGGGTAAGGCTGAAGCTGGGTCAAGGCATGGTTCATCGGCGCAAGGTCTCGTCAATCATCTAATCGTTAAAAGGTCACGCGGGTCGGGCCAGCGTCGCTTCCCTGGCCGGCCTGTAGCTGCTGCACGATGGCCTCCTGCAGGCGGCTGCACAGCTGCGGATCGGACAGCGGCTGGTTGTCGGCATCGGTAATGAAGAACACGTCTTCCACCCGCTCGCCGAGGGTGGCGATCTTGGCGTTCTGCAGCGACAGGTCGAACTCCAGGAAGATCCGCCCCAGCCGGGCCAGCAGGCCGGGGCGGTCGGGTGCGGTGATCTCGAGGATGGTCACCGGCCGCTGGGCATCGTTGAGGATGGTGACCTGCGGCGGGAAGTCGAAGTGCTTGAGCTGGCGTGGTACCCGGCGCTGGATGATCGTCGGGTAGTCCTCGGGGGTGCGCAGTGCCTCGGTCAGGCCGTCGCGTATCTGTTTCACCCGCTGCGGGTTGTCGCCGATCGAGCCGCCGTCGTTGTCCAGCACGATATAGGTGTCGAGGGTGAACTGGCTGCTCGAGGTGATGATCCGCGCGTCATGAATGTTCAGGTTCAGCTGTGACATGGCGGCCACGGTCACGGCGAAGAAGTCGTGCTGGTCGGGGGCATAGATGAAGATCTGCGTGCCGCCCTCGAACTCGCGCTGGGTGGTTTCCTTGATCAGTACCAGTGGCCCGCCATCGGCCGGCTGCTGCAGGATTGCATCAGTGTGCCAGGCCACGTCGGCGGCAGTGTGCTTGAGGAAGTAGTCATCGCCCAGCTGCGACCATAACTGCTCCACGTCGTCCGGGTCGGTGCCCTCGCGCACAAGAATATCCAGCGCTGACGACTGGGTCTGGCGAATCTGCTCTTCGCGGTCCAGCGGGTTTTCCAGGCCGCGGCGCAGGGCACGCTTGGTCTCGCTGTAGAGCTGGCGCAGCAGGCTGGCCCGCCACGAGTTCCACAGGCTGGGGTTGGTGGCGTTGATGTCGGCCACGGTCAGTACATAGAGGTAGTCCAGGCGTGTCTCGTCGCCCACATGCAGGGCAAAGTCGTTGATGACCTGCGGGTCGGACAGGTCCTTGCGCTGGGCGGTGGTCGACATGACCAGGTGGTTCTGCACCAGCCACACGATCAGCCGGCTGTCCCAGGCCGGCAACTGGTGGCGCTCGCAAAACTTCTGTGCATCTACCGCGCCCAGCTCGGAGTGGTCACCTTGGCGGCCCTTGCCGATGTCGTGGTACAGGCCAGCCAGGTAGATCAGCTCGGGTTTGGGCAAGCGGCCCATGAGCTTGCTGGCCAGCGGGAATTTCTCGGACACCGGCGTGTACTGCAGCTTGCGCAGGTGCTTGATGAGGTTGAGGGTGTGCGCATCGACCGTATAGATGTGGAACAGGTCGTGCTGCATCTGCCCGACAATCAGGCCGAACTCCGGCAGGTAGCGGCCAAGGATGCCGTAGCGGTTCATCCGCCGCAGGTTGCGGTGGATGCCGATTTCGCACTTGAACAGCTCGATGAACAGGCTGGTGTTGCGGATATCGGTACGGAAGGTGTCGTCGATCAGGTGCCGGTGCTCGCGCAGCAGGCGCACGGTATCGGCCCGCACGCCCTTGATTTCCGGGTGCTGGGCCATCAGCACGAAGATTTCCAGCATGGCGAATGGCGTGCGCTTGAACACGTTCGCCTGAGTGGCCTCTATATAACCATCATGCAGGCGGAAGCGCGCATTCAGCGGCTGGGTAGTGCCGCTGTCATCGTCGGCGAGGATGACCTCCTCGAAGTGCTGGATGATCAGGTCGCACAGCTGGCTGATGCTCATCACCACCCGGTAGTACTGCTGCATGAACTGCTCGATTGCCCGCTTCGGGTTCTCGTCGCTGTAGCCCAGCAGTGCGGCGATGCTGCGCTGGTGGTCGAACAGCAAGCGGTCCTCGGCACGCCCGGCCAGCATGTGCAGGGCATAGCGCACCTTCCACAGGAAGTCCTGGGACGACGCCAGCAGCTCATTCTCGCTTTCCAGCAGGAAGCCTTCGCCGGCCAGCGCGTGCAGGTTCAAGGTGCCGTACTGGCGACGTGCTACCCATAGCACAGTCTGGATGTCGCGCAGGCCACCTGGCGAGCCCTTGACGTTGGGTTCGAGGTTGTATTCGGTGTCGTTGTACTTGTGGTGGCGGGCCTTGAGTTCGGCACGCTTGGCCAGGAAGAAGTCCTTGCTCGGCCACACATGTGCGGTGCTGGTTGCCTCCAGCATGCGCTGGCGCAGGGCCTCGGGGCCGGCAATGGTGCGGCTTTCCATCAGGTTGGTGATTACCGTCAGGTCGGCGCGGGCCTGCTCGGCGCACTCGTCGACGGTGCGCACGCTCTGGCCCACTTCCAGGCCGATGTCCCACAGCAGGGTGAGAAAGCGCTCGATGGCATCGCGGTACTGTTCGTGCTCGGCGGCGCCCAGCAGAATCAGCAGGTCGATGTCCGAATGCGGGTGCAGTTCGCCGCGCCCGTAGCCGCCCACCGCGACCAGGGCGATGCCGCTCTGGTCACCCCAGTCGAACTGGTTCCAGGCTTGCTGCAGGATATTGTCGACCAGCCAGGCGCGGGCTTCGATCAGCGGGCGAATTTCCCCGCCGCTGCGAAAGCGCTTGTCCAGCACCTCGCCAGCCTGGCGGATGGCTTTCTTGAAGGCGGCGATAGGGCTCGCCTTCAGGGCCAGTTCCGCCTGGAACTGGCCGCGGTCGAACAGCTCGGGGTCCACCTGGGGCATCGCGTCACGTTCCTGTCGTGGGGTGGCCTATCGGAGTGCGGTCAGGCCGAGACGCGCGGGATGGTGTCGTCCTTGCGCAGGGTGAAGATCTCGTAGCCGGTCGCGGTCACCACCAGGGTGTGTTCCCACTGGGCCGAGAGCTTGCGGTCCTTGGTGATGGCGGTCCAGCCGTCGCCCAGCACCTTGGTGTCTGCCTTGCCCTGGTTGATCATCGGCTCGATGGTGAAGGTCATGCCTTCTTTCAGCTCCATGCCGGTGCCGGCGCGGCCGTAGTGAAGGATCTGCGGCTCCTCGTGGAACACCTTGCCGATGCCGTGGCCACAGAACTCGCGTACCACCGAGAAACCGTTCTTTTCCGCGTGCTTCTGGATCACTTCGCCAATGTCGCCCAGGCGGCAGCCCGGCTTGACCAGCTCGATGGCCTTGTACATGCACTCCTGGGTCACCTTGGACAGGCGCTCGGCCCACACCGGTACGGTGCCCACATGGAACATGCGGCTGGTGTCGCCGTGGTAGCCGTCCTTGATCACGGTCACGTCGATGTTCAGCGTGTCACCGTCCTTGAGCGGCTTGTCGTTGGGGATGCCGTGGCAGACCACATGGTTGATCGAGGTGCAGATCGACTTCGGGTAGCCCTTGTAGTTGAGCGGTGCCGGGATGGCCTGCTGGACGTTGACGATATAGTCGTGGCACAGGCGGTCGAGTTCTTCGGTGGTGATACCGGGCTTGACGTGTTCTTCGATCATTTCCAGCACTTCAGCGGCCAGGCGGCCGGCGATGCGCATCTTCTCGATGTCTTCTGCAGTCTTGATGGTGACGGTCATTACAGGCTCTCTACGGCGTCGTATACGGCGCGAACAAACGGGAAAAGCCTTATTCTATCAGAGCGTCAAGGATCAAGCTGCAAGCTACAAGAAGAAGCGGATCGCGTGCGGGCTGCTTTTTCTTGCAGCTTGTCGCTCACAGCTTGCAGCTGCTTTCACCGGGTTCCGTTCGCTCGCGGTCTGTGGTATAAAATGCGCCGCTTTCGGGGTCGACCCCGTCAGCACATAAACCCACACACGTGTCGACACGATGACCTGGGTGCCCCGAGTTGCGAAATTCGCGGGTTGGTCATTGGGATACGTGGAGGCCCAACCCGACTTATCAAGGAACTATCATGTCCCAAGTCAATATGCGCGATATGCTGAAGGCCGGTGTGCACTTCGGCCACCAGACCCGTTACTGGAACCCGAAAATGGGCAAGTACATTTTCGGCGCGCGTAACAAGATCCACATCGTCAACCTGGAAAAAACCCTGCCAATGTTCAACGACGCTCTGTCGTTCGTAGAGCGCCTGGCCCAGGGCAAGAACAAGATCCTGTTCGTCGGCACCAAGCGTTCCGCCGGCAAGATCGTCGCCGAGCAAGCAGCTCGTTGCGGTTCGCCGTACGTTGACCACCGTTGGTTGGGCGGCATGCTGACCAACTACAAGACCATCCGCGCTTCGATCAAGCGTCTGCGCGACCTGGAAACCCAGGCCGAAGACGGCACTTTCGCCAAGCTGACCAAGAAAGAAGCCCTGATGCGCTCCCGCGACCTGGAAAAACTGGATCGCAGCCTGGGCGGCATCAAGGATATGGGCGGTCTGCCAGACGCTCTGTTCGTTATCGACGTTGATCACGAGCGCATCGCGATCACCGAAGCCAACAAGCTGGGCATCCCGGTAATCGGCGTTGTCGATACCAACAGCAGCCCTGAAGGTGTTGACTACATCATCCCGGGTAACGATGACGCCATCCGCGCTATCGAGCTGTACATGACTTCGATGGCTGACGCAGTCATCCGCGGCCGCAACAACGTTGCCGGTGGCACTGAAGTCTACGCTGAAGAAGCGGCTGCACCTGCTGCTGAGTAATTAGGCGCTAGCGTCTACTTGGCACGCAAAAAGGGGGCTTTGCCCCCTTTTTGCCACCTTGAAATCCTGCTGTCAGCATCGGCCCCGCATCATGGGCCCGCTGAAATGAAAACAGCGGATTTGCAGAATTTAACGCCCGTGACGAGCGGGTGGAATGGTTGAAAAACTTTCCAAGAGGATTTTGAAATGGCAGCAATTACTGCAGCGCTGGTAAAAGAACTGCGCGAGCGTACTGGCGAAGGCATGATGGATTGCAAGAAGGCCCTGGAAAAGGCCGGCGGCGACATCGAAAAAGCCATTGACGACATGCGTGCCTCGGGCGCCATCAAGGCCGCCAAAAAGGCTGGCAACGTCGCTGCTGAAGGCGCTATCGCGGTCAAGACCGACGGTAAATCCGCCGTTCTGCTGGAAGTGAACTCGCAGACCGACTTCCTGGCCCTGCAAGACGACTTCAAGAACTTCGTTGCCGAAAGCCTCGAAGAAGCCTTCGCCCAGAAGCTGACCGACGCAGCTCCCCTGATCGCATCGCGTGAAGCTGCTCGTGAAGCCCTGGTTGCCAAGTGCGGCGAGAACGTCAACATCCGTCGCCTGGTGCGCGTTGAGGGTGACGTTGTCGGTGCCTACCTGCACGGCAACAAGATCGGTGCCGTTGTTGTCCTGAAAGGCGGCGACGTCGAGCTGGCCAAGAACATCGCCATGCACGTTGCAGCTTCGAACCCGGAGTTCCTGGATTCGTCGGAAATCTCCGCCGAGGCCATCGAGCGCGAGAAGGGTGTCTTCCTGCAGCTGAACGCTGACAAGATCGCCGGCAAACCGGAAAACATCGTTGAGAACATGATCAACGGCCGTATCACCAAGTTCAAGGCCGAAGCCTCGCTGAAAGAGCAAGCCTTCGTCATGAACCCGGAAGTCAAGGTTGGCGAGCTGGCCAAGAAAGCCGGTGCTGAAATCGTTTCCTTCACCTACTTCAAGGTTGGCGAAGGTATCGAGAAGCCAGTCGACGACTTCGCTGCTGAAGTTGCCGCTCAGGTAGCTGCTGCCAAGCAGTAAGACAGCCCCGTCTGTCGCCCCAAAGAGGCTGCCCGCTCACGCGCGCAGCCTCTTTGTCAAAGCGCGAGCGGTTTACGAGACCGCTACGCGCTGACGCAGTTGCTGCGTCACGTTAGAGTTACACGCGGGCTCAAGCAGCCTGCCAGAATTTTTTACAAACGCCGCAGGAGAGATTCGCAATGGCTCAGCAGGGCAGTGGTCATCAGGCTCGCTATAAACGCATTCTACTCAAACTTAGCGGCGAGGCCCTGATGGGCTCGGAAGAGTTCGGGATCGACCCGAAAGTCCTGGATCGCATGGCGCTGGAAGTCGGCCAACTGGTTGGCATCGGTGTTCAGGTAGGTCTGGTGATCGGCGGTGGCAACCTGTTCCGTGGTGCGGCGCTCAGTGCGGCCGGCATGGACCGCGTCACCGGTGACCACATGGGCATGCTGGCGACCGTAATGAACGCCCTGGCCATGCGCGACGCGCTGGAGCGGGCGAACATCACCGCCATTGTCATGTCGGCTATTTCCATGGTTGGCGTGACCGATCACTATGATCGCCGCAAGGCCATGCGCCACCTGAACGCCAAGGAAGTGGTGATTTTCGCTGCCGGTACCGGCAACCCGTTCTTTACCACTGACTCCGCCGCCTGCCTGCGCGCCATCGAGATCGATGCCGACGTGGTATTGAAGGCAACCAAGGTCGATGGTGTATACACTGCAGATCCATTCAAGGACCCGCATGCCGAGAAGTTCGATCATCTGACCTACGATGAAGTGCTGGATCGCAAGCTGGGTGTGATGGACCTGACGGCAATCTGTCTGTGCCGCGACCACAAGATGCCGCTGCGCGTCTTCAACATGAACAAGCCCGGCGCCCTGCTGAACATCGTGCACGGCGGCGCGGAAGGAACCCTGATCGAGGAAGTTCAAAAATGATCAACGAAATCAAGAAAGACGCCCAGGACCGCATGACCAAGTCCCTCGAGGCCTTGGCTCGCAACCTGGCGGCAATCCGCACCGGTCGCGCTCACCCAAGCATCCTGGATACCGTCAAGGTCCCTGCCTGGGGCAGCGAAATGCCGCTGAACCAGGTTGCCGCGATCACCGTCGAAGACGCCCGCACCCTGAAGATCGTCGCTCACGACAAGAACCTCAGCGCTGCCATCGAGAAGGCTATCCTCACCTCCGACCTGGGCCTGAACCCGTCCAGCGCCGGTACCACTATCCGTGTACCCATGCCGGCCCTGACCGAGGAAACCCGCAAGGGTTACACCAAGCAGGCCAGTGGTGTGGCCGAGGACGCCAAGGTAGCCGTGCGCAACGTGCGTCGTGATGCCCTGGGCGACCTGAAGAAGCTGACCAAGGACAAGGAAATCAGCGAAGACGAAGAACGTCGTGCCGCGGACGAGATCCAGAAGCTGACCGACAAGTTCATTGCTGAAGTCGATGCTGCGTACAAAGCCAAGGAAAAGGACCTGATGGCCGTCTAAGGCCGGGGTTTTTTAATGGAAAAGTCCAAGTTGGCGGCACCGTCCTCGGTGCCGCGTCATGTCGCGATCATCATGGATGGCAACAACCGCTGGGCGAAAAAGCGCCTGCTGCCCGGCGTTGCCGGGCACAAGGCGGGTGTCGACGCCGTTCGCGCGGTGATCGAAGTCTGTGCCAAGTCCGGGGTCGAGGTGCTGACCCTGTTTGCGTTCTCCAGTGAAAACTGGCAGCGCCCCGCCGAAGAGGTGGGTGCGCTGATGGAGCTGTTCTTCTCGGCCCTGCGCCGCGAGGCCAAGCGCCTCAACGAGAACAACATCAGCCTGCGCATCATCGGTGATCGTTCGCGGTTCCATCCCGAATTGCAGGCTGCCATGCGCGAAGCCGAGGCGCTGACCGCCGGTAACAACCGCTTCATCCTGCAGATCGCTGCCAATTATGGCGGCCAGTGGGACATTGCTCAGGCCGCACAGCGGCTGGCGCGGGAAGTACAGGCCGGGCACCTTCGCCCCGAAGACATCACCCCGGGTTTGCTGCAGACCTGCCTGGCAACCGGCGAGTTACCGCTGCCGGACCTGTGCATTCGCACCGGTGGTGAGCACCGCATCAGCAATTTCCTGTTGTGGCAGCTGGCCTACGCCGAGCTGTATTTCTCCGACCTGTACTGGCCGGACTTCAAACACGAGGCCATGCGCAATGCCCTGGCCGATTTCGCTTCGCGCCAGCGCCGCTTCGGTAAGACCAGCGAGCAGGTCGAGGCTGGAGCTCGTGCTTAATGCTTAAACAACGCATCATTACTGCGCTGATCCTGCTGCCGATTGCGCTGGGCGGCTTCTTCCTGCTCAACGGTGGGGATTTCGCCCTGTTCATCGGCTTCGTGGTCACCCTCGGTGCCTGGGAGTGGGCGCGCCTGGCCGGGTTGATGGCTCAGCCGCTGCGCATCGCCTATGCCTTGGTAGTCGCCGGGGCGCTGATGTTGCTGTACATCCTCCCGGAGCTGGCGCCCTGGGTCTTGGGCGCTGCGGTGATCTGGTGGGGCCTGGCTACTTGGCTGGTGCTTACTTATCCGCGTAGCAGCGAGCTGTGGGCCAGTGCAGCCTGCCGGTTGCTGATTGGCCTGCTGGTGTTGCTGCCAGCCTGGCAGGGGTTGGTCCTGCTCAAGCACTGGCCGCTGGGCAACTGGCTGATCCTCTCGGTCATGGTGCTGGTCTGGGCTGCCGACATCGGCGCGTACTTCTCTGGCCGGGCGTTTGGCAAGCGCAAGCTCGCACCGCAGGTGAGCCCTGGCAAAAGCTGGGAGGGTGTGTATGGCGGCCTGGCCGTCAGCCTGTTGATTACCCTGGTTGTCGGCATCAGCCGCGACTGGGGTTTTGGCCAGCTCTTGCTGGGCCTGCTGGGCGCCGCGTTGCTGGTCATGTCCTCGGTGGTCGGTGACCTGACCGAAAGCATGTTCAAGCGCCGTTCCGGTATCAAGGACAGCAGCAACCTGCTGCCTGGTCATGGCGGTGTGCTCGACCGGATCGACAGCCTTACTGCGGCGATCCCGATCTTCGCCGTGCTGCTGTGGGCTGCCGAATGGGGTGTGATGTGAGTCGCCCGCAACGTATTACCGTGCTCGGGGCCACCGGTTCCATTGGCCTGAGCACGCTGGATGTGATTGCGCGCCACCCCGATCGGTACCAGGTGTTTGCACTCAGCGGCTACTCGCGGATCGATGAATTGCTGGCCCTGTGCGTGCGTCATCGCCCGACGTTCGCCGTGGTGCCGAGCGCCGAGGCCGCTGTGCGGCTGCGCGAAGGCCTGGTTGCGACCGGCTGCGCTACCGAGGTGCTGGAGGGCGAGGCCGGGCTTTGCCAGGTGGCATCGGCAGCGGAAGTGAACGCCGTGATGGCTGCCATTGTCGGCGCAGCGGGCCTGCGCCCTACCTTGGCGGCTGTCGAGGCGGGCAAGAAGGTGTTGCTGGCCAACAAGGAAGCCCTGGTCATGTCCGGCGCGCTGTTCATGGACGCGGTGCGGCGCAGTGGCGCTGTGCTGTTGCCAATCGACAGCGAGCACAACGCGATTTTCCAGTGTATGCCGGGTGACTACGCCCGTGGCTTGAGCGCCGTAGGTGTGCGTCGGATCCTGCTGACCGCCTCGGGTGGCCCGTTCCGCGAGACGCCGGTCGAGGCGTTGCTGGATGTGACCCCGGAGCAAGCCTGTGCGCACCCTAACTGGTCCATGGGGCGTAAGATCTCCGTGGATTCGGCCAGCATGATGAACAAGGGGCTTGAGCTGATCGAAGCCTGCTGGTTGTTCGATGCCGTGCCGGCCAAGGTCGAGGTGGTGGTGCATCCGCAAAGCGTGATCCACTCCCTGGTCGACTATGTGGACGGTTCGGTGCTCGCGCAGCTGGGTAACCCGGACATGCGCACGCCTATTGCCAACGCGCTGGCCTGGCCGGAGCGGATCGATTCCGGGGTGGCGCCGCTGGACCTGTTTGCCATCGCCCGTCTGGATTTCCAGGCGCCCGACGAGCAGCGGTTCCCTTGCCTGCGCCTGGCGCGGCAGGCTGCCGAGGCTGGTAACAGTGCGCCCGCCGTGCTCAACGCGGCCAATGAAGTGGCAGTCGAGGCATTTCTTGAGCGGCGTATCCGCTTCCCGGAGATCGCGGGTATGATCGAACAAGTGCTCGACCAGGAGCCCGTCGTGCCGCTGCCGTCGCTGGACGCAGTGTTCGCCGCCGACCAGCGGGCCCGGGAGCTTTCCCGTGAGTGGCTGAGGCGTCACGGTCGTTGATGCAGGCCACCATGTTTCGTGAAGGGGGGCGGGCATGATGCCGGCCCGCTGAACATCATTCGGAGATGGACATGACAGCGCTCTACATGATTATCGGCACCCTCGTGGCCTTGGGTGTGCTGGTCACTTTCCACGAATTCGGCCACTTCTGGGTGGCGCGCCGCTGTGGCGTCAAGGTGCTGCGCTTCTCGGTGGGCTTCGGCACGCCGTTGCTGCGCTGGCATGACCGCCACGGCACCGAGTTCGTGGTCGCAGCGATCCCGCTGGGTGGCTACGTCAAGATGCTCGATGAGCGCGAGGGCGATGTGCCGCCAGCGCTGGCTGACCAGTCGTTCAACCGCAAGTCGGTGCGCCAGCGCATTGCCATTGTTGCTGCCGGTCCGATCGCCAACTTCCTCCTGGCCATCCTGTTCTTCTGGGTGCTGGCCATGCTCGGTACCCAGCAGCTACGCCCGGTAATCGGTGCGGTCGATAGTGGCAGCCTGGCAGCATCGGCGGGCCTGACTGCAGGTCAGGAAATCGTCTCTATCGACGGCAAGCCGACCAACGGTTGGTCAGCGGTCAACCTGCAACTGGTTCGTCGTTTGGGTGAGAGTGGCACCTTGCAGGTTGGCGTGCTCGACGAGGGCGCTACTGCCGAGCGGCAGTTGCAGGTCAAGCTGGACAGCTGGCTGAAGGGCGCCGATGAGCCGGACCCGATCCAGTCCCTGGGGCTGCACCCTTGGCGTCCGGCGATCACCCCGGTGCTGGCTGAGATCGACCCCAAGGGGCCGGCTGCTGCTGCGGGCCTGAAGACCGGTGACAAGCTGCTGGCCCTCGATGGTGTGGCAGTGAGCGAATGGCAGCAGGTTGTCGACCATGTGCGTGCCCGGCCGGATGCCCGGGTGACGGTGCATCTGCAGCGCGATGGTGCCGCACTGGATGTACCGGTGACCCTGGCCCGCAAGGGTGAGGGCAAGGCGGTTGGCGGTTATCTGGGCGCCGGGGTAAAAGGTGGCGAATGGCCTGCCAGCATGCTCCGTGAGGTGAGCTATGGCCCGCTGGACGCGGTGGGCGAGGGCTTGTCCCGCACTTGGAACATGAGTGTGCTGACCCTTGAATCGCTGAAGAAAATGCTGTTCGGGGAGCTCTCGGTAAAAAACTTGAGTGGACCGATAACCATTGCTAAAGTGGCGGGCGCTTCAGCCCAGTCCGGCGTGGGGGATTTCCTGAATTTCCTGGCCTACCTGAGCATTAGCCTGGGGGTTCTTAACCTGCTGCCCATTCCTGTACTGGATGGCGGGCATTTGCTGTTTTATCTGGTCGAGTGGGCGCGCGGTCGTCCGCTGTCGGATCGGGTGCAAGGTTGGGGGGTCCAGATCGGTATCAGTTTGGTCGTAGGGGTGATGTTGCTCGCCCTGATCAACGATCTGGGTCGACTATAAAGCTTCGCTCAATTGCGAACCTGCCGTCTTCTTGCGGCGGGTTGTTTATTGCCAGTTGGAATAAAAGGACTTCATGAAACGTCTGCTGCTAACTGCGGTCATGTCCGCACTGATGATCGCTGAAGTTCACGCCGAGTCCTTCACCATCTCCGATATTCGCGTCAACGGCCTGCAGCGGGTTTCCGCCGGCAGTGTCTTCGGTGCCTTGCCGCTGAACGTCGGCGATCAGGCCGATGACCGCCGCCTGGTGGA
>NZ_JBIVXJ010000029.1:0-84353 GCF_044769185.1 Pseudomonas sp. NPDC090592
GGGTGGGGCGATGTCTCCCACGGTCTGTACTGCTGTGAACAGTCAGAATCGGCTTTTTCGTCCCACCACCCCTTCAAGTATCACCATACAAGCGGGTTTACCCGCGAAAGGGCCCTTGAAACCAACCCCAATGCCCCTGAAGTTTGCTCCCCCCGCCCCGCTCTGCTAGTGTCGCGCCGTTCTGAATGCCACCGAGACAGTCGCCATGGCCCGCAAAAAAGCCTCCCTCGATTTCGAGCAATCCCTCGCAGACCTGCAAGCACTGGTCGAGCGCCTGGAGAACGGCGAGTTGTCGCTGGAAGAGTCGCTGGCCGCCTTCGAGCAAGGCATCGCCCTGACCCGTGATTGCCAGGGCGCCCTGGCCCAGGCCGAACAGAAAGTGCAAATCCTGCTGGAGCGTGATGGTGAGCTGGCTGCCCAGCCCTTCGACGCGGAGCCGGAAGCATGATCGGCACCTACCAGGCCAGTTGCCAGGCGCGGGTCGACGCCGCCCTCGAACCGCTGTTCGTCGCCCCGACCAAAGAGCTGCAACGCCTTTACGCCGCCATGCGCTACAGCGTGATGAACGGCGGCAAGCGTGTACGCCCATTGCTGGCCTATGCGGCGTGCGAGGCCTTGGGTGCCCCGGCCGAACAAGCCAACGGTGCGGCCTGTGCGGTCGAGTTGATCCACGCTTATTCGCTGGTGCATGACGACCTGCCGGCCATGGACGACGACGACTTGCGTCGCGGCCAGCCGACTACCCACAAAGCGTTCGATGAGGCCTGCGCCATCCTTGCTGGCGACGGCCTGCAAAGCCTGGCCTTCAGCGCCCTGCTTGACCCACGCCTGAGCCCACAGGCCGACAGCATTCGCCTGGCCATGGTCCAGGCCTTGGCCAAAGCTGCCGGCCCGGCCGGTATGGTTGGCGGCCAGGCGATCGACCTGGGCTCGGTAGGCGTGAAGCTGGACCAGCAGGCGTTGGAGTTCATGCACCGGCACAAGACTGGCGCGTTGATCGAAGCCAGCGTGCGCCTCGGTGCCCTGGCCAGCGCCCGTGCCGAACAGGCGCAGCTGGATGCCTTGCAGGTGTATGCACAGGCCATCGGCCTGGCATTCCAGGTGCAGGACGACATCCTCGACGTGGAAAGCGACACCGCTACCCTGGGCAAACGCCAGGGTGCTGACATAGCGCGTGACAAACCGACCTACCCGGCACTGCTTGGGCTGGAAGCGGCCAAGGCCTATGCCAGCGAACTGCGCGACCAGGCGCTGGTCGCACTGGATGGGTTCGGCGAAAAGGCCGAACCGCTGCGGGCGTTGGCGCGCTACATCGTCGAACGCCGCAACTGATTTGATTGGGGCCGCTGTGCGGCCCTTCGCGGGCATGCCCGCTCCCACAAGGACCTCACCGCTCTCGAGCCCTGTACCTGTGGGAGCGGGCGTGCCCGCGAAGGGCTGCGCCGCAGCCCCAATGCGACACCCGTCTGAATGGGCAGTATTTCCTACAATGGGGTAAACTGCCGCGTCTTCACACACCTATAACGACTCGCCTGATGCCCACGACGTTTCAAGAGATCCCCCGCGAACGCCCGGTCACGCCGTTGCTCGACCGCGCTGACACGCCCGCTGGCCTGCGCCGGCTGGCCGAAGCCGACCTGGAGACCCTGGCCGACGAACTGCGCCAGGAACTGCTCTACACCGTGGGTCAGACCGGTGGGCATTTTGGTGCCGGCCTGGGCGTAATCGAGCTGACTATCGCCTTGCACTACGTGTTCGACACCCCGGACGACCGGCTGGTGTGGGACGTGGGCCATCAGGCCTACCCGCACAAGATCCTCACCGGGCGCCGTAACCGTATGCTCAGCCTGCGCCAGAAAGACGGCATCGCCGCCTTCCCGCGCCGCAGCGAGAGCGAGTACGACACCTTTGGCGTCGGCCACTCCAGCACATCGATCAGCGCCGCGCTGGGCATGGCCATTGCCGCCCGCCTGCAAAACAGCGCCCGCAAGTCGATCGCGGTAATCGGTGATGGCGCGCTGACTGCCGGCATGGCCTTCGAGGCGTTGAACCACGCCCAGGAAGTCAACGCCGACATGCTGGTGATCCTCAACGACAACGACATGTCGATTTCGCGCAATGTCGGCGGCCTGTCCAACTACCTGGCCAAGATCCTCTCCAGCCGCACCTACGCGAGCATGCGCGAAGGCAGCAAGAAAGTGCTGTCGCGCCTGCCGGGCGCCTGGGAAATCGCCCGCCGCACCGAAGAGTACGCCAAGGGCATGCTGGTGCCGGGTACGCTGTTCGAAGAGCTGGGCTGGAACTACATCGGCCCGATCGACGGCCACGATCTGCCGACCATGATCGCCACCCTGCGCAACATGCGTGACCTGAAGGGCCCGCAGTTCCTGCACGTGGTGACCAAGAAAGGCAAGGGCTTCGCCCCGGCCGAGGTCGACCCGATCGGCTACCACGCCATCACCAAGCTGGAGCCGGCCGACAAGCCTGCCGCGCCGAAGAAAGCCAGCGGGCCGAAGTATTCCGCCGTGTTCGGCCAGTGGCTGTGCGACATGGCCGCCGCCGACAACCGCCTGGTGGGTATTACCCCGGCGATGAAGGAAGGTTCGGACCTGGTCGACTTCAGCGAGCGCTACCCGGAGCGTTACTTCGACGTGGCCATTGCCGAGCAGCATGCCGTGACCCTGGCGGCCGGCATGGCCTGCGAAGGCAGCAAGCCGGTGGTGGCCATCTACTCCACGTTCCTGCAACGCGCCTATGACCAGCTGATCCACGATGTGGCAGTGCAGAACCTCGACGTACTGTTCGCCATCGACCGCGCCGGCCTGGTCGGCGAAGACGGCCCGACCCACGCGGGCAGCTACGATCTGTCGTACCTGCGCTGCATCCCGGGCATGCTGGTGATGACACCGAGCGACGAGAACGAGCTGCGCAAGATGCTCAGCACCGGCCACCTCTACAACGGCCCGGCAGCCGTGCGCTACCCGCGTGGCACCGGCCCGAATGCGCCGATCAGCGGCGACCTGGAGCCACTGGAAATCGGCAAGGGCGTGGTTCGCCGCCAAGGCGAGAAAGTCGCCCTGCTGGTGTTTGGCGTGCAACTGGCCGAGGCCATGCAGGTTGCCGAGCAGATCAATGCCACGGTGGTCGACATGCGGTTCGTCAAACCATTGGACGAAGCGTTGGTGCTGGAGCTGGCTGGCAGCCATGAGCTGCTGGTGACCATTGAAGAGAACGCCATCATGGGTGGCGCAGGCGCAGCGGTGGGTGAGTTCCTTGCCAGCCAGGCAGTGCTCAAGCCACTGCTGCACCTGGGCTTGCCTGATATTTATGTCGAGCATGCCAAGCCGGCGCAGATGCTGGCCGAGTGCGGGCTGGATGCAGCCGGGATCGAGGCTTCGGTGAAAGCCCGCATGGCCAGGCTCGGCCTGTAAATTTTGGGGCCGCCTTGCGGCCCATCGCGACACAAGGCCGCTCCTACACAGGAACGCGCATTCCTGTAGGAGCGGCCTTGTGTCGCGATCGAGGGCGCAGCCCTCGCAAAATGGTACTACTGATGAAATCCCCAGCCCTTGCCACCCTGCTCTGCCTCCCGCTGCCGCTGTTGGCCACTGAGCGTGACGACGCCCTCAAGCTCCCTGACGTACTGATCAGCGCCAGCCGCCAGGTCGAGTCGCGCACTGCCACCAGCGCCGCCAACACTGTCTTCACCCGCACCGACATCGACCGCCTGCAACCCACCAGCGTCACCGACCTGCTCGCCCGCGTACCCGGCGTACAGGTAGCGCCCACCGGCGGCCGCGGCAGCCTGCCCGGCATCTTCATCCGTGGCACCAAGGCGGCACAAAGCCTGGTGCTGGTCGATGGTGTACGCATTGCCAACGCCACCTCCGGCGACAGCGGCCTGCAATTTCTCGACGTTGACCAGATCGAACGGGTCGAAGTGCTGCGCGGCTCACGCTCGGCGGTGTATGGCAGCGACGCCATTGGCGGGGTGATCCAGATCTTCACCCGCCGCAGCAACGGCCCCGGTCTGCAGCCCCGCCTGCGCCTGGCAGCAGGCAGCAACCAGACGTTCCAGCGCAGCCTGGGGCTCTCTGGAGGTGATGGCCAAACCCGGTTCAACCTTGGCGCCAGCCTGGATGAAACCGCCGGTATCGACTCGACCGGGCCGTCATTCTCCAGCGATGGCGACCACGATGCCTATCGCAACAAGTCGCTGAACCTGAGCCTGAGCCATACCTTCGGCGAACGCTTCGAGGCCGGCCTGAACCTGCTCGACAGCCGCGGCCGCAGCGAGTACGACAACCCGTTCGGCGGTTTTGACCCGGTCACTTTCGAAAGCTTCGGGCAAAAGCCCTACACCGATTTCAGCGTCAGCAGCCTGGGCAGCTACTTCGATGCCCAGCTCACCGATACCTGGCACTCGCGACTGGAACTGGCCCACAGCGAAAACCGCGACGACAAGCGCGACAAGCTCAGCGCCGAACGTTTTGTGTTCAACACCTACCGCGATCAGGTCACCTGGCAGAACGACCTGGCACTGGCCGAGCATCACAGCCTGCTGCTTGGTGGCGACTGGTATGAAGACCGCGTGCACGCCAGCACCGACTTCACCGAGGACAGCCGCTGGAACCGCGCCGTCTTCGCCCAGCATCGTTACCAAGGCGAGCAGTTTTCCACCGAGGTGGGCGTGCGACATGACCGTAACCAGCAATTCGGCGGCCAGACCACCTGGAGCGGCAGCCTGACTGTGCCGTTGAATGCGCAGAACGACGTGCTGCTGTCCTACAGCGAAGGCTTTCGGGCCCCCACCTTCAATGACCTGTATTACCCCCTGTTCAGCAACCCGGAGCTGAACCCCGAGCACTCCAGAAGCTACGAGTTGCAATGGCGCAGCCAGTTGGCCACGGACAGCCGCCTGGAAACTTCGCTGTACCGCACCGACCTGCGCGACGCAATCGTGTTCGGCCAGGACTCGATACCTCGTAACGTCGCCTCGGCGCGTATCAACGGCTTCGAGATGGCCTTGGCGCAACAATGGGGCGCATGGCGCAGCCAACTGGGCCTGGCAATGATCGACCCGCGTGACCGCGACAGCGGGCACACCCTCGCCCGCCGTGCCCGCCGCACATTGAGCCTGGACCTGGACCGTGAACTGGGGCGCTTCAGCGTGGGCGCCAGCTGGCAAGCGGTCAGCGCCAGCTATGACGACGAAGCCAACCGCAACCGCATCGGCGGTTACGGCGTGCTTGGCTTGCGCGGTGGCTGGGCAGCCACGGATGAGCTGAAACTGGAAGCAAAGCTGGATAACCTCCTGGACCGCTCCTACAGCCGCGCCCTGTACAGCTACGAAGGCGCCTACCAGCCCTACCGCGAAGAAGGCCGCACGCTGCTGTTCAGCGTCACCTGGACACCGGCGCTTTAGCCGCGAGCAACGCGCACAAGCGGGCGGTGGCTTCGATCATCTGCCCGCTGGGCCGTTCAAGCCCCTTGTCGGGCACCACCAGCAAGCGGCCATCGGCAACCGCACGCAGTTGCGGCCAGGCCTTCCAGCTCGCGAGCTGGGCCTGATCGCCAGCCAGGATGACCTGCGGGTTGCGCAGCAACACTGACTCCACATTCACTTGCGGTGCCGGTTGGCTGAGGTCGCCGAACACATTGCGCGCCCCGCACACGGCCAAGGCAGCGCTTACCACCTGCCGGCCACCCAAGGTATACAAGGGTCGGTCCCAAACCTGATAGAACACCTGCAATGGCTCATCGCGCCGATACTGCTGGCGTAGCTGCCCCAGCCGCTCCCGCAGGGCCTGGGCGTATTGATGCCCCTGCCCGGCCCGGCCGACACGCACGGCGATGGCTTCGATCTGCGCGATCAACTGGTCGAGGTCGTGGGGTTCTGCGCTGAAGGTAGCGATGCCCAGGCGCTTGAGCTGGTCACGCTGGGCGGGTGGTACGCTGCCAGGCCACAGCAGCAACAGGTCGGGGCGCAGGCTTAGCAGGCGCTCCATGTCCAGTTGCCCTTGGCGCCCGACCGAGGGCAGGTCGCGCAGCGCCGTTGGCCGTTCGCCGCCATCGAGCACACCCACCAGCAGGTCATCGGCCTGCAGTTCGAGCATGATTTCGGTCATCGAAGGCGCGAGGCTGACGACCCGCAACGGGTCGGCAGCCAGTGCGGAGCAGGCGATCACAGCCAACAGGCCAGGCAGCAGGCGCATCAGCCGAGCTGGCGGGGAATACGGTAGAGGTACAGCACCACGACGGTGGACAGCGCCAGCAGGATCTGCGGCACCGCCTCCAGGCCGACCAGCACCGACAGCGCAGCGACCCACGCCGGGAAGCACGCATAAAGCATCGCCATGCGCCGGACCCGTGCCAGTTCGATCCAGGCGGCGGGCTCTTCAGCGCTGCCCAGCACCTTGGAGGTAGCGATCAACGCCCGCTTGTAGGCACCGAAGCGCGGCAGGCTGAGGAACATGGTCGCCGCGCCAGCGATGAACAGAGGCATGGCCAGCACCGGGATCAATGCGTCGCCACCACCAAAGGCCCAGGCCATGACCGGAAGCGGAACCAGGCCTACCGCCAGGTATTGCCACCAGGCCAGTGCCAGGCGCCGCTTGACCTGGGCGCGGGTCACGCCTGCGGCGCCTCGCCCTGGTGTTCGTTGCCGAGCATGTGGCCCAGTTTGCCGGCCTTGGTCGCCAGGTAGTAGCGGTTGTGCGGGTTGTGACCGGTGTGCAGCGGCACACGTTCGGCAACCACGATGTTCATGTCGGTCAGGGCTTTGACCTTGCGCGGATTGTTGGTCATCAGGCGCAGCGATTTCACACCCAGGTGCTCCAGCATCGGCAGGCACATGGCGTAGTCACGCTGGTCGGCAGCAAAGCCCAGGCGCTCGTTGGCCTCGACGGTATCGGCGCCACCATCCTGCAGCTCGTAGGCGCGGATCTTGTTCAACAGGCCAATGCCACGGCCTTCCTGACGCAGGTACAGCAATACGCCACGGCCTTCACGGGCGATGGCCTGCAGCGCGGCTTCCAGCTGCGAACCGCAGTCGCAGCGCTGGCTGAACAGGGCATCACCGGTCAGGCACTCGGAGTGCAGGCGCCCCAGCACCGGCTGGCCGTCCGCGATGTCACCCAGGCTGAGCACCACGTGCTCACGGCCAGTGGCTTCGTCGAGAAAGCCATGCATGGTGAAGGTCGCGAAGGGAGTCGGGAGTTTAGAGGCGGCAACAAAGACGACGGGCACGTTGTGCTCCTGGATAAGTAGGAATTTTCTCTGAGCCGATTGTATCAGCCGGTTGCAGGCTGTGGGCGGGCTGAATACGGTGGCTTAAGATCGAAAAGTTCGATACTTAGTTGAGATCATTGCTCGCTCTGAGCCCTGCACAGATCCCTGTGGGAGCGGGCGCGCCCGCGAATACCGGCGTAGCCGGTGCCATCCATCGCGGTGGATTCTTCGCGGGCACGCCCGCTCCCACAAAGTCCCCGTCTAGTCATCAAACGCGTTACTTAATGTGGCTTGCTGTCTGCGCTGAACGGATACGGCTGCTTCCAATGCTCGAAAATCGGCTTCAGCTCGCCACTGCGCACCAGTTCGGCCATGCGTTTGTCGAACAGGTCGCTCAGGGCCTTGGCCTCGTCGTTACGGGAAAAGGCCAGGTACAGCGGCAGCTCGGCCACATGCGTACGGCGGAAGCGCTCTGGCTGGGTGCTCTGGCCGAGCACGTAGTCGACCTCGGTCAGCGCATCGATATAGAAGTCCACCCGGTCATGCTCAAGCATCGGCAAAATGCCTTCGCGCCGCTGGACTTCCCGGAAGTCATGCACATTGGGCAGGTAGCTGCCGTAGTCATAGCCGCGCACCCAGGCCAGGCGATACTTGCCCACATTCTCCGGGGTGGGCACTGGCTTGCTGGCCAGCCCCAAGGCGTAGATATGGTCCATGTCGAAGTGCCAACGCGGGTACAGGTTGTCTTCGTTCTCGTCCTTGTACGAGCCGACCCAGGCATCCGCCTCGCCCCGTTTCACCAACCCGACTGCCCGGCTGTAGGGCGCACTCTGGGTCACCACCTTGACCCCGGCCGGCTCGAACACCTTGCGCAGTACGTCCCAGGCCACCCCGGTACCGTCGGCGTTGGTATAGTCGAGCCACTCTTCACTGACCAGATGAATCTGCTTCGGCACACCGTCAGCAGCTGCCACCCAGGGTGCAACGCTCAACAGCATTGCCAGCAGCAAAGTCCTTATGGCCATTCACGCGCTCCTTGTTCAGGCAACCGCCCACACCAGAACCTGCATGCCCAGCCAGGCAAACACGCCGGCCAGGATATCGTCGAGCATGATGCCGACGCCCCCGTGCACATGGCGGTCGATCCAGCGGATCGGCCACGGCTTGAGGATGTCGAAGAAGCGGAACATCAGGAACCCCGCCAGCAACCACTGCCAGCCTTCCGGCACCAGCCAGAGGGTGATCCACATGCCGACAATCTCGTCCCAGACAATGCCTTCATGATCGTGTACGCGCAAGTCATTGGCGACTTTGCCGCACAACCAGAAGCCAAACAGCATGCTGACGCCGAGCAACAGCCAGTAACCCCAGTCGGGCAGCATCTGCCACAACGGGATGAACGGTATCGCCACCAGCGAGCCCCAGGTACCCGGGGCCTTGGGCAAGGTGCCGGAACCAAAGCCGAACGCGATGAAGTGCCACGGGTTGCGCCAGACCGAAGGCGGAACGAACTCCGCAGGCACCTGATTGGGGTGATCGGTCACGGTGTCTCCCTAAAGTGTTGATAGCCCCGCTGAACGGGGGTGATGTCCTGGCCCTGCGCGTCGCGCAAGGTCACGCCCTGCCCTTCGAGCACACGGCCAATGGTATGGACCTCGATGAAACCCAGGTCAGCCAACGGCGCAAGCGCCTCAGGCGCCAGGGTGAAGGCCAGTACGTAATCGTCGCCACCAGCAAGGGCGGCCTGCACTGCCGCTTCACGCCCGAGGAATGCCTCTAC
This sequence comes from Pseudomonas sp. NPDC090592, assembly GCF_044769185.1. Taxonomy (NCBI): domain Bacteria; kingdom Pseudomonadati; phylum Pseudomonadota; class Gammaproteobacteria; order Pseudomonadales; family Pseudomonadaceae; genus Pseudomonas; species Pseudomonas sp. NPDC090592. Next base: position 9,011 of record NZ_JBIVXJ010000029.1, read on the forward strand.
AGCAGGAGACACTGGCACCTGGGCCAGGTTCACCTCCAGCGCCACGCCGGACGCCTTGGCGATGTGCCCGCAATCAGCGAGCAGGCCATCGGAGATATCCAGCGCCGCCGTGGCCCGGCCACGCAGCAGCGTGCCTAGTGTGAGCTGGGGCATTGGCGACCAGTAATGGGCCAGCAGCGGTTCGGCCTGCCCGGCAGGCGCCTCGCGTTCGCCCAACACCAGCGGCAGTGCGCCGGCCGCCTTGCCAAGCACACCACCGACGCACAACAGATCGCCCGGCCGAGCACCACTACGGCGCAATGCCTGGCCTGCTGGCACGCGGCCGAACACGGTAATGGTGATACTCAGCGGGCCCCCGGTGGTGTCCCCGCCGATCAGGCTCATGCGGCAACGGTGGGCCATGCGGCTGAGGCCGTCGGCATAGGCCGCCAGCCAGTCGGGGCCGACGTCAGGCAGGGTCAAGGCGAGGGTGAAGCCGATCGCGGTCGCGCCCATGGCGGCCAGGTCACTGGCGGCCACGGCCAACGAACGCTGGCCAAGCAGCAGCGGGTCGCAAACAGCGGGAAAATGCACCCCGGCCACCAGGGTGTCAGTCGACACCGCCAGTTGCTCACCGGGAGGCAGCTGCAGCAGGGCGCAGTCGTCGCCGATCCCCAGGGCCACGCCCTCGCCGCCCTGCGCACAGGGCGCGGCGGCGAAGTAATGGTTGATCAGCTCGAACTCACCCATGGGCAGCTAGCGCCGGAATCAGCGCTTGTTCGCCTTGACTTCTGCTTCACGCAGGGCCGGGGCGAGCTTGTCCAGCACACCGTTGACGAACTTGTGGCCATCGGTGGCACCGAAGACCTTGGCCAGCTCCACACCTTCGTTGATCACAACGCGGTACGGCACATCGACGCGTTTGATCAGCTCCCAGGTGGACAGGCGCAGCACGGCCAGTTCGACCGGGTCGAGCTCTTCCAGTGCGATGGTCATGCAAGGCACCAGCGCCTTGTCGATTTCGCCCTTGATTGCCGGAACCCCATGCAGGATCTCGCGGAAATAGGCACCGTCGACATCGGTGAAATCGTTATCGACCCGGAACTGCGCTTCGATCTCGTTCAGCGAATGCTGCGCCATGTGCCACTGGTAGAGGGCCTGGGTCGCGAGCTTGCGGGCTTCGCGGCGCTTGGCGCTCTTCGAGGGCTTGCCGGCATCCGCAGGTTTTGGATCGCGCGGGTTGAAACGATCGCTTTCGTCGCTAATCACTTGGCCTCCAACTGCGCCAGCAGGCTGACCATTTCCAGAGCGGACAGGGCAGCTTCACCGCCTTTGTTGCCAGCCTTGGTGCCGGAACGCTCGATGGCTTGCTCGATGGAGTCGACGGTCAGTACGCCGAACGCCACCGGAACACCGAACTCCATGGACACCTGGGCCAGGCCCTTGGTGCATTCGCCTGCCACGTATTCAAAGTGCGGGGTACCACCACGGATCACGGCGCCCAGGGCGATGATCGCGTCGTAGGCGCCTTGCTGGGCGACTTTCTGTGCTACCAGCGGGATTTCAAAGGCGCCCGGGGCACGGATGATGGTGATGTCGCTTTCGCTGACACCGTGGCGCACCAGGGTATCAACGGCACCGCTTACCAGGCTTTCGACAACGAAGCTGTTGAAGCGGCCAACCACCAAAGCATAGCGACCTTTGGGGGCGATGAAGGTACCTTCGATGGTCTTCAGGGTCATTCCGATATTCTCATCTTCAAGAGCGAGGCCGCATACAAGCGGCCTCGACAGGGGTCTGGACTCGAGCAGAGGGCGTCAATGCCGCCTCAAGTCACTCGGAGGGCACGTATTCTACAACTTCCAGATCGAATCCGGATATCGCGTTGAACTTCATCGGCGAACTCATCAGGCGCATCTTGCGCACACCGATGTCACGCAGGATCTGCGAACCGGCACCCACGGTGCTGTAGGTGGTCGGTGCCTTGGCCGGTGCATCGCCCGCGCTTTCACGGATATGCGCCAGCAGCACATCGCCGTCCAGCGGGTGACCCAGCAGCAATACCACGCCGCTGCCGGCCTCGGCTACGGCGGCCATGGCCGCACGCAGGCTCCAGCGGCCGGGTTGCTTGACCAGCAGCAGGTCGCGCAGCGGGTCCATGTTGTGCACACGTACCAGGGTCGGCTCTTCGGCGCAGATCTTGCCCAGGGTCAGGGCCATGTGCACGTCGCCTTCCACCGCGTCGCGGTAGGTGACCAGGTTGAATTCACCCAGCTCACTTTCCACCGGCTGCTCGGAAACGCGCTGCACGGTGCGCTCGTGGATCATGCGGTAGTGGATCAGGTCGGCGATGGTGCCGATCTTCAGGCCGTGCTCGGCGGCAAACACTTCCAGCTCGGCGCGGCGCGACATGGTGCCGTCGTCGTTCATCACTTCGCAGATCACGCCGCTTGGCTCGAAACCGGCCATGCGCGCCAGGTCGCAGGCAGCTTCGGTGTGGCCGGCACGGGCCAGGGTACCGCCGGGCTGGGCCATCAGCGGGAAGATATGGCCGGGGCTGACGATGTCATCAGCCTTGGCATCCTTGGCAGCCGCAGCCTGCACGGTGCGGGCGCGGTCAGCGGCGGAAATGCCGGTGGTGACGCCTTCGGCGGCTTCGATCGACACAGTGAACTTGGTGCCGAAGCCCGAGCCGTTGCGCGGCGCCATCAGCGGCAGCTTCAGCGTTTCGCAACGCTCGCGAGTCATCGGCATGCAGATCAGGCCGCGGGCGTGCTTGGCCATGAAGTTGATGTGTTCAGGCAGGCAGCACTCGGCTGCCATGATGATGTCGCCTTCGTTTTCGCGGTCTTCGTCATCCATGAGGATGACCATTTTGCCCTGGCGGATGTCTTCGACCAGTTCTTCGATGCTGTTGAGCGCCACGCGGCACCCCCTTCTCAATCAGGATTTCAAGAAGCCGTTGGCGGCCAGGAAGCTTTCGGTAATGCCACTGCCCTTGCTCGGTTCAGCGGCCTTGTCACCCAGCAGCAAGCGCTCCAGGTAACGGGCCAGCAGGTCGACCTCAAGGTTTACCCGACGCCCTGCGCGGTAGTCGGCCATGATGGTTTCGGACAGGGTGTGCGGGACAATGGTCAGCTCGAACTCGGCGCCATTGACCTCATTGACCGTCAGGCTGGTGCCGTCGACGGTGATCGAACCCTTGTGGGCGATGTACTTGGCCAGTTCCTTGGGTGCACGCACCCGGAACTGGATGGCGCGGGCGTTATCGCTGCGCGAGATGATTTCGCCGACACCGTCGACATGGCCGCTGACCAGGTGGCCACCCAGGCGGGTGGTAGGGGTCAGGGCCTTTTCCAGGTTGACCTTGCTGCCGCTCTTGAGGTCGATGAAGGCGGTGCGCTTGAGGGTTTCGACGCTGACGTCGGCCCAGAAACCGTCGCCCGGCAGTTCGACGGCGGTCAGGCACACACCGTTGACGGCAATGCTGTCGCCGAGCTTGACGTCACCCAGGTCGAGCTTGCCGGTTTCGACGTAGACGCGCACGTCGCCACCCTTGGGGGTGAGGCTGCGGATAGTGCCGATGGATTCGATGATGCCGGTGAACATGGGGTCTTCCTCAAAAACGGTTTGCGCAAGGCAAGCCCGGCATTATACGCCGGGCGCCGGCAGGGGGATGGCTGTGACCCGCCAGTCATCGCCCACTGCGCGCATTTCGGTAATTTTCAGCCGCGGTGCTTCGCTCATCTTGTCCAGCGGCCAGTCCAGCAACGGGCGGGCGTTGGAGCCGAGGAAGGTGCCGGCGACGAACAGCTGGTACTCGTCGACCAAGCCGTGCCGGGCGAAGGCGCCGACCAGGCCGGCACCGGCTTCCAGCAGGATTTCGTTGACGCCGCGGGCTGCCAGGGCTTGCAGCAGCGCTGGCAAGTCGACCTGGCCATTGTCGCCCGGCAGGCTGAGCAGCTCGTGGCCGGCAGCGGCATAGCCCGGGTCATCTGCGACAGCGGTCACCACCAGTGCCGGGCCGGCCTGGAAGAACGGCGCATCCAGGGGCAGGCGCAAACGGCCATCGACCAGCACACGCAAGGGGGTGCGGCTGAGTGCCAATGTGGTGGTTTCGGCATCCAGGCCCAGTTCGTCGCCACGTACGGTCATGCGTGCATTGTCGGCCAGCACGCTCGCAGCACTGGTGAGCACCACGCTGGAGCGGGCGCGCAGGCGTTGCACCGCCGAACGGGCAGCCGGGCCGGTGATCCACTGGCTTTCGCCACTGGCCATGGCGGTGCGGCCATCCAGGCTCATGGCCAGTTTGGCGCGCACGAACGGCAGGCCATGTTCCATGCGCTTGAGAAAGCCCGGGTTGAGCGCCCGCGCCTCGGCTTCGAGCACGCCACTGGCCACTTCGATGCCAGCCTCGGCCAAACGCCGCAGCCCCTGCCCCGCCACTTGCGGATTGGGGTCCTGCATCGCGGCGACCACCCGCGCCACACCGGCCTTGACCAGTGCTTCTGCACACGGCGGCGTGCGCCCGTGGTGGCTGCACGGTTCAAGGGTGACGTAGGCGCAGGCGCCGCGTGCCCGTTCACCGGCCTGGCGCAAGGCATGCACTTCGGCATGCGGCTCGCCCGCACGCACGTGCCAGCCTTCGCCGACCACTTCGCCATCGCGCACGATCACGCAGCCTACGCGGGGGTTGGGGTGAGTGGTGTACAGGCCCTTGCGCGCCAACTCCAGCGCGCGGGCCATGTAGTGGGCATCAAGGATGGCGGCTTGGCTGGGCATGTTCACTCTTTAGCCGGCTCACGGGCCAGGCGGTCGATTTCTTCGCGGAACTCGTCCAGGTCCTGGAAGCGCCGGTACACCGAGGCAAAGCGGATATAGGCCACTTCATCGAGCTTGCGCAGCTCGGCCATGACCATTTCACCCACCACCAGCGATTTCACTTCGCGCTCACCCGTGGCGCGCAGTCGGCTTTTGATGTGCGCCAGCGCCGCTTCCAGGCGCTCGACACTGACCGGGCGTTTTTCCAGGGCCCGTTGCATGCCGGCGCGCAGCTTGTCTTCGTCGAAGGGCTGGCGTGTGCCGTCCTGCTTGATCAGCCGCGGCAGCACCAGCTCGGCGGTTTCGAAGGTGGTGAAGCGCTCGCCACAGGCCACGCATTCGCGGCGGCGGCGCACCTGCTCGCCCTCGGCGACGAGGCGAGAGTCGATGACCTTGGTGTCGTTGGCACCGCAAAAGGGACAGTGCATGGTGGCAGGCAACAAAAAAAGGGAGGGCCATGGTAGCGCATTGCACTGGCAAGACAAGCCAAAGGGGTTAACATCCATGGGAAATCTGCCCGTGAAGGACTACCCCATGCACTACCGAGCGCTCGTCGTGCTGTGCTGCGCCGCCCTGCTCACCGCCTGCGGCAGCGACAGGCCGAAAACCGATACTCCCGCGGCGCCCGCGCCAACCCGCTCGGCCAAACCGGCCGAAGTCCTGGGCCCGCTGCCGGCCTACCAGCGCGAACTGAGCGGCACCTTGCTGGAAATCCCGGCCGGGGCCGACGTGGAACTGGCCTTGCTGGTGATCGACGAACGCGACCGCCCGCAACGCCTGCTGGCCAGCAGCAACCTGACCGGCACCGGCCAGGCCCTGCCCTACCACCTGCGCTTCAACCCCGAAGCCTTCCCGGCCGGCGCGCGGGTCGAGCTGCGTGGCCGCGCCAGCAGCTCCGGCCAGCTGATCATGCACCTGCCACCGGTGCGCATCACCCAGGCCCAGACCCAGGCCACCGGCCCGCTGCGTTTCGAGAAGGCGCCTTAAGTGGCGCCGCTTGCCCTGCAACAGGCCCTCAGCGGCCTGATCGGCGAAGCGCGGCTGGTGGTCAGCGAGCTTCCAGGCTGCAACCTGAAACTGTGGCTGATCGACGACCAGAACATGGACCGCGCCTTCAGCAGCGAAGAGACCCGGCGCATTCTTGAAGAACCGCCGTACTGGAGTTTTTGCTGGGCCAGTGGCCTGGCCATGGCCCGCTACCTGGCCGAGCGCCCGGAATGGGTGGCTGGCAAGCGCGTGCTGGACTTTGGCGCCGGCTCCGGTATCGCCGGCATTGCCGCCGCGCGCGCCGGTGCATTGGAGGTGGTGGCTTGCGACCTCGACCCACTGGCCCTTGATGCTTGCCGTGCCAATGCGGCACTCAACGGTGTAGAGCTGGGCTGCAGCAGCGATTTCTTCGCCGAAGCCGACCGCTTCGACCTGATCCTGGTAGCCGATGTGCTGTACGACCGCGCCAACCTGCCGCTGCTGGATGCCTTCCTCGGCCGTGGCCGCCAGGCACTGGTGGCCGACTCGCGGGTACGCGACTTCAGCCACCCGCTGTACCGGCAACTGGGTGTGCTCGAAGCGCTGACTTTGCCAGACTTGGCCGAGCCGCACGAATTCCGCCGGGTCAGCCTGTACCACGCCAGCCGCGACGCCTTATAGTGGTGCCATACATGAGTTTGCGAGAGTCGCGATGACCCAAGACACGCCTTACATTTTCGACGCTACCGACGCCACCTTCCAGCAACTGGTGATCGAGAACTCCTTCCACAAGCCGGTGCTGGTGGACTTCTGGGCCGAGTGGTGCGCGCCGTGCAAGGCACTGATGCCGCTGCTGGCGAAGATCGCCGAGGGTTACCAGGGCGAGCTGTTGCTGGCCAAGATCAACTGCGACGTGGAGCAGCAAGTGGTTGCCCAGTTCGGCATCCGCAGCCTGCCGACCGTGGTGCTGTTCAAGGACGGCCAGCCGGTGGACGGCTTTGCCGGTGCCCAGCCGGAGTCAGCGATCCGCGCCATGCTCGAGCCGCATGTGCAGATGCCTGCCGCCCCCACTGCATCGCCGCTGGACCAGGCCAAGGCGCTGTTTGCCGAAAGCCGCTTTGCCGAGGCCGAAGCGCTGTTGCAGGCGCTGCTGGGTGAAGACAACAGCAATGCCGAAGCGCTGATCCTGTATGCCCGCTGCCTGGCCGAGCGTGGTGAACTGGGCGAGGCCCAGGTGGTACTGGATGCGGTCAAGACCGATGAGCACAAGGCCGCGCTGGCCGGTGCCAAGGCCCAGCTTACTTTCCTGCGCCAGGCGGCCAGCCTGCCGGAAGTGGCGGACCTGAAAAGCCGCTTGGCGCAAAACCCGCAAGATGATGAAGCGGCTTACCAGCTGAGCATTCAGCAACTGGCGCGCCAGCAGTATGAAGCGGCGCTGGATGGGTTGTTGAAGCTGTTCCAGCGTAACCGTGGGTATGAGAACGGGCTGCCGCAGAAAGCGCTGCTGCAGGTGTTCGAGTTGCTGGGCGGTGATCACCCGCTGGTTGGGGTTTACCGTCGCAAGCTGTCGGCGGCGCTGTTCTAGCCCGAGGCATTGCGAGGGCTTCGCCCTCGTTCGCGGGCACGCCCGCTCCCACAGGATATCCACCGAATTCGGGGCTGGTGCATTACCTGTGGGAGCGGGCGCGCCCGCGAAGGGGCCAGAGCAGGCAATACAGGTTTATCCCACCCAGTGATAAACCGGCGCATCCACGCCACTTTCCACCTTCACATCACTGCTGTGCCGCAAGCGCACCAGCAGCCGCTTGCCCGCCGCCGTGCTCCCGGCCAGCCCTTCCAGCCGGTCCAGCAACTCCGGCCCGCTCATCTGCCCCGCCAGGCGCAATACACCACGCGCCGCGGTCCATTGCCCGTCATCCTGGCGCGGTGCCGCCACGGTTTGCGTTGCTGCGGCCTGCGCTACCACCGGTACGTCAATCTGCCGCCCCAGCTGCGCCCACTCTTCAGGCGCCAGCTCGATGGTCAGGTCGACCGGCCACTCACCAATCTGTCCACGAATCCTCATGATGCATTCCTTGAACCCAGGTCAATGCACCCATGCTACCGCAACATGAAACCTTCGCCACGCAGGCTGGCGGCATGTAGAAAAGCTGTTATAACATAACCCATCTTTCAGCCCGTCACCGGAGTCGTCCATGCGTCGTCTGCTGCTCGCCCTGCCCTTCGCCCTGCTGCCACTGGCCATGGCCCATGCTCATGATGACCATGATCACGACCACGCCCATGGCACCCTTGGCGCCCATGAGCATGGCGTGGCCAAGCTCAACGTGGTGCTCGATGGCAACACGCTGGAGCTGGAGCTGGACAGCCCGGCAATGAACCTGGTCGGCTTTGAACACGCCGCCAGCAGCGATGCCGACAAAGCCAAGGTCGCCGCCGTGCGCCAGCAGCTCGAACAACCGCTGAAGCTGTTCGGCCTTTCTGCTGCCGCCGGCTGCAAAGAGGACCAGCAGGAACTGGAAAGCCCGCTGTTCGGTGACGCCCCGAAAGCCGACGATGATGGCGACGAACATGAGCATGGCCACCAGCACAGCGACATCGGCGCCCACTACCAACTGACCTGCGCGAACCCCGACAAATTGGCGCAGGTGGACCTCGCACCGCTGTTCAAAGCCTTCCCGGCCACCCAGAAGATCAACGTGCAGCTGATCGGCCCCAATGGCCAGAAAGGCGTCGAAACCACGCCGGCCAAGGCCGCGGTCGCGTTCTGAATGAGCCAGCCGTTGATCGAACTGCATGACCTGGTGTTCGCCTGGCCAGGCCAGCCGCCGCTGCTGGATATTCCGGCCTTCCACCTGGACGCGGGTGAAGCCCTGTTCCTCAAGGGCCCCAGCGGGAGTGGCAAAACCACCTTGCTGGGCCTGCTGGGCGGCGTGAACGTGCCGGCCCAGGGTCGCATCCAGTTGCTCGGCCAGAACCTCGGCAGCCTGGGCCTGGGTGCCCGTGACCGCTTCCGGGTCGATCACACGGGTTACATCTTCCAGCAGTTCAACCTGCTGCCGTTTCTGTCGGTACGTGAAAACGTCGAGTTGCCCTGTCGCTTCTCGCGCAGCCGCAAGGCTCGCGCCGAGCAGCGTCATGGCAGCGTCGACCAGGCAGCCAGCCTGCTGCTGGCCCACCTGGGCCTGGACGACCCCGCCCTGCTCGCCCGCCGCGCCGATAGCCTGTCGATCGGCCAGCAGCAGCGGGTGGCCGCCGCCCGCGCACTGATCGGCCAGCCCGAGCTGGTCATTGCCGACGAACCGACCTCGGCCCTGGACGCCGATACCCGTGAAGCGTTCATCCGCCTGCTGTTCGATGAATGCCAGGCCGCCGGTGCCAGCCTGCTGTTCGTCAGCCATGACCAGAGCCTGGCGCCACTGTTCGACCGCCACCTTTCCCTGGCCGAACTCAACCGCGCCGCCAAGCCCCGGGAGGCCTGATGTACCTGCTCCGCCTTGCCCTGGCCAGCCTGGCCAACCGCCGTTTCACCGCTTTCCTCACCGCGTTTGCCATCGCCCTGTCGGTGTGCCTGCTGCTGGCCGTGGAGCGCGTTCGCACCGAAGCCCGCGCCAGCTTCGCCAGCACCATCAGCGGTACCGACCTGATCGTCGGCGCCCGCTCCGGCTCGGTGAACCTGCTGCTGTATTCGGTGTTTCGCATTGGCAACGCGACCAACAACATCCGCTGGGACAGCTTCCAGCACTATGCCCAGGACCCACGGGTGAAATGGGCGATCCCCATTTCGCTGGGCGACTCGCACCGTGGCTATCGGGTGATGGGGACTACCGCCGATTACTTCAGTCATTACCAGTACGGGCGCAAGCAACATCTGCAACTGAGCCAGGGCCGTGAATTCGCCAGCGACCCGTTCGAGGTGGTGCTCGGCGCTGAAGTGGCCGAGGCATTGCACTACAAGCTGGGTGACAAGCTGGTGCTGGCCCATGGCGTGGCGGCGATCAGCCTGGTCAAGCATGACGACAAGCCGTTCACCGTGGTGGGTGTGCTCAGGCGCACCGGCACACCGGTCGACCGCACCCTGCATATCAGCCTGGGCGGCATGGAGGCCATCCATATCGACTGGCACAACGGTGTGCCGGCCCGTGGCGCCGGGCGCATCAGTGCCGAGCAGGCCCGCACGATGGACCTGCAACCTGCCGCCATCACCGCCTTCATGCTGGGCCTGAACAACAAGATCGCGACGTTCAGCCTGCAGCGGGAGATCAACGAGTACCGCAGCGAGCCGTTACTGGCGATCCTGCCTGGGGTTGCACTGCAAGAACTGTGGAGCCTGATGGGCACTGCGGAACAGGCGTTGTTCGTGGTGTCCTTGTTCGTGGTGCTGACCGGCTTGATCGGCATGCTCACGGCGATTCTCACCAGCCTCAACGAGCGTCGGCGGGAGATGGCGATCTTGCGGTCGGTCGGCGCCAGGCCGTGGCATATTGCGGGGCTACTGGTGCTGGAAGCGCTGTCGCTGGCGGCGGTGGGGATCGTGGCCGGGCTGGGGTTGCTGTATGCCGGTATCGCCCTGGCACAGGGGTATGTGCAGGCCAACTATGGTTTGTACCTGCCACTGGCTCTGCCGAGCGCTCATGAATGGACATTGCTGGCTATCATCCTGGGGGCTGCGTTGCTGATGGGTAGCGTGCCGGCTTGGCGGGCCTACCGGCAGTCGCTGGCCGATGGCCTGTCCATACATCTCTGAGTGCCCCTGATGATCCAGTACCTCACTGCCTTCTTCGCGGGCACGCCCGCTCCCACAGGCTTCGAACCTTGCACAGGACCTGTGGGAGCGGGCATGCCCGCGATGAGGCCAGCAAGGCCAATGCTACTGACCCTGCTGTTGCTGATAGCAATGCCTCTGTGGGCCGCCGAACCCAAAGAGCTGGACTGGCCCGCCCTGATCCCCGAAGGCGCCCCGGTCATCCCGCCACAACTGGCGCCATTGCACGACATGTCACAACTCAGCAACGCCTTGTCTGCCGAGTCCGCCCCGCCCGCACGCCAGCAAGCCCCCGACGCGCCGGTGGTCAAAAGCCTCGACGGCCAGCAAATCAAGTTACCCGGCTACATCGTGCCACTGGAGGTGAGTGAAGAAGGCCGCACCACCGAATTCCTGCTGGTCCCTTACTACGGTGCTTGCATCCACGTGCCGCCTCCACCGTCCAACCAGATCGTGCATATCTTCAGCGAGATGGGCGTGCGCGTCGAAGACCTCTACCAGCCCTACTGGATCGAGGGAAAGATGCAGGTTAGAGCCTCCAGCAGCGAACTGGCCGACGCCGGCTACCAGATGGAAGCCGAGAAAATATACGCTTATGAGCTGAAATGAGAACCGCTTCGAATTCGTAACGACGCTTCCTTGAGCTGGGTCAAACAATCCGTTTAGACAGCTCCGTACCATTGGACTACTCGATTAATAACGTCCTTTGGGAGCTTCCATGAACAAGTCTTTGCTCGGCGCCTCGCTTGTGGCCCTTGCCCTCGCCGCCCCTGCCGCCCACGCCTACCAGGCGGGGGACATGATCTTGCGCGCAGGCGCCATCACCACCGCCCCGAACGAGAGCAGCGGCGACCTCAAGTTCGACGGCAACAAGGTGTCGGGCACCAAGGCGACCCTGGACAGCGACACCCAGCTGGGCCTGACCTTTGCCTACATGCTCACCGACCACATCGGCCTGGAGCTGCTGGCAGCCACCCCGTTCAAGCATACCGTCGGCGTAAAAGGCCTGGGCGGCGGGCTGGACGGCAAGCTGGCAGACATCAAGCAACTGCCACCGACCCTGTCGCTGCAGTACTACCCGATGGAGCCGAACTCGCGCTTCCAGCCGTACGCCGGCGTGGGTATCAACTACACCCTGTTCTTTGACGAAGACCTGAGCAGCGCGCGCAAGCAGCAAGGCTTCAGCAACCTCAAGCTGCAAGATTCGGTGGGTATTGCCGGCCAGTTGGGCATGGACTACATGCTGACTGAAAACCTGCTGGTCAACGCCTCGGTCTGGTATGTCGACATCGACACCAAGGCCAGCGTCAATGGCCCGACCGCGCTGGGCTACAGCAAGACCAAGGTCGACGTCGACGTCGACCCATGGGTGTACATGGTCGGCCTTGGCTACAAGTTCTGACCGGAACACCGAAGGGCGGCTCCAGCCGCCCTTTCTCGTCGCAGCCACAGCCAATAGCCCAGCGCGACCGCACTGATGGCCATGCCAAGCCCGCACACAGCCGCCCAACCCCACCGGGCATATACCCAACTCGCCAGCACTGCACCCACGCCGCTACCAACCGAGTAGCAGCACATGTAGGCACCTATCAAGCGGCTGGCCATCGCGCCACGCCCGGCCAGCAACAGGCTCTGGTTGGTGACATGCACCGCCTGCACGGCAAAGTCCAGCATCAACACACCCATCACGAAGGCCAGCAGCGAATGCTCGACGAACGCCGCGGGCAGCCACGACAGCGTTAGCAGCGCCAGCGCCAACCCGGTTGTGCGCTCACCACGCCCCATGTCAGCCAAGCGCCCGGCACGCGAAGCCGCCAACGTACCTGCAACCCCTGCCAGGCCGAACAGGCCGATCTCGGTATGGCTCAAGGCCAATGGCGCAGCGCTGAGCGGCATGACCATGGCACTCCACAGCACGCTGAACGCGGCGAAGATCAATACGCCGAACAATCCACGCTCGCGCAGCAGCCTGTCGCGCCGGTACAAGTGGAGCTGCGACACGATCAGCTCTCGATAACCAGGCCGCTGCGCCAACGGCTGCCCGTTTGGCAAACAGCGCCACAGCACCAGGGCCAGCGCCAGCAACAGCCCGGCGGCAATCAGGTAGACACTGCGCCAGCCGGCCAGGTCAGCCAGCCCACCCGCCACCAGGCGCGCCAACAGAATGCCCAGTACAATGCCGCTGGTAACGGTGCCTACGGCTTGCCCTTGCTCACCGGGTGAGGCCAGGCTGGCAGCATGCGCCACCATCACCTGCACCATGACGGCCATCAACCCGGTAATGGCCAATGCCAGCAGCAACAGCCCCCAACTCGGCGCCATGCCCACGCCGACCAGTGCCAGCGTGGAGAACAGCAACTGGCCCAGCAGCAAGCGCTTTCGGTCGATCAGGTCTCCCAGCGGCACAATCAGCAGCAGCCCCAGGGCATAGCCCGCCTGGGTCGCGCCGACTACCCAGCCAATCTGCTGCCGTGCCACTCCCAGCTCGTAGGCAATCGACTCGAGCAAAGGCTGGGCGAAGTACACGGTCGCAACTGCCATGGCACTGGTGACGGCAAGCAGCAGGGTTATCCAGCGTGTCATCGGGTCGGCCTCGCCAATGTGGTTTCGAATTGAAACCACTTATGGCTATTTAGCAAATGTGGTTTTAATCTGCAACCAGTCAATCAGAACAGGCTCACCTCATGCTCGACGAAAACAATGCGCAATGCCCCGTGGCCCGAGCCCTGGAGGTATTGGGGGACCGTTGGGCGCTGATGATCCTGCGCGATGCCTTCGATGGCCTGCGGCGCTTCAGTGAGTTTCAGAAGAACCTGGGGCTGGCGAAGAACATTCTCGCCTCACGGCTGAAGTTGCTGGTGGAGAGTGGCTTGCTGGAGATGCAGCCGGCCTCGGATGGGAGTGCCTACAAGGAATATGTGCTGACCGAGAAAGGGCGATCGGTGTTTCCGGTGGTGGTTGGCTTGAGGCAGTGGGGGGAGCGCTTTCTGTTTGAAGCAGGCGAGGTACGTTCGGAACTGTTCGATGCTGTCAAAGGGCAAGCTATCGAGACTTTGCAGGTACGGGCTTTGGATGGGCGAGTAATGAAAGCCGAAGATTGCCTGCGCAGAGTGGTGCGGCATGGGTGAATGCTGGGGCTGCTGTGCAGCCCTTTCGCGACACAAGGCCGCTCCCACAGGGTGCGCATGTCCATCGGCTTTACGCTATCGCTGTGGGAGCGGCCTTGCGTCGCGAAAGGGGCGCAAAGCGCCCCCCAAGGGTTCAGCCTTTACCGAGAAGCTTGGCAAGACCCTCGACCATCGGTGTCGCCTCCGGAAACTCGAACCGCGCCAGCAAACGCTGGTTGTCCGCCCGCGAATGGCGAATATCACCCGAACGCGCCGCCACATGGCTGATCGCCGGCAATTTGCCCACCACTTTCTCCAGCGCCACCAGCAACTGGTTCAGTGAAGTGGCCTGGTTGAGGCCGATGTTTACCGCGCCCTCCTCGACCTGCTGCTGCTCCAGCGCCTGCACCATCACCTGCACCAGGTCGCCTACGTAAAGGAAGTCGCGGGTCTGTTCGCCATCACCAAAGATGGTAATCGGCAAACCCTGCACAGCACGCTCGCAGAAGATGCTGATCACCCCGGAATACGGCGATGACGGGTCCTGGCGCGGCCCGAAGATATTGAAGAAGCGGAACACCACCGGTTCCAGCCCATGCTGGCGTCGGTAAAAGTCCAGGTACTGCTCACTGGCCAGCTTGTCCACCGCGTACGGGGTCAAGGGCGCCTTGGGCGTGTCTTCGGCAATCGACTCACCCTCGCCATTGTTGCCGTACACCGCTGCACTGGAGGCGAACAACACCCGCCGCACACCCTGCACACGCATGGCTTCACATACGTTCAGGGTGCCGATGAAGTTGCTCTGGTGGGTGCGCACCGGGTCTTCGACCGAGGCCTGTACAGAAGCTACGGCCGCCAGGTGCACCACGGCACTGCACCCCGCCGCAGCCTGGGTGACCAGCGCAGCATCGGCTACATCGCCTTCGATCAGCTGCAACCGTGGGTGGGTGACCTGCAAGTTGCTGCGCCGACCTGTGGAGAAGTCGTCGAGAATGCGTACGGCGTAGCCTTTGTCCAACAACGCATCGCACAGGTGGGAGCCAATGAAGCCGGCACCGCCGGTGATCAGGATGAGGGCGTCAGCCATGGCGGTAGAACCGGTCCAGTAGAGGCGGCAAGCCCGCGCGCCAGGCACGCGGCTTGATGCCGAAGGTATGAAGGATTTTCTTGCAGGCCAACACCGCGTGCTGTGGCTCTTCGCTTGCGTCCGGGCGGGCGGCATGGGCCTGCGGCGTCGGTGCCTGCACGGCCAGCTGACGGTATTGACCGGCTTCGGTCAGGATCGCCTGGCCCAGCGCCAGCGGCGTGGTCGCCTCGTTGCCGGCGTAATGGTAGGTGCCCCACAGCGGCGCACTGCAGTCGAGCTGCTTGAGCACCGACAGGATCACCCGCGCGGCATCGTCGACCGGTGTCGGGTTGCCACGCCGGTCATCCGCCAGCAGCAGCTCTTGTGGCTGCTCGGCACAGGTCAGGAAGCGGCCCAGCGACCCGTCGATGCTTTCATCCAGCAACCAGCCAAAGCGCAGCAGCACATGCTGCGGGCAAGCCGCGCGCACACTCTGCTCGATGCGCCACAGCGCCTGGCCACGCAGGCCCAACGGCACCGGTTCGTCTTTTTCGCTGTAGGCCGTGGCCCGCGAACCATCGAACACGCGGTAGCTGGAAGGCTGTACCAGGGTGATCTGGTGGTGCTGGCACAGTTCAGCCAGCCGCTCCACCGCCCGCTCCTGTTGAGCCAGGCGTTGCTCGCTGACCGACTCGGCCTGGAACCAGTCGAAGTAATAGGCCAGGTTGACCAGGGCGTCGGGGCGGTGATCGTCAAGCAGCTGGGTGAGGTTGGCCGGCGTCCAGCCGTTCTCGGGCGGGCGCGGCGCCAGGAATGCGATGTCCTCCTCGGCCCCAAGACGAATCAGCGCTTGCCCGAGGGCATTGCCACCACCCAACAGCATTAGGCGCATACGCATAGAGTCAGCAGATCCGGAGAGGTTGATGAGGGAAAGGGGTCATTTTGCGGTTTCCGCTGCGGGAAGTCCAACCACAGGCCTTATTGAGTTGCCTGTCCCGGCCCCTTCGCGGGTGAACCCGCTCCCACAGGTAGGATGCCACCTTCAGGTTTGGTGAAGTGTTCAGGATCCATACAGCACGTGTGGGAGCGGGTTTACCCGCGAAGAGGCCAGTACAGTCGCTACAGCTATTCAACCTCAAACAAGCTGTTGCGCAACGGCCCCACACTCAACCTATCACGTACATCATCATCTATACGCGGATCATCCGGCCGGTACAGTTTCACTTGCCTGAAGGCATTGATCCGATTGATCTCCTCTCCCAGGTATTCCCACACCACACGGGTACAAGCCGGGTTACGCCGGTCGCCGCTTGAAACACCGGCCTTCAGGCCATTGAGGCGGGTAATACGGCTTTTGAAGCTGGGGATGAGGATGGTCTGGCTCATTTCGTTGTACGTGAGCGACTCGTAGTCGATCAGGAACACCCGGTCCTGAAGCTGGAACGCCGCGCCCAGGTAACGGCAGCGTACCTCGGCATGCTGGTCATTGGCGCTGGAGCGCTCCTGTCGCTCCTGGCGCTCGAACAGGAAGCGGCCGCGCTCTTCCCACAGGTGCACCAGCGACACCAGGATGGTGCCCGGTACCGACATGCAGTTGGAATACTCGAAGTAGTAACCGCAATAGCGCGACAGGTTGCCGGCGTGCTCGTGCAGTGGGCGGAAAAGTTCGCTGATCGGATCGCTGGGCTGCTCGGCCAGCGTCGACACGCGTGCGCCAATCAGCCGGGCGAACTGCTCGGCGGGCAAGTTCAGCTCGTAATCCTCGACCCCGAAGAAATCGCCGATGCGTTTGAGGTTGAACGCCGTCGGACGGCTTTGCCCGCTCAGGTACTTGTTGAACTGCGCGCGGTTGATCGAAAGCTGGCGGCAAACTTCGGAGATAGAGCGGTAGTGGCTGCAAGCCAGCTTGAGGTTGGTAGCGAAATGATCGCTCATGTGCGGGACCCAGGTGACGCGAATGACGCCATTGTAGCATCAAGTCGCGTCAACTAAGAGCAACCCGCGAAATTGTAACCACTCTTGTCATGGCCAACCATGCGCCCCAACGAATAGCGGTGCGCCTGCCGTCCGCTGGTCTTTCCACACGAAGAATAAGAATCGAGGTCATTCTCCAATGCTCGAAGTAATCAACGATTTCCTTTCGGGGAAACTCCTCATCGTGCTGATCGTAGGGCTGGGTAGCTATTTCACCATCCGCTCCCGGTTCGTCCAGTTCCGCCACTTCGCCCACATGTTTGCCGTGTTCAAGGAATCGCTGCGTGGCCAGGCAGGCCAGCTGAGCTCCTTCCAGGCCCTGATGCTGAGCCTTGCCGGCCGCGTGGGCGCCGGTAACATCGCGGGTGTCGGTATTGCCGTGACCCTGGGTGGCCCGGGTGCCGTGTTCTGGATGTGGGTCACTGCCCTGGTAGGCATGTCCAGCAGCTTCTTCGAATGCACCCTGGCCCAGGTGTACAAGCGCGCCGATGGCGACGGCCTGTACCGTGGCGGCCCTGCCTACTACATCCAGCATGGCCTGAAGCGCAAAGGCATGGCCATCGTGTTCTCGCTCCTGCTGTTGGTCACCTACGGCTTCGCCTTCATCGGCCTGCAGTCGTACACCGTGACCCACTCGCTGCAGAACGCCTTTGACTTTGCCCCAAGCCAGACCGGTATCGTCCTGGCCGTGTTGCTGGCCATCACCTTCATCGGCGGCATCAAGCGTATCGCTGCGGTGTCGGACCTTCTGGTACCGATCAAGACCCTGGCCTACATCGGCGTGACCCTGTATGTGATCGGCACCCAGATCGAACACGTGCCGGCCATGCTGGAAACCATCTTCAAGAGCGCCTTCGGCCTCGACCCGGCCTTTGGTGGCCTGCTCGGCAGCGCCATTGTCATGGGCGTGAAGCGTGGCGTGTTCGCCAACGAAGCGGGCCTGGGTAGCGCGCCGAACGTCGCCGCCGTGGCGGCCGTGAAACACCCGGGTGCCCAGGGCGTGGTCCAGGCCTTCAGCGTGTTCCTCGACACCTTCGTGATCTGCACCTGCACCGCGCTGCTGATCCTGCTGTCGGGCTTCTACACCCCAGGCTTCGAGGGTGACGGCATTGTCCTGACCCAGAACTCGCTGGCCGCCGTGGTCGGTGACTGGGGCCGTGTGTTCGTCAGCGTGGCACTGTCGCTGTTCGTGTTTACCTGCATCCTCTACAACTACTACCTGGGCGAGAACAGCCTGCAGTTCCTCACCCGTAACCGCGTGGTCCTGATGGGGTTCCGTGGCCTGGTGCTGGCACTGGTGGTATGGGGCTCGATGCAAGACCTGTCGACCGTGTTCGCCTTCGCCGACATCACCATGACCTGCCTGGCCTTCGTCAACCTGGTGGCCCTGGCCCTGCTGTTCAAGGTCGGCCTGCGTGTGATGCGTGACTACGACGAGCAGCGCAAGGCGGGTATCCAGCAGCCAGTGTTCGATTCGACCAAGTTCGCCGACCTGGACCTGGACCGCAACGCCTGGCCTGCCAATCCGCAGGCGGAAACAGCCACTGACAAAACAGTCGGCCAGGCTCAGCCTCAGCGCTGATACGCTGCCCTGCCCAGCCGCCCCTTCTGCGGGCGGCTTTTCTTTCTCCGCTCACCGCTACGGATGTTTTCCATGCGCGCAGTAAAGAATCTTCTCGTTCTCTATACCGGTGGCACCATCGGCATGCTCGAAACCCCGGAAGGCCTGGCGCCGGCGGGTGGTTTTGATGCACGGATGCGCGAACATTTCGCCCACATGGCCGATGCGCCCCAGCTGCAATGGACCCTGCAGGAACTGAACCCGCTGCTCGACAGCGCCAACATGCAGCAGCACAACTGGCTGGCGATGCGTGATGCCATCGTCGAGGCAGTGGACGTGGCGGGCCATGACGGCGTGCTGGTGCTGCACGGCACCGACAGCCTGGCGTACAGCGCTGCGGCGCTGTCCTTCCTGCTGCTGGGCCTGCCGGTACCGGTACTGCTGACGGGTTCGATGCTGCCTGCCGGCGCGCCGGACAGCGACGCCTGGGCAAACCTGTGCGGCGCGTTGCGCCAGTTCGAACACGGCCTGGAGAATGGCGTGCAGCTGTACTTCCACGGCCAGCTGCTGCATGGCTGCCGGGCGTCGAAGCTGCGCAGCGAGGCGTTTGATGCCTTTGCTGCGCTGCCGCGCCATCGTGACGGTGAGCATGCTGCTACGGTACCTGCCGAACTTGGCTACAAACACCCGCGCCAACCGGTCAACCTGGCCATAGTGCCGGTGTTCCCGGGGTTGCAGGCCGGGCACTTGCAGGCGCTGATCGACAGCGGTGTGCAAGGGTTGCTGCTGGAATGTTACGGCAGCGGTACCGGGCCATCGGATGACCAGGCGTTGCTGGAGGTGCTGAGCACGGCGCGCCAGCGCGGCGTAATGCTGACCGCTATCAGCCAGTGCCCTGAGGGTTCGGTGGTATTCGATACCTATGCGGCGGGTAATCGCTTGCGCGGGGCCGGGCTGGTCAGTGGTGGTGGCATGACCCGTGAGGCGGCGCTGGGCAAGATGGTTGCACTGCTGGGGGCTGGGTTGGATATAGATGCAGCAGAACAGTGGTTTGCCCTGGATCTGTGCGGGGAGCGGGCTTAGCTTTTAGCCTTTACGGCCTCTTCGCGGGCACGCCCGCGAAGAGGCCCTGACAGGCAAAAGATAATGGCGGAAGGCAGCGGGAGTCGAACCTGCCCGGGAACGGCTGCCGTCCCCAACCGGGTTTGAAGCCCGGCCGCGCCACCGGGCGCGATTGCCTTCCTTGAACTCAGTGCCTGGCCTGTTGCTGGGCCAGGGCGCTGTCGGCACGGATGTGACGCTGGTCGGCCACCCTCCGGGTCAGGCCGATGCGGTCGAAGTATTCCAGAATCTGCACACTGCGCTTGCGACCAATACCCAACATATCGCGAAACGCGGCGACCTGCACTATCGGCGTTTCGCTGGCCTGCCCCAGCAACAGCTCTGCCATGCGCTGTAGCGTCGCCTCAGGGTAGAACAAGTCACGTACCACCTGGTGCACCAGGCCCAGCCGGGCCAGCTTGCGCAACAACAAGCGCACATCGGCTTCGGCGCAATTCTCTTCACTCGCCAAGGTCCTGACCCAAGGCGGATCATATAGCCCCGCCAGCAATTTCGGCTGCAAGCGCGCCCACAACGCACTATCGGCTTCGCTCAATTGCACCTTGTGATCGGGTAGGTGCAGCCAGGGCCCGCTGCTGCTGATGGCGCGTTCATCGAGCAGTTCATCCAGCAAGCTGACGAATGCCGGTCGCTCCAGGGGCAAGGCCGCAAAGCGGCGCAAGCGGTCACGATCCGGGCCGAGTTGGTCGGGCTCCTGCTCGTGAAACCGCGCCAAGTGCCCCAGCACTTGTTGCTTCAGCGCCAGCCACTGGCCGCTGGCAAACAGCAGTTGGCCCTGTCGCGTTGCCACTACCAACACATCCTTTGGCAAATGCCAGGTTGCGCGCAGGCGATTGAACTGGCGCTCAAGGCGCTGCGGGTCGAGGCCGCCGGGAGCGCTGGCGAGCAGTGCCGGCAACGCCTGCTCCAGGTCCTCGGCATCTCGCAGCACCTGCAACTGACGCAGCCGCTCATCGCTGCGGCGCTGCCGGGTAGGCGCGAACGGGTCGAGTACCTTGCCGCCGCCCAAAGTGCGCTGGGCACGCTGGTCGCGCAGCACCAGGCGATCACCGTGCACCGCCTGCAACGGCGCATTGAGCAGCAACTGAGCGAACATGCGCTGGCCTGCCGCCAAGGTTTCACCTTCCAGCAAGGCAACCCGGGCCGTTACATCCTGAGTGCCAAGGTGCACATGCACAGCGCTGAAATGTTCAAACGTGCGGGTCTCACCCGGCAGCAGGCTCAGGTCGATATCCACCCGCACGCTGGGCGCATGCAGCCAGTCGGGCACCAGCCAGTCACCCCGATGTACCTGCTCCATCGCCAGGCGTTCGGCAGCAATATTCAGCGCCACCCGCTGGCCCGCCTCAGCCATCAGCGCGGCCTGGTTCTGCGCATGCAGGCCGCGCACCCGCACCGGTTTACCGGCCTTGCCCAGCAACAAGGTGTCGCCAGTACTCACCCGCCCGGCCAGCGCCGTGCCTGTGACCACCACGCCCGCACCGGTCACGGCAAAAGCACGGTCAACCGCCAGGCGAAAGCCGCCACGCGCAGTACGCTGTCGCACCTGTGCTTCGGCCTTCAGCAAGGCTTGGCGCAACGCGTCGACACCTTCACCGGTGATACTCGACAACGGGAACTGCGGCGCCCGGGCATAGGGCCCCGGCGCCAGCAAGGCACTGACCTGTGCCTGTACCTCGGCCAGGCGCGCCGCCTCGACCCGGTCGGCCTTGCTGATTGCAACCAGCGCCTGGGGAATGCCAAGCAACTCGACAATCGCCAGGTGCTCGCGGGTCTGGGGCATGACCCCGTCGTCGGCAGCCACCACCAGCAGCACCACGTCGATGCCGTGGGCACCGGCCAACATGTTGTGGATAAAGCGCTCGTGGCCCGGCACGTCGATGAAACCGGTCAGCGGCGCGCCTTCGGCCAGCGCCGCATAGCGGTAGCCAAGGTCGATGGTCATGCCGCGGGCGCGTTCTTCCTGGCGCTGGTCGCCGGCCTGACCAGTAAGGGCATGGAGCAACGCAGTCTTGCCGTGGTCGATGTGGCCGGCGGTGCCGACGATCACTGCACTGGCCCCAGTTGCAAGGCCGGTAGCTGCGCCAGCCACTGGGCCTCATCGTCGAGCTGGCGCAGGTCCAGCCACAGGGCGTCGTCATCGATGCGGCCGAGCACCGGCACCGGCAGGCCGCGCAGCGCCCGCTCCAGCACATGCAAGCTGCGCCCGCGCAACTTTTTGGAGACCTGCGGGCGCAGGCACAGCGCCGCGCTGGGCAGGCGCGCCACGGGCTGGCTGCCACTGCCGATCATGCCCAATGCAGGCTCTACGCTGACGGCCCATTGCTCGCCGAGACAGGCTTTGAGTTCAGGTGCCAGGCGCTCGGCCTGCGCCTGGATTTCCTCCCCGCGGCGAGTCAGCAAACGCAAACTGGGCAGGCGCTCGGCCAGGCGGTCAGGGTTGCGGTACAGCGCCAGCACTGCTTCAAGTGCTGCAAGCGTGATCTTGTCGACACGCAGGGCGCGCTTGAGCGGGTTTTTCTTGATTTTGCCGATCAAGTCCTTGCGGCCAACGATGATCCCCGCTTGCGGCCCGCCCAGCAGTTTGTCGCCGCTGAAAGTGACGATATCAGCGCCATCAGCCAGGGCCTGGCGCACAGTCGGTTCGGCGGGCAGGCCCCAGCGGGTAAGGTCGAGCAGGCTGCCGCTGCCGAGGTCTTCGAGTAGCGGCAGTTCATGTTGACGGGCGATCCGCGCCAGCTCGGCAGTGGGCACCTGGGTAGTGAAGCCTTGAATGCTGTAGTTGCTGCAATGCACGCGCATCAGCAAGCCGGTACGCGGGCCGATGGCGGCTTCGTAGTCACGGGCGTGGGTGCGGTTTGTGGTGCCAATTTCGTGCAGCTTCACGCCCGCCCGGGCCATGATGTCGGGGATACGGAATGCACCGCCAATCTCGATCAGCTCACCACGGGAGATGATGCCCTCCTTGCGCGCGCCAAGGCTGTTGAGCGCCAGCAATACAGCGGCCGCATTGTTATTGACCACGGTGACGGCCTCGGCGCCGGTCAGCTCGCGGATCAGGCCTTCGATCAGGTCGTCGCGATCACCGCGCTTGCCGGTGGCCAGGTCGAATTCGAGGTTGAGCGGGTAGCGGGCAGCGGTTTGCATGGCCTCGATGGCTTCTTCGGGCAGCAGGGCGCGGCCGAGGTTGGTATGCAGTACGGTGCCGGTGAGGTTGAAGACGCGGCGGACCTGGCTGCGTTGTTGCGCGGCCAGGCGTTCGCCGGCGCGGCCCAGGAGGATTTCAGGGGACAGTTCGGCGGCACTGAGCTGGCCGTTGCGCGCAGGATCGCGCAGGTCGTCCAGCAGTTGGCGCAGGGTGGCCAGGACCGCGTCGCGGCCGTGGCGGTCGATCAGCGGGAGGCAGGCCGGGTGGCGCAGGAGGGTATCGATGGAGGGCAGGCGTGGGGTGTCGCTGGCGAGGCTGTTGGACATGCGGTACTACCTTGGACTGGTCCGTTGTCTGTACTGGCCTCTTCGCGGGCATGCCCGCTCCCACAGGTACTGCACCGGCTTTCAAGTGGGTGCTGTACCTGTGGGAGCGGGCGTGCCCGCGAAGAAGGCGACTCGGTCTTTCAGTGTAGACACTCACCCACTAACCGGGCGCGAGCATCAGGTTGGGCGCCAACCGATGAAAGCCCTCCTCGTCCAGGCGTATATCCAGCGCCAGGCTGGCCAGGTCGTCGGCCAGCGCCTCGGCGGCTGCGTCGTTCTCCAGATAATTCTGCTTCAGGTAGGTATTGCACCCGGGGCAGCACTCGGCCCGCAGCGGCGCCTTGCCCGGTGCATGGCGGTCATCCTCAAGGCTGGTATATCGCAGGTCCTTGCTCGACTCGCAGTACACGCACTTGACCCGCACCACATGCCATTCACAGGCACACAACGAACACACCAGATAACGCAGGCCGTTGTGCTTGCCACGGTTGCGTACCACCCCGGCCATCGCTGGCGAACCACAGGCCGGGCACTGGGCCAGGCTGCCTCCCGGTTTGAGCTCGGGGGCCGGCAACGCCAGCAGCCAGCTGGACCAGGCCGCCTGCAACGCAGCCCCGAGGAACGGCACCAGTGCCGCCGGCACCGCATCGTACTGGCCCGCCAGCAAAGCGATACCCCATCCCTTGCGCAGGTTGTCAGCACTGCCACGCAGCACCTGCAAGGCCTCACCCAACGGGCCACTGGTTTCACCGTTGAAGTGCTCAAGGAGGGCCTGCAACCAAACCAGCCAAGGCCCTTCGCGCACCAGGCTGTCAGCCGCCAACGGCGGCAAACCATGGCTTATGCACAGGCGCTGACGCTCCTCGGCCACCGGCATGCCGCCGGGTGGGTTATCCACAAGCTGCTGCTGAATGCGGCACAACCGTGCGACCAGTGTCAGGTAGTCGCCAAGGACGTTGCCCTCGGCCAACTGCTCCAACCGCACGGCGCGCAGCTCGAACAGATTGGCGGGAGGCAGGTGCAGAAACGGCGGCATCACCGCCGATGCTTCGATCTGCCCGGGTTCGAGTATCGTGCTCAAGCGCTTATCCTTCTTTTCTTCCATGATTGCCCGGCGTCTTGTCGCCGGTCACTTCGCTGTACCACAACTCATGGTGCTTGCGTGCCCAGGCGCGACTGACCCAACCATGCAGCATGGCGCCGATCGAGCCCTTGATCCAGATACCGGCATAAATGTGCACGATGATGCTGAGGATGAGCACGAAACCGGCCAATGCGTGAGCAAGCGATGCCAGGCGAATGGACCCTATGTCAAAGAAATGGCTGAAATAGGCACGCCAGATCACCACGCCGCTGAGCAGCAACACCAGCATGCACAGCAGTAGCGTCCAGAACAGCAGCTTCTGCCCGGCGTTGTACTTGCCAATGGGTGGCACGCCATCCTCACGATTGACCATCACCCGATCAATGCGACGCAACCACAGGCGGTCGTTCGCGGTGATGAAGTTGGCGCGCCAGAAGCGGATCACCAGGCCGAGGAAAAAAACGAACATCGCCACACCCATGAACGGGTGCAATATGCGTGTCCACGGCCCGCCACCAAACAAGTGGCTGAGCCAGAACAGCGCCGGGTGAAAAAGCGCCAGCCCGGAAAGCCCGGCCATGAAGAACAGGATGGCGACGACCCAGTGGTTGGTCCGCTCGTTGGCGTTGTAGCGCAGGATGGGTTTGTTGTCGTTCATGGCCGCTGCTCCCCTTGCCCACCGGGTTTGGTCGGATCATAGACATGGACCGCAGGATCCACCTGATGCACGCTGTCATGCGGCGGCGCGGGGTGCTCGTCCTCCTCGACCCGCTGCGGCCCAACCCGCACGTAATGGAAGAACCCGGCCAACACCGCCGCGCCCATGGCCAGCAGCGCCAGCGGCTTGGTGAAGCCTTTCCACAGCCCCACCAGCGGGCTGATCACCGGCTGGTCCGGCAAGCCGGCGTACAGCTTCGGCGTGTCGGCATGGTGCAGCACGTACATCACGTGGGTGCCGCCGACGCCATCCGGGTCGTACAAGCCGGCCTTGTCGTAGCCCCGCGACTTCAGGTCGACGATGCGCTCGGCGGCGTGCACTTTCATCTCGTCCTTGCTGCCAAACACGATCGCACCGGTCGGGCAGGTTTTCACGCAGGCCGGCTCCAGCCCTACGGTCACGCGGTCGGAACACAGGGTACATTTGTACGCCTTGTGGTCCTTCTGCGAGATGCGCGGGATGTTGAACGGGCAGCCGGTGATGCAGTAACCGCAGCCGATGCAGTGGTCCTGGTTGAAGTCGACGATGCCGTTGGCGTGCTTGATGATCGCCCCTGGGCTTGGGCACGCCTTCAGGCACCCTGGGTCGGCGCAGTGCATGCAGCCATCCTTGCGGATCAGCCACTCCAGGTTGCCGTCGTCGCGCTCGTGCTCGGTGAAGCGCATCAAGGTCCAGGTTTCGGCCGTGAGGTCCTGGGGGTTATCGTAGGTGCCGTGGTTGTGGCCGACCTCGTCACGCAGTTCGTTCCATTCCGAGCACGCCACCTGGCAGGCCTTGCAGCCGATGCACTTGGTGGTGTCGATCAGCTTGGCGACTTCCTGCTGCTGGCGTACCGAAGGCGGTACGGTGGTGGTGGCCGAGCGGGCGATGATGTCTTGGCTGGCCATCAGAGTTTCTCCACTTTGACGAGGAACGACTTGGACTCTGGCGTCTGGGTGTTGCCGTCACCGAGGAATGGCACCAGCGTGTTGGTCAGGTAGCCATGCCGGGTTGCGCCGGTGAAGCCCCAGTGCAACGGGATGCCGATCTGGTGCACGGTCTGGTTGTTGACCTGCAGCGGGCGAATCCGCTTGGTCACCACAGCCACCGCATCAATATGCCCGCGCTTGCTCGACACCCGCACCCGGTCGCCAGCCTTGATGCCTTTTTCGTTGGCCAGCACCTCGCCGATCTCGACGAACTGCTCGGGCTGGGCGATGGCGTTCAGGCGGCAGTGCTTGCTCCAGAAGTGGAAGTGCTCGGTCAGCCGGTACGTGGTCGCCGCATAGGGGAACTCGTCGTGTGTGCCCAGGGTGTCCCACACCGAGTCGAAGATGCGCCCGGCCGGGTTGCTGACCACTTTCTTGTTCTGCGGGTGCAGCGGGTTGATGCCGATCGGCGTCTCGAACGGTTCGTAGTGCTCGGGGAACGGGCCCTCGGCCATCTTGTCGATGGCGAAGAAACGCGCCACACCTTCAGGGTTCATGATGAACGGGTTCATCCCCGCCTCAGGTGGCGAGTCGACCTTGAAATCCGGCACGTCGGTACCGGCCCAGGCCTTGCCGTTCCACCACACCAGGCGTTTTTTCTCCGGGTCCCACGGCTTGCCTTGCGGGTCGCTTGAGGCACGGTTGTAGAGGATGCGGCGGTTGGCCGGCCAGGCCCAGGCCCAGTTCTGCACCTGGTGCATGCCAAATGGGTCGCTGTTGTCGCGGCGCGCCATCTGGTTGCCCTGCTCGGTCCAGCAGCCGGCGAAGATCCAGCAGCCGGACGCAGTACTGCCGTCGTCCTTCATCTGGGCGAAGCCCGACAGTTGCTGGCCCGCCTTGAGCGTGGCGCCGGTGGCATCGGTAAGGTCGGTGACCGCCCAGCCGTTCATTTCCTTGGCCAGCTCCTCCGGGGATGGCTCCTCAGGGATCTTGTATGGCCAGCTGATGTTCATCATCGCATCGGGGTAGGCGCCGCCCTCGGCTTGGTAGCGTTGGCGCAAGCGCAGGAACAGCTCGCTCATGATCTGCACGTCGGTGCGGGTCTCGCCCGGGCCATCGGCGCCCTTCCAGTGCCACTGCAACCAGCGGCTGCTGTTGACCAGCGAACCGTCTTCCTCGGCAAAGCAGGTTGTGGGCAGGCGTATGACTTCGGTCTGGATGTTGGCCGTATCGACATCGTTGAACGGCCCGGCGTTGCGCCAGAACTCCGAGGTTTCGGTGGCCAGCGGGTCCATGATCACCAGCCACTTGAGCTTGGCCAGCGCGGCCGTAACGCGGTTCTTGTCCGGCAGCGCGGCGATCGGGTTGAAGCCTTGGCACATGTACCCGTTGACCTTGCCCTGCCCCATCATTTCGAACATGCGCAATACGTCGTAGGCCGGCACATCGAGCTTGGGCAGCCAGTCATAGCCCCAGTTGTTTTCTGCGGTGGCGTTTGCGCCATACCAGGCCTTCATCAGGCTGACGTGGAACTTGCCGTAGTTCTGCCAGTAAGAAAGCTGGCCCGGACGCAAGGGTTTGGATGCGCGCTTGTCGATATAGGTGGCGTAGTCCTGCTCGGCATCACCCGCCAGGGTCAGGTAGCCCGGCAGCGAGTTGGACAGCAGGCCGAGGTCGGTCAGGCCCTGGATGTTGGAGTGCCCGCGCAGGGCGTTGACCCCGCCACCCGGCATGCCGACGTTGCCCAGCAAGAGCTGGACCATGGCCGCACTGCGGATGATCTGTGCGCCAATCGAATGCTGCGTCCAGCCGAGCGCATAGAGGATCGTCATGGTCTTGCCCGGTGCCGAGCAGGTGGCGATCTCTTCCCAGACCTTCATCATGGCGTCCTGCGGCATGCCGCAGGTCATGCTGGCGATTTCCGGGGTATAGCGGCTGTAGTGCTGCTTCATCAGCTGGAACACACAGCGTGGGTGCTGCAAGGTCGGGTCAACCTTGGCAAAGCCGTCCTCGCCCAGCTCGTAACCCCAGCCAGACTTGTCGGCATACACGCGCTTGGCCTCGTCGTAGCCGCTGAACAGCCCGTCCTCGAAGCCATAGTTCTCTTTGACGATGAACGACACGTCGGTGTAGTTGCGCACGTATTCGTGCTGGATCTTGTCGGTGCTCAGCAGGTAGTTGATCAGCCCGCCCATGAAGGCGATGTCGGTACCGGTACGGATCGGCGCGTAGTAATCCGCCACCGAGGCGGTACGGGTAAACCTCGGGTCGACCACGATCAGCCGCGCTTTGTTGTGCGCTTTCGCCTCAGTCACCCACTTGAAGCCGCACGGGTGCGCTTCTGCTGCGTTGCCACCCATCACCAGGACCAGATTCGCGTTGGCGATATCGGACCAGTGGTTGGTCATGGCGCCACGGCCATACGTCGGGGCAAGACTTGCCACCGTCGGGCCATGTCAGACACGTGCCTGGTTATCGAACCCCAGCATGCCTGTTGCGCGGACGACCTTGTGGGTCAGGTAGCCGGCCTCGCTGGAGGCGGCGGATGCAGCGAGAAAACCGGTGGTGAGCCAGCGGTTGACGGTTTGCCCCTGGGCGTTCTTCTCGATGAAGTTGGCGTCGCGGTCCTGCTTCATCAGCCCGGCAACGCGGTCTAGCGCCTCATCCCAACTGACCCGCACCCACTCCTTGCTGCCCGGCTTGCGTACCTCGGGGTACTGCAGGCGGCTCGGGCTGTGGATAAAGTCCAGCAGGCCGGCGCCTTTCGGGCACAGCGTGCCGCGGTTGACCGGGTGGTCGGCGTCACCTTCGATATGGATGATGTTCTGTTTGACGTTTTTACCCGCGTCACCCTGGCTGTACAGGATCAGGCCGCAGCCGACCGAGCAGTAGGGGCAGGTGTTACGCGTCTCTTTGGTGTGCGCCAGCTTGAAGTGACGCACCTGCTCGGCAAAGGCCGGCGTCGGGGCCATGCCCAACGCCGCCAGGCTCGAGCCTCCAAGGCCGACAGCGGCGACCTTGAAGAACTGCCGACGGTTGAGATCCATCGTGCACTCCTGATCAGGTGGTGGACGCTCGGAACATGGCCGGCGCCTCTTGGTAGTCACGGTGGCGGCTTTTTGATGGCTGCCAATAGATAAGACTAGTCAAGAATCGGGAAGGTGCGATGACGTGGATCAGTGGCAGATGCTGTTGCTGGCGCTATCTGCGCCAAGCACTGTGCACAGGCCCTAGCCATGGCACTGTTCCAGTTGGAGATTGCCCAGCCCATTGGGCTGCGCTGTCGCGTCAAGAACTGATGCCGGGCGCACCGCCTACCCTGTGGGAGCGGGCGTGCCCGCGAAGAATCCACCGCGGTGCATGGCACCGGCTGCGCCGGTGTTCGCGGGCACGCCCGCTCCCACAGGGTCCCTGCTAAATCAGTAAGTGATAGGTAGTTCTATGAGAGTCAACCCAGGAACAAAACGAGTAACAGTTTCATGGTAATTACCTGTACTGAGGGCGCAAGGAGGCCTGAGCATCCAATTGGCGCTCAGTCGTCATGAATGTTGGGGATGGCCCGGCGCAGCAAGGCGCCGGGCCGAGCTACATCAGAAGGGCTTGGTAGGCAGGTACTTGCCGTCCAGGGTGATCACTGCACGGTGGCCACCGTCGGGATCTTCGACCTTCTTGATGTCCAGCTTGAAATTGATGGCACTGATGATGCCGTCGCCGAACTTCTCGTGAACCAGCGCTTTGAGGGTGGTTCCATACACCGACATCATTTCGTAGAAACGGTAGATGGTAGGGTCGCTCGGCACACCGTCAAAGAAGCTGCCGCGGATCGGCATCGATTGCAGCAGTGCCACTTGATCAGCATCGAGGTCGAGCTTGTCGCCTACGACCTTCGCGGCGCTTTCAGGCAGCGGATGTTGGCCCAGCAAGGCAGCGGTGACAAAGGCCTCGGACAGGCCGGTACCGTCAACGATCTGCGCGAAGGACAGGTCCTTGCGGGCCTTGGCCAGAATGATGATTTCGGTCAGTTCCTGGCGAGCGGTGCGGGTAGCTTGAGTCTGGATCATGGTAAGTCTCCTGGGTAGGTAAAGGCGTAGGTACAGGTTTCAGGCAACGTGCCTGGCTTGTTGGGAAACGGCGTGGACTTCAGGGTTTTCTGCAAGCGACACGAAGGCCCCGGTGCTGCCATCAAAGGCGTCGATGCGCCCGGTTTCGATGTCATAGATCCAGCCATGCAGGGTGACGCGGCCCTCTTCGAGCGCCAGGCGAACGGATGGGTGGGTCTGGATGTTGGCCAGTTGCGCGATGACGTTTTCGCGCACCATGGAAGCGACTTTGCTGGGTTTATCGGGGTGCTGACGGGCTTCGTTAACCACCTTGGCCGAGTCGGCGTAGCGCAACCAGCCGGCTACGGCAGGCATGTGATCCAGGCATTTGCAGGTTGCAATGGCGGTCATCGCGCCGCAGTCGGAGTGGCCGCAGATCACGATGTCGGCAACGTTGAGCCCGGCCACCGCGTACTCGACCGAGGCCGAAACACCCCCCGGCTCCGGGCCATACGACGGCACGATGTTGCCGGCGTTGCGGATGACGAACAGGTCGCCTGGCTCGCGCTGGGTAACCAGTTCAGGCACCAGCCGGCTGTCGGAGCACGAGATGAACAGCGCCTTTGGACTTTGCTGGTTAGCCAGGTCCTTGAACAGTTTGACCCGCTCAGGGAAGGCGTTTTGCTGGAACTTCAGAAAACCGTCGATGATCGCTTTCATGGTTGCTGTCTCAATGTCGCTGGGTGTGAAACAGAGATTAAGCAACGCATGACATAAGGTAAAAGTCTCATTTATTATGCAGTTGATCAGATAATCTTATGGGTTAAGGCATGCTCGCTCGGCACATCCAGTACTTCCTCGCGGTTGCGGAACATCTCAGTTTCACCAAGGCTGCAGCGGCGTTGCATGTCTCTCAACCGGCCTTGTCACAGCAGGTGAAGTTGTTGGAAGAAAGTCTTGGAGCGCAGTTGTTCGACCGCTCTGGACGCGCAACGCGATTGACCGACGCGGGCGACGTTTATTTGCTTTATGCGCGCCGTGCCTATCAGGAACTACGCGAAGCTAAAAACGCTATTCATGACGTGAGCGACCTCAGCCGCGGTTCATTGCGGGTTGCGGTAACGCCGACATTCACAACCTATCTGGTGGGGCCGCTGATCGAGGCATTTCATTCCAGGCACCCCAAGATCACCGTCAACCTGAAAGAGATCTCCCAGGAGCGCATCGAGGAGTTGCTTTTGGCAGGAGAACTGGACCTAGGGATCGCGTTCGATGAAATAAATACGCCGGACATTGAAGCCGTCCCCTTGCTGAACGAAACACTCGCGCTAGTGGTAAACCGCAGACACCGCTTGGCCGAGGAGCGGGCAATAACATCGCAAGGTCTGAGTGCCGAGTCTCTGGTTCTGCTCAGTACAGAGTTTGCCACTCGTGATCAAATCGACCGCTACTGCCGCAAACACGAGATCCGCCCTCAGGTGCAGATGGAGGCCAACGCACTTGGCGCGGTGATTGAAATAGTTCGCCGGACAAATCTCTCGACCTTGCTGCCTGCCAGAATTGCATTGGCCCATGACGACCTGGTGGCCATCACCCTGGAGCCAGAACGCTTGCAGCGAACGGCCGTTCTTTTACGGCGAAAAGAAGCTTATCTGAGTGCGGCGGTGGGGGTTTTCATCGAGCTGGCCAAAGAAGTGTCCAGCGGGCTTGATGAGTGAAGTAGCCACGAGGGTTGACGGCGCTGCTTGGCGCCTGGGGAAGGAAGACGACACTTGCGGTTGGTTTCGGCGTGATTGCCATGCCAACACCGTGGGTAAAGCAAAAAACCTGATCCTTCAGCTGTGAAGGACCAGGTTTGCCACGGCTTACAGGCCCAGTTCAGTCAGGCCTGGGTGGTCATCCGGGCGGCGCCCCAGTGGCCAGTGGAACTTGCGCTCGCTTTCCTTGATAGGCATGTCGTTGATGCAGGCGAAGCGGCGGTGCATCAAGCCATCGGCTTCAAACTCCCAGTTTTCATTACCGTAGGAGCGGAACCAGTTGCCCGAGTCGTCGTGCCACTCGTAGGCGTAGCGGACGGCGATGCGGTTGTCGGTGAAGGCCCAGAGCTCTTTGATCAGGCGGTAATCCAGCTCTTTCTTCCACTTGCGAGTGAGGAAGCCCTGGGCTTCTTCGCGATTGCTTGCAAACTCGGCGCGGTTACGCCATTGGGTGTTCAGCGTATAGGCGAGCGCAATTTTTGCGGGCTCGCGGGTATTCCAGCCATCTTCGGCAAGGCGGACCTTCTCAATCGCGGATTCACGAGTGAAAGGAGGAAGTGGTGGACGAGCTTGTTGATTGGACATGGGAGTGCCTCCAGGGCAGTGGATACATTAAAAGAGTTAGCATTCATTAAATAAGACCAATGCGGCTTGGCCTAATTGCAGCGATATTGAATAACGTGTCGCGTTGATTGAAAACGTGCAGCCGATAGCCATCGTCAGTGACAGCAGCAAAATGCTGTTACTGACGGCTCATCAAAAACAATACAAGGATAACGCTTAACGTGTAACCAAGTTATCGAGCGTTTGTGCGCTTCGCTTCCTTGAGTAATAACTTCGCTACTTCTTTTGCACTCTCAAGAGAGGAATGGTCCCCCATTACACGGGCCACGGTAATC
This sequence comes from Pseudomonas sp. NPDC090592, assembly GCF_044769185.1. NCBI lineage: Bacteria > Pseudomonadati > Pseudomonadota > Gammaproteobacteria > Pseudomonadales > Pseudomonadaceae > Pseudomonas > Pseudomonas sp. NPDC090592. Next base: position 41,252 of record NZ_JBIVXJ010000029.1, read on the forward strand.
GTGCCTTCTATCAGCACAAAGAGTTGCCTCGCCAAACCCATCGGATCTTCGACTGCCAATTGGCTGGTCAGCTCAAACGTGTAGTCCAGCAGCTTTTGCTTATGCAGTTTAGCAATCTGGCGAATAGGGTCTTCTGCATCGCCGACTTCCCCGGCGGTATTGATAAAAGCACAACCCCGGAAACCGTCCGATACGAACCAACTCTTGAGCACATCAAACATACCGATAATGCGTGCTTGCGCAGATTCGGCTTTGTCACATTCGCTTCTGAACCACTGCATCCAGCGTACATCGCGGGCGTTGAGTGCCGCCGCAGCGACATCGTCTTTGTTCGCGAAATAACGGTAAATACTTTTACGTGCTACGCCCGAGGTCTTTACCAACAAGTCCATGCCCGTGGCATGAATCCCGTTCTCGTAAATTAACTGCTCGGCAGTCGCCAGAATTTTTTCGCGTGTATCGGTTATTGGCTTATCCATGTAGCCAGAGTAGAACGACCGTTCTCCCCGGTCAAGCACCTGTTGAAAATTTTTCGATTGCAGGTTCGGAGAGTGTGTTTGATGCGCAGATTTAACCCGGGGGCCCAACCTGACCGTCACCCTGCACCGAGCTGCCTCAACTGTTAACTGGGCGGTTCGGCAGCGTGACCGCCATTGCAGCTGAAGCATGCATTGACGTCGGACTTCGGCAGATTATACAGTTTGTATACATTATGATTTTGCACACAAGGAAGCACTGCAATGCGTGGACTACTCCCCATCGCCCTACTCGCCAGCACCTTCGCATCGCTGGCGTTTGCCGATACGCAAGGCATCACCTACGCCATCGAAAACCCGCTGCGCCCCGGTGCCAAGGCCGCCCACTGCCCCGCGCAAGCGCAGGTCGTCGATGGTTGCACCTTCCATAGCGTGGCCGGGGATACCTACTCTGCCAGGCTGGCAGTTGCCCCTGGGGAGACTTGGGTTGCCAGCACGCCGGACTCCGCTACTGTCGAGCTTCAGCCGCAAGCGCCAGCAGGCCAGGATTATCAGGTGATCCGAATCGTGCCTAATCCGGCGGTCAATGCCGATACCACTGTCACTTTCGACAAGCTCACTGGCGCACCCGGCGCCCAGAAAGTCATCGAGCGTCGCCGTATTAACGTAATGATTCATCCGGCCTGATTGGGCAAAAAAAAGCGAAGCCAAATAAATGGCTTCGCTTTTGGTGTTTGCTGCTTTGAAAAAGCGGTGAATCAGAACGGAATATCGTCATCGAAGCTGTCAAAGTCAGCTGCCGGCTGCGGTGCAGGCTGCTGCGGCGCCGGGCGCTGTTGCTGCTGCGGGCGCTGGGCCTGCTGACGAGGCGGCGCCTGGTTGTACTGTTGCTGCTGGCCGCCACCCTGGTTGTAGTTGCCGCCACCCTGGTTGTACGGGTCGCCGCCTTGCTGCTGACCCTGAGGACGGCCGCCGAGCAACTGCATGGTGCCGTTGATGTCGACGATGATCTCGGTGGTGTAGCGCTTGATGCCGTCTTTTTCCCACTCGCGGGTCTGCAGCTTGCCTTCGATGTAGCACTGCGAACCTTTGCGCAGGTACTCGCCGGCGATTTCGGCAACCTTGCCGAACAGCGACACACGGTGCCACTCGGTACGCTCGACCTTCTGGCCCGACTGCTTGTCGGTCCACTGCTCGCTGGTGGCCAGGCTCAGGTTGGTCACGGCGTTACCGTTGGGCAGGTAGCGGACTTCGGGATCCTGGCCACAAGTGCCGACCAGAATGACTTTGTTAACCCCACGGGCCATAACGTTCTCCTAGGCTTCGCACGCCGAAGAGGCTGGATTCACCAGTCGCTCGAGGGTCGCACGGTCCAAAATTTTCGTATCCAGTTTGATATAGATGGCGGCTTCTTCTGCCACCACAACGGCGTCGGTCACACCCGGCACAGCCATCAGGCGTTCAGTCAGGCCGGCTTCCCGGACTGCCTCTGGCGTCAGCGGCATGCGCAGGCTGGTCACATACGGCGGCTCGTTCATGCGCAAGGCGACGACCAGCCAGATGGCACACAGCACCGCGCAGCCCAGGAACACCATGTTCAGCCCGCCGTGCTGGAACAACCAGCCACCGAGGATTCCCCCCAAGGCAGCGCCGAGGAACTGGCTGGTGGAGTAAACCCCCATTGCCGTCCCCTTGCCACCTGCAGGCGACACCTTGCTCACCAGCGAAGGCAGCGATGCCTCCAGCAGGTTGAATGCGGTAAAGAATACCACGGTGCCAATCACCAGTCCGCGCAAACCGTCAGCCCACTCCCAGAAGTATATCTCTGTAAGCAGCAGGACACTGACAGCACCAGCCAACACGCGTTTCATCTTGCGCTTTTTTTCGCCGTAGATGATGAACGGGATCATTGCAAAAAATGAGATGAACAGCGCGGTCAGGTACACCCACCAGTGCTGCTCCTTGGGCAGGCCACCACGCTCGACGAAGGCCAGCGGCAATGCGACGAAGCTGGCCATGAGGATGGCGTGCAGGATGAAGATGCCCACATCCAGGCGCAGAAGGTCCGGATGGCGCAGGGTCGGGCCGATTGCCTTGCGTGCCACACCGGACTCGCGGTGTTGCAGGATGCTGTGGGTGTTGGGCACCACAAAGGCGATCAGCAGGATGCCGACCAGGGCAAGCCCTGCCGTGGCCAGGAACAATCCTGACAAACCATAGGCACTTGTCAGCAACGGGCCGACGACCATGGCGACGGCGAACGACAGGCCGATGCTCATGCCGATCATGGCCATGGCCTTGGTGCGGTGTTGCTCGCGGGTGAGGTCGGACAGCAGCGCCATGACCGCGGCAGAAATCGCCCCGGCCCCCTGCAAGATGCGCCCGGCAATCACACCCCAGATGGAGTCGGCCTGGGCCGCCAACACACTGCCCAGGGCAAAGATCACCAGCCCCAGGTAAATCACCGGCCGACGGCCGATGCGGTCGGAAATCATCCCGAACGGGATCTGCAATACCGCCTGGGTCAGGCCATAGGCGCCAATGGCCAGGCCGATCAGCGCAGGCGTGGCTCCGGCCAGGTCCATGCCGTAGGTGGCCAGTACCGGCAAGACCATGAACATGCCCAGCATACGAAAGGCAAAGACCAGGGCAAGGCCGCCAGCGGCGCGGGTTTCGCCGCCACTCATGCGCTCGTTGTGGGTGTCGTGCATGGATTAACCTCGTGTGAACCGGCGGCGATTCTATCAGTCCGACAGCTTGACGGCATCTACGCGACGCTTTGCCGCGCCATGCTGGCGCGCCGTATACTTCCTTGTTTATGCCCGCCAAGCGAGGCCGCAGTGGACAAGATCCTGATTCGTGGGGCACGTACCCACAACCTGAAGAACATCGACCTGACCCTGCCCCGGGACAAGCTGATCGTGATCACCGGCCTGTCCGGTTCCGGCAAGTCGTCCCTGGCGTTCGACACCCTGTATGCCGAAGGCCAGCGCCGCTACGTGGAATCGCTGTCGGCCTACGCCCGGCAGTTCCTGTCGATGATGGAAAAGCCCGACGTCGACACCATCGAAGGCCTGTCGCCGGCCATTTCCATCGAGCAGAAGTCGACCTCGCACAACCCACGCTCCACCGTCGGTACCATCACCGAAATCTACGACTACCTGCGCCTGCTGTATGCCCGCGTGGGTACGCCACGCTGCCCGGACCACGATATCCCGCTGGAGGCGCAAACGATCAGCCAGATGGTCGACCTGGTGCTGGAGCGCCCGGAAGGCAGCAAGCTGATGCTGCTGGCGCCGGTGGTGCGCGAGCGTAAAGGCGAACACCTGGCGGTTTTCGACGAACTGCGCGCTCAGGGCTTCGTCCGCGCCCGGGTCAACGGCAAGCTCTACGAGCTGGACGAGTTGCCCAAGCTCGACAAGCAGAAAAAGCACAGCATCGATGTAGTGGTGGACCGCTTCAAGGTTCGCGCCGACCTGCAACAGCGCCTGGCCGAATCGTTCGAGACCGCGCTCAAGCTGGCCGACGGTATCGCCCTGGTGGCGCCGATGGACGACGAGCCAGGCGAAGAGATGATCTTCTCCGCGCGCTTCGCCTGCCCGGTGTGTGGCCACGCCATCAGTGAGCTGGAGCCGAAGCTTTTCTCCTTCAACAACCCTGCCGGTGCGTGCCCGACATGCGATGGCCTGGGCGTGAAGCAGTTTTTCGACACCAAACGCCTGGTCAATGCCGAACTCACCCTGGCCGAGGGCGCGATCCGCGGCTGGGACCGGCGCAATGTGTACTACTTCCAGATGCTCGGTTCGCTGGCCGCGCATTACGGCTTCAGCCTGGAGGAGCCATTCGGTGAGCTGTCGGCCGAACACCAGAAGGTGATCCTGCAAGGCAGTGGCAAGCAGAGTGTCGACTTCAAGTACCTCAACGACCGTGGCGACATCGTCAAGCGCTCGCACCCGTTCGAAGGCATCGTGCCGAACCTGGAGCGCCGCTACCGCGAGACCGAGTCGGCCACCGTGCGTGAAGAGCTGGCCAAGTTCCTCGGCACCCAGCCCTGCCCGGATTGCCGTGGTACCCGCCTACGCCGCGAAGCGCGCCATGTGTGGGTGGGCGAGAAGACCCTGCCGGCGGTTACCAACCTGCCGATCGGTGAAGCCAGCAACTACTTCGGCGAGCTGACCCTGACCGGCCGCCGTGGCGAAATTGCTGCGAAGATCCTCAAGGAAATCTGCGAGCGCTTGCAGTTCCTGGTCAACGTCGGCCTCGATTACCTCACCCTGGACCGCAGCGCCGATACCCTGTCTGGCGGCGAGGCGCAGCGTATCCGCCTGGCCAGCCAGATCGGCGCCGGCCTGGTGGGGGTGATGTACATCCTCGACGAACCGTCCATCGGCCTTCATCAACGCGACAACGATCGCCTGCTGGCCACCCTCAACCACCTGCGCGACCTGGGTAACACAGTGATCGTGGTAGAGCACGACGAAGACGCCATTCGCCTGGCGGACTACGTGGTCGATATCGGCCCTGGGGCCGGTGTACATGGTGGGCAGATCGTGGCCGAGGGCACGCCACAGGAGGTCATGGACCACCCTGATTCGTTGACCGGCAAATACCTGTCCGGGCGCAAGAAGATTGTCGTGCCGGCCAAGCGCACACCACGCAACAAGAAGTTGCAGCTCAAGCTCAAGGGCGCACGTGGCAACAACTTGCAAAACGTCGACCTGGAAGTCCCGATCGGTCTGCTGACGTGCGTGACCGGGGTGTCCGGCTCGGGCAAGTCGACGTTGATCAACAACACCTTGTTCCCGTTGGCAGCCACTGCCCTGAATGGTGCAAGCACCCTGGAAGCGGCGCCGCACAGCAGCATGGACGGCTTGCAGCACCTGGACAAGGTGGTGGATATCGACCAGAGCCCGATCGGCCGCACCCCGCGCTCCAACCCGGCGACCTATACCGGTATCTTCACGCCAATCCGCGAGCTGTTCTCCGGCGTGCCGGAGTCACGCTCCCGCGGCTACGGTCCGGGGCGCTTCTCGTTCAACGTGAAGGGTGGCCGTTGCGAGGCCTGCCAGGGTGACGGCCTGATCAAGGTCGAGATGCACTTCCTGCCAGACATCTATGTGCCGTGCGACGTGTGCAAGAGCAAGCGCTACAACCGCGAAACCCTGGAAATCAAGTACAAGGGCAAGAACATCCACGAAGTGCTGGAAATGACCATCGAGGATGCCCGCGAGTTCTTCGACGCAGTACCGGCGCTGGCGCGCAAGCTGCAAACGCTGATGGATGTGGGCCTGTCGTACATCAAGCTGGGCCAGTCTGCGACCACACTGTCTGGCGGTGAAGCCCAACGGGTGAAACTGTCACGCGAGCTGTCCAAACGCGATACCGGCAAGACCCTGTACATCCTCGATGAGCCAACCACCGGCCTGCACTTTGCTGATATCCAGCAATTGCTGGACGTACTGCATCGCCTGCGCGACCACGGCAACACCGTGGTGGTGATCGAGCACAACCTGGATGTAATCAAGACCGCCGACTGGCTGGTGGACCTGGGGCCGGAAGGTGGTTCCAAAGGTGGGCAGATCATTGCCTGCGGCACGCCAGAAGAGCTGAGCGAGATGAAGCAGTCGTATACCGGGCACTACCTGAAACCGCTGCTGGAGCGGGACCGGGCCTGAGGACCATGGGGGCGCTTTGCGCCCCCATCGCGACACAAGGCCGCTCCTACAGGCGATCGCGTAAACCTTGGAGTTGCGCGATCGCCTGTAGGAGCGGCCTTGTGTCGCGATGGGCTGCAAAGCAGCCCCGCTATTTACATCTGCGATTGCAGGTAATTCTCCAGGCCAATGGCCTTGATCAGACCCTGCTGCTTCTCCAGCCAGTAGGTGTGATCTTCTTCGGTATCCGCCAATTGAGCACGGAGAATGTCACGGCTGATGTAGTCCTTGTGCAGTTCGCACAACTCGATGCCTTTGCACAGGGCGCCACGCACCTTGTACTCGAGCTTGAGGTCAGCCTCGATCATTTCCGGCACGGTACTGCCGACTTCGAGGTCGTCCGCACGCATGTCAGGGGTACCTTCGAGCATGAGGATACGCCGCATCAGGGCATCGGCGTGCTGGGTCTCTTCCTCCATCTCATGGTTGATACGCTCGTAGAGCTTGGACAGGCCCCAGTCTTCGTACATGCGCGAATGAATGAAGTATTGGTCGCGTGCCGCCAGTTCGCCCTTCAGCAGCGTGACGAGGTAGTTGATTACGTCCGGGTGGCCTTGCATCGCCCTGATTCTCCATATGAAAACGTCTATGCCACATAGTGTGAACCAGCTTTTGCCTACGGTCACTGAAAAACACGCAATTAGAAGCAAAAAATCGGTTAAACAGTAGTGATATTCATTGAAAAACCGCCCAAATGAGGGCGGTTCTGCTTATCACTTAGAGTTAGGCCAGATTGACGCCCAACGCCTTGGCAATTCCTTCGCCATAGGCCGGATCGGCCTTGAAGAAGTACAGCAACTGGCGCTGGATCACGTCTTCGCTGACACCTGCCATGGCCCCGGCAATGTTGCTGATCAACAGGGCCTTCTGCTCATCGCTCATCAGGCGGAATAGCGCGCCCGCGTGGCTGAAGTAGTCAGTGTCCTCGCGGTGATCGTAACGATCCGCCGCACCATCCAGGGCCAGCGCTGGCTCAGCGTGGCGTGGCGACTGCTTCGGCGCGTCGGTGTAGCTGTTGGGCTCGTAGTTCGGTGCGCTGCCGTAGCTGCCAGTGGCCATCGAACCGTCGCGCTGGTAGCTGTTTACCGGGCAGCGTGGCGCGTTCACTGGCAACTGCTGATGGTTGGTGCCTACACGGTAGCGGTGCGCGTCAGCGTAAGCGAACACCCGGCCCTGGAGCATGCGGTCTGGCGACAGGCCGACACCGGGGACCATATTGCTCGGGCCAAAGGCCGCCTGTTCCACTTCAGCGAAGTAGTTGAGCGGATTTCGGTTGAGTTCGAGCACACCGACTTCGATCAGCGGGTAATCCTTCTGCGACCAAGTCTTGGTGACGTCGAACGGGTTCTCGTCGCGGTTGGCCGCTTCGGCCTCGCTCATCACCTGAATGCACACGGTCCAGCGCGGGAAGTCGCCACGCTCGATGGCCTCGAACAGGTCACGCTGGGCGTAGTCCGGGTCGCTACCGGCCAGGCGTGCTGCGTCGGCCGGGGCCAGGTTCTTGATGCCTTGCTGGGTCTTGAAATGCCATTTGACCCAGGTGCGCTCGCCCTGTGCATTGATCAGGCTGTAGGTGTGGCTACCAAAGCCGTGCATGTGGCGATAGCCATCTGGAATGCCCCGGTCCGAGAACAGAATGGTCACTTGGTGCAACGCCTCGGGCGAGTGCGACCAGAAGTCCCACATCATCTGGGCATTCTTCAGGTTGGATTGCGGGTGACGTTTCTGCGTGTGGATAAAGTCGGGGAACTTGAGCGGGTCGCGAATGAAGAACACTGGCGTGTTGTTACCCACGATGTCCCAGTTGCCTTCCTCGGTGTAGAACTTGACGGCAAAGCCGCGTGGATCACGCTCAGTGTCCGCTGAACCACGTTCACCACCGACAGTGGAGAAGCGCAGGAAGGTTTCTGTCTGCTTGCCAACCTGCTCGAACAGCCTGGCGCTGGTGTAACCGCTGATATCGCGGGTTACGGTAAAAGTGCCATAGGCGCCCGAGCCCTTGGCGTGCACACGGCGCTCAGGAATGTTCTCGCGGTTGAAATGGGCAAGCTTCTCGATCAGGTGGAAGTCATCGAGCAGCAGCGGGCCGCGTGGGCCGGCAGAGCGGGAATTCTGGTTGTCGGCTACAGGTGCACCGCTGGCGGTGGTGAGAATCTTGCTCATGGGCTCTCCTTATCGGTCTTCAAACGCCGGCTAATCGGCTATGGAGAGAGTATTGACGAGCAAGGTTACAGGGACAAATTCATTACATGACTTGTATCAATAGAAATAAACAATACTTACAAGCACAAAAAACCGGGCACTAGGCCCGGTTCTTTGTAGCAGACAGAACGTCTTACTCAGCAGCTTCTACAGCACCGCCGACCGGACGATCAACCAGCTCGACGTACGCCATAGGCGCGTTGTCGCCAGCGCGGAAACCGCACTTCAGGATGCGCAGGTAGCCGCCCTGACGGGTGGCGTAACGCTTGCCCAGGTCGTTGAACAGTTTGCCAACAGCGGACTTCGAACGGGTACGGTCGAAGGCCAGACGACGGTTAGCAACGCTGTCTTCCTTGGCCAGGGTGATCAGCGGCTCGGCAACGCGGCGCAGTTCCTTGGCTTTCGGCAGGGTGGTTTTGATCAGCTCGTGCTCGATCAACGACACTGCCATGTTCTGGAACATAGCCTTGCGGTGAGAGCTGGTACGGCTCAGGTGACGTCCACTTTTACGATGACGCATGATTCATTCCTTACCAAACACTACGTTCGGTGATTACGACGATCAGGCGGTCGCCTTGTCGTCTTTCTTAAGACTTGCAGGCGGCCAGTTGTCGAGGCGCATGCCGAGAGACAGACCACGAGAGGCCAGGACGTCCTTGATTTCAGTCAGGGACTTCTTGCCCAGGTTAGGAGTCTTCAACAGCTCTACTTCGGTACGCTGAATCAGGTCGCCGATGTAGTAGATGTTCTCCGCCTTGAGGCAGTTGGCCGAACGTACAGTCAGTTCCAGGTCGTCAACCGGACGCAGCAGGATCGGATCGATCTCGTCTTCCTGCTCGACTACGACAGGCTCACTGTCACCTTTGAGGTCGACGAACGCGGCCAGCTGCTGTTGCAGGATGGTCGCAGCGCGGCGGATAGCCTCTTCAGGATCCAGGGTGCCGTTGGTTTCCAGATCAATGACCAGTTTGTCCAGGTTGGTACGCTGTTCAACACGGGCGTTCTCGACCACATAGGCGATACGACGCACAGGGCTGAACGAAGCGTCCAACTGCAGACGGCCAATGCTACGGCTTTCGTCTTCGTCGGTTTGACGGGAGTCGGCCGGCTCGTAACCACGACCACGAGCTACAGTGAGCTTCATGTTCAGGGCGCCGTTCGACGCCAGGTTCGCGATTACGTGATCGGGGTTGACGATCTCGACATCGTGATCCAGCTGAATATCGGCAGCGGTAACCACCCCCGAACCCTTTTTCGACAAGGTCAGCGTAACTTCGTCACGACCGTGCAGTTTGATAGCCAGGCCTTTCAGGTTCAACAGGATTTCAATTACGTCTTCCTGAACACCTTCGATCGCGGAGTACTCATGGAGTACGCCATCGATCTCGGCCTCGACTACTGCACAGCCAGGCATGGAGGACAACAGGATGCGGCGCAGCGCGTTGCCCAGGGTATGGCCGAAACCACGCTCGAGAGGCTCGAGCGTAATCTTGGCGCGGGTCGGACTGACCACCTGCACATCAATGTGGCGGGGAGTCAGGAACTCATTTACCGAAATCTGCATGGATGCACCTATTTTCTAGCCCTTACTTGGAGTAGAGCTCGACAATCAGGTTTTCGTTGATGTCGGCAGACAGGTCGCTGCGAGCAGGAACGTTCTTGAAAACGCCCGACTTTTTAGCAGCATCCACGTCAACCCACTCAACGCGGCCACGCTGGGCGCACAGTTCAAGGGCTTGAACAATGCGCAGCTGGGCCAGCGACTTCTCGCGGACCGCGACCACGTCACCCGGACGAACTTGGTAGGATGGAATGTTTACAGTCTTACCGTTGACGCTGATCGCTTTGTGCGAAACCAGCTGACGGGACTCGGAACGAGTCGAGCCGAAGCCCATACGGTAGACGACGTTATCCAGACGGCACTCGAGCAGTTGCAGCAGGTTCTCACCGGTTGCGCCTTTTTTCGAGGCAGCAGCTTGGTAGTAACCGCGGAACTGACGCTCCAGTACGCCGTAGATACGACGAACTTTTTGTTTCTCACGCAGCTGGGTGCCGTAGTCGGACTGACGGCCACGGCGCTGGCCGTGGATACCTGGGGCTGCTTCGATGTTGCACTTCGATTCCAGAGCGCGAACGCCGCTCTTCAGGAACAGATCGGTGCCTTCACGACGAGACAGTTTGCATTTTGGACCAATGTAACGTGCCATTCTTCTGTCTCCTGATTACACGCGACGCTTCTTCGGCGGACGGCACCCGTTATGCGGGATTGGCGTCACGTCGGTGATGCTGGCGATCTTGTAGCCGCAGCTGTTCAATGCACGAACGGCGGATTCACGACCCGGACCTGGACCCTTGACGTTGACGTCGAGGTTCTTCAGACCGTATTCCAGCGCAGCTTGACCAGCACGCTCAGCAGCAATCTGGGCTGCGAACGGGGTGGATTTGCGCGAACCACGGAAACCCGAACCACCGGAGGTCGCCCAGGACAAAGCATTGCCCTGACGGTCGGTGATGGTCACGATGGTGTTGTTGAAAGATGCATGGATGTGGGCGATGCCATCAACCACTGTCTTTTTGATTTTCTTACGAGGACGAGCAGCAGGTTTTGCCATGTCTATATTCCTGGGCGATTACTTGCGGATCGGCTTACGCGGGCCCTTACGGGTGCGTGCGTTGGTCTTGGTGCGCTGACCGCGAACCGGCAGACCTTTACGATGACGCAGGCCGCGGTAGCAACCCAGGTCCATCAAGCGTTTGATCTTCATGTTGATGTCACGACGCAGGTCACCTTCGGTGGTGAACTTCGCAACTTCGCCACGCAGGGTTTCGATTTGCTCGTCGCTCAGATCCTTGATCTTAGCGGCTGGGTTTACACCAGCGTCTGCACAGATCTTCTGTGCAGTTGTGCGACCGACACCATAGATGTAGGTCAGCGAGATAACAGTATGCTTGTTATCTGGAATGTTGACGCCTGCAATACGGGCCATTCAGTGGGACTCCAATTGACAGCTACCTACGCCCCGGAAGCCAAGAAATAGGGCGCGAGATAATATCGCTGTAGAAACGAATAATCAACCCAGCAGCACACTAGCTGCTGGGTTTGAAACGCAGATCACACTCAGCCTTGGCGCTGTTTGTGACGCGGTTCCGCGCTGCAGATCACTCGAACGACGCCTTCGCGACGGATGATCTTGCAGTTACGGCACAGCTTTTTCACCGATGCACGAACTTTCATTACCGACTCCTCGAACCTTAGGGGCGTATCAGCGCAGCAAACCGCTGCCACCGTAGCCTTTCAGGTTGGCTTTCTTCATCAGGGATTCGTACTGGTGCGAAACGAGGTGCGATTGTACTTGGGACATGAAGTCCATCACAACCACTACCACAATCAGCAACGAGGTCCCGCCAAGGTAGAACGGCACATTTGCTGCCACCACCAGGAACTGGGGCAGAAGGCAGACGGCCATCATGTAAAGAGCACCGAACATGGTCAGACGAGTCAGAACGCCATCAATGTAGCGTGCCGACTGCTCACCAGGACGGATACCCGGAATAAAGGCACCGGACTTCTTCAGGTTTTCCGCTACGTCTTTCGGGTTGAACATCAGCGCTGTGTAGAAGAAGCAGAAGAAAATGATCCCTGCACTAAACAGCAGAATGTTCAACGGCTGACCAGGAGCGATCGACTGCGAGATGTCCTGCAGCCAGCCCATACCTTCGGACTGACCGAACCAGGCACCCAGCGAAGCCGGGAACAGCAGAATGCTGCTCGCGAAAATGGCCGGGATAACCCCCGCCATGTTCACTTTCAACGGCAAGTGGCTGGTCTGCGCAGCGAAGACCTTGCGGCCCTGCTGACGCTTGGCGTAGTGAACGGCGATACGACGCTGACCACGCTCAATGAACACCACGAAACCGATAATCGCTACTGCCAGCAAACCGATAGCGACCAGGGCGAAAATGTTGATATCGCCTGTGCGCGCAGACTCGAAAGACTGCCCGATTGCTCTCGGAAGACCGGCAACGATACCTGCGAAGATCAACATCGAGATACCGTTGCCCACACCGCGCTCGGTGATCTGCTCGCCCAGCCACATCATGAACATCGCGCCCGCCACGAAGGTGGAGACGGCAACGACATGGAAGCCAAGACCTACAGAAAACGCCACGCCCTGGTTGGCCAGGCCAATGGACATGCCAATGGCTTGAACCAGTGCCAGGATAACGGTGCCGTAGCGGGTGTACTGGCTGATCTTGCGACGGCCAGCTTCACCTTCCTTCTTCAACTGCTCCAGTTGCGGGCTGACCGCCGTCATCAGCTGCATGATGATCGATGCCGAGATGTACGGCATGATCCCCAGTGCAAAGATGCTCATGCGCTCAAGCGCACCACCGGAAAACATGTTGAACAAGCTAAGAATGGTCCCCTCATTCTGCCGAAACAGATCCGCCAGACGGTCCGGATTGATGCCGGGAACCGGGATATGCGCACCTATCCGATAGACGATGATCGCCATGAACAGAAAGCGCAGACGAGCCCAGAGTTCCGACATCCCGCCCTTACCGAGCGAAGAGAGAGCACCTTGCTTAGCCATTTATTCCTCGAATTTGCCGCCAGCTGCTTCGATAGCCGCACGCGCACCCTTGGTGGCTGCGATGCCCTTGATGGTGACTGCGCGAGTAACTTCGCCAGACAGCATGATTTTCACACGCTGAATGTGCTGGTTGATCACGTTGGCATCCTTCAGGGATTGCACGGAGATCACGTCGCCTTCCACCTTGGCCAGCTCGGACAGACGCACTTCTGCGCGGTCCATGGCTTTCAGGGAAACGAAGCCGAACTTCGGCAGACGACGGTGCAGCGGTTGTTGACCGCCTTCGAAGCCAGGAGCGATCGAACCACCCGAACGGGAAGTCTGACCTTTGTGGCCACGGCCGCCGGTCTTACCCAGACCGCTACCGATACCACGACCTGGACGATGCTTTTCGCGACGGGAACCCGGCGCTGGACTCAGATCATTGAGTTTCATCGATTAGCCCTCGACCTTCAGCATGTAGTAAGCCTTGTTGATCATCCCGCGGTTCTCGGGAGTATCCTGGACTTCTACAGTGTGACCGATGCGACGCAGACCCAGGCCTTTAACACACAGTTTGTGGTTAGGCAGACGGCCCGAGACGCTCTTGATCAGCGTTACTTTTACGGTTGCCATGATCAGAAGATCTCCTCGACGCTCTTGCCGCGCTTGGCAGCAATGGATTCAGGAGATTGCATGGCTTTCAGACCCTTGAAGGTGGCGTAAACCACGTTCACTGGGTTGGTCGAACCGTAGCACTTGGCCAGAACGTTCTGAACACCAGCAACTTCCAGGACAGCACGCATTGCGCCGCCGGCGATGATACCAGTACCTTCCGAAGCAGGCTGCATGTAAACCTTCGAGGCGCCATGGGCAGCCTTGGTGGCGTACTGCAGGGTGGTGCCCTTCAGGTCAACCTGGATCATGTTGCGACGAGCAGCTTCCATGGCTTTCTGGATCGCGGCTGGTACTTCGCGCGATTTGCCACGGCCGAAGCCGACACGACCTTTACCATCACCAACCACGGTCAACGCGGTGAAAGTGAAGATACGGCCGCCTTTTACGGTTTTGGCAACGCGGTTAACTTGAACCAGCTTCTCGATGTAGCCTTCGTCGCGCTTTTGATCGTTATTTGCCATAACTTAGAACTCCAGCCCGCCTTCACGAGCAGCATCAGCCAGCGCTTTGACGCGGCCATGGTACTTGAAGCCGGAACGGTCAAAGGCAACTTGAGATACACCGGCGGCTTTCGCGCGCTCAGCTACCAGCTTGCCAACCTTAGTGGCCGCGTCGATGTTGCCAGTGGCGCCATCACGCAGGTCTTTGTCCAAGGTCGAGGCACTTGCCAGAACCTTGCTGCCGTCGGCCGAAATGACCTGGGCGTAGATGTGCTGCGAGGAGCGGAACACGCACAGGCGCACGACTTCGAGTTCGTGCATCTTCAGACGTGCTTTGCGAGCGCGACGCAGTCGAATAACTTTTTTGTCGGTCATTTACTAGGCCCTACTTCTTCTTGGCTTCTTTACGACGGACTACTTCGTCCGCGTAACGCACACCTTTGCCTTTGTACGGCTCTGGCGGACGGAAGTCGCGGATTTCAGCGGCCACCTGACCTACCAGCTGCTTGTCGATACCCTTGATCAGGATGTCGGTCTGGCTAGGGGTTTCAGCGGTGATACCGGCTGGCAGTTCGTAGTCCACTGGGTGAGAGAAGCCCAGGGCCAGGTTCAGGACGGTGCCTTTAGCCTGTGCCTTGTAACCAACACCGACCAGCTGGAGCTTACGCTCGAAGCCTTGGCTTACGCCTTGGACCATGTTGTTGACCAGAGCACGGGTGGTACCGGCCATGGCGCGAGCTTGCTGGTCACCATTGCGAGCAACAAAACGCAGCTCACCAGACTCTTCGGTAACTTCAACAGACGAGTGAACGTTCAGTTCGAGAGTGCCTTTGGCACCCTTCACCGAAAGCTGCTGGCCTGCGAATTTTACTTCGACGCCGGATGGCAGCTTAACGGGGTTCTTAGCGACGCGAGACATGTCTATCCCCCCTTAGAACACTGTGCACAGAACTTCGCCGCCGACACCGGCAGCGCGCGCAGCGCGATCAGTCATCACACCTTTGTTGGTGGAGACAATAGACACGCCCAGACCGCCACGAACTTTCGGCAGGTCGGTAACGGCCTTGTACTGGCGCAGGCCTGGACGGCTGGTGCGCTTCAGTTCTTCGATGACCGGACGGCCTTCGAAGTACTTCAGTTCGATCGACAGGGACGGCTTGGCTTCACCAGTAACCTGGTAGCCAGCAATGTAACCTTCGTCCTTCAGAACTTTGGCAACCGCGACCTTCAGGGTAGAAGAAGGCATGCTTACGACGGACTTTTCAGCCATCTGGGCATTACGGATGCGAGTTAGCATGTCCGCTAACGGGTCCTGCATACTCATGGGCTAGATGCTCCTGATACAAGAATTATTAGCCTTGCGGCTATGACAACCACCTGAGCGGAACGGGTGAAAAACCCAGGCTCAGGTGAGCCGGTCATTCTAGACACAAGGCAGAAACGAAACAAGCCCCATGTAGGGGCTTGTTTGTTGGTGAGGTCACCGACGGTCGGAAGATTGCTCCCCTTCCGTCGGGATCACACCTGCAGCGATTACCAGGAGGCCTTGACCAGACCTGGTACGTCACCGCGCATTGCAGCTTGACGCAGCATGTTACGGCCCAGGCCGAACTTACGGTATACACCGTGAGGACGACCGGTCAGGCGGCAACGGTTGCGCAGACGCGAAGCGCTAGCGTCACGTGGCTGCTTCTGCAGAGCGACAACGGCAGCGAAACGCTCTTCTGGAGAGGCGTTAACGTTGACGATGGTCGCTTTCAGCTCAGCACGCTTCTTAGCGAACTTGGCTACCGTCAGCTGACGCTTCAGCTCACGGTTCTTCATGCTCTTCTTGGCCATTTTCCTACTCCAATCAGTTGCGGAACGGGAACTTGAAAGCACGCAGCAGAGCGCGGCCTTCGTCGTCCGAACGAGCAGTGGTGGTCAGGGTGATGTCCAAACCGCGCAGAGCATCGATCTTGTCGTAATCGATTTCCGGGAAGATGATCTGCTCTTTCACGCCCATGCTGTAGTTGCCACGGCCATCGAAGGACTTGGCATTCAGGCCGCGGAAGTCGCGAACCCGAGGCAGGGAGATCGCCAGCAGGCGGTCCAGGAATTCGTACATCTTGTCGCTACGCAGGGTCACCTTGACGCCGATCGGCCAGCCTTCGCGGACTTTGAAGCCAGCGATGGATTTGCGAGCGAAAGTCACGACCGGCTTTTGACCGGTGATCTTTTCCAGGTCGGCAACAGCGTGCTCGATGACTTTCTTGTCGCCGATCGCTTCGCCCAGACCCATGTTCAGGGTGATTTTGGTAACGCGCGGAACTTCCATCACGTTCGACAGCTTAAGTTCTTCCTTAAGCTTAGGAGCGATTTCGTTCCGGTAAATCTCTTTCAGTCGTGCCATGGTCTTCTACCTAGCAGTGTTCAAGCATCAACCGCTTTTTGGGTCGACTTGAAGACACGAATTTTCTTACCGTCTTCTACTTTGAAACCAACGCGGTCAGCCTTGTTGGTTTCGCCGTTGAAGATGGCAACGTTGGAAGCGTGCAGAGGCGCTTCTTTCTCGACGATACCGCCCTGAACGCCCGCCATCGGGTTAGGCTTGGTATGACGCTTGACCAGGTTCACGCCACCGATAACCAGACGGTCATCAGCCAGAACCTTCAGCACCTTACCGCGCTTACCTTTGTCTTTGCCGGCGATCACGATGATCTCGTCGTCACGACGAATCTTTTGCATGTCGGATCTCCTTACAGCACTTCAGGGGCGAGCGAGACGATCTTCATGAACTTCTCAGTACGAAGTTCACGGGTCACTGGCCCGAAGATGCGAGTGCCGATCGGCTCTTGCTTGGTGTTCAGCAGAACAGCAGCGTTGCCGTCGAAACGAATGATGGAACCGTCAGCGCGACGTACACCGTGACGGGTACGGACGACAACAGCGGTCATCACCTGGCCTTTTTTGACCTTACCGCGCGGAATTGCTTCCTTGACGGTTACCTTGATGATGTCACCGATGCCAGCGTAACGACGGTGCGAACCGCCGAGCACCTTGATGCACATGACGCGACGAGCGCCGCTGTTATCGGCCACATCGAGCATGGATTGAGTCTGAATCATAAAATTTCTCCGACCCCTAGCCCTTAGACTTCAACAGCGCGTTCGAGGACTTCAACCAGTGCCCAGGACTTGGTCTTGGCCAGCGGACGGGTTTCACGGATGGAAACCTTGTCGCCGATTTTGCACTGGTTGGATTCGTCGTGCGCGTGCAGCTTAGTCGAACGCTTAACGTATTTACCGTAGATCGGGTGCTTTACGCGACGCTCGATCAGAACGGTGATGGTCTTGTCCATTTTGTCGCTGACGACACGGCCAGTCAGCGTACGGACGGTTTTTTCAGCTTCAGCCATGATCACTTACCTGCCTGCTGGTTAAGCACAGTTTTCACGCGAGCGATGTCACGCTTAACTTGCGAGAGCAGGTGCGACTGCCCCAACTGGCCAGTTGCTTTCTGCATACGCAGATTGAACTGGTCGCGCAGCAAGCCGAGCAGTTGCTCATTCAGTTGCTGTGCAGATTTTTCACGAAGTTCATTCGCTTTCATCACATCACCGTCCGCTTAACAAAGGAGGTGGCGAGAGGCAGCTTTGCAGCAGCCAGGGCGAAAGCTTCGCGCGCCAGCTCTTCAGAAACACCCTCGATCTCGTACAGGACTTTGCCTGGCTGGATCTGGGCAACCCAGTATTCCACGGAGCCCTTACCTTTACCCATACGAACCTCGAGAGGCTTTTTGGAGATCGGCTTGTCCGGGAACACACGGATCCAGATCTTGCCGCCACGCTTAACGTGACGGGTCAGCGCACGACGTGCGGACTCGATCTGGCGAGCGGTGAGGCGACCGCGAGCAACAGCTTTCAGGGCGAATTCGCCGAAGCTGACTTTGCTACCGCGCAGTGCCAGACCACGGTTGTGGCCAGTCATCTGCTTGCGGAATTTTGTACGCTTTGGTTGCAACATTTGGCGTACCCCTTACTTAGCAGCTTTTTTACGAGGCGCTGGTGCTTGTGGTTTCAGTTCTTCTTGGCGACCACCAATAACTTCGCCTTTGAAGATCCAAACCTTCACACCGATCACACCGTAAGTGGTGTGAGCTTCGTAGGTGTTGTAGTCGATATCGGCACGCAGGGTGTGCAGAGGCACACGACCTTCGCGATACCACTCGGTACGAGCAATCTCAGCACCGCCGAGACGACCGCTCACCTGGATCTTGATGCCCTTGGCACCAATACGCATGGCGTTCTGTACGGCGCGCTTCATGGCGCGACGGAACATTACGCGGCGTTCCAGCTGCTGAGCTACGCTCTGCGCAACCAGCATAGCGTCGAGTTCCGGCTTGCGGATCTCTTCGATGTTGATGTGCACAGGCACACCCATCTGCTTGGTCAGGTCCTGACGCAGCTTCTCGACATCTTCACCTTTCTTCCCGATAACGATACCTGGACGAGCGGTGTGGATGGTGATGCGAGCAGTTTGAGCCGGACGATGAATATCGATACGGCTTACGGACGCGCTTTTTAGTTTGTCTTGGAGGTACTCACGCGTTTTCAGATCCTTCAACAGGTAATCTGCGTAAGTAGCACCGTCTGCGTACCAGACGGAGGTGTGCTCCTTGACGATTCCCAGGCGAATGCCAGTGGGATGTACTTTCTGACCCATCTGATCGACTCCGTTACTTGTCCGCAACCTTGACAGTGATATGGCAAGACCGCTTGACGATGCGATCAGCACGGCCTTTGGCACGTGGCATGATGCGCTTCAGCGAACGCCCTTCGTTGACGAAGACGGTGGAGACCTTCAGGTCATCAACGTCTGCGCCTTCGTTGTGTTCGGCGTTGGCTACGGCCGACTCGAGGACTTTCTTCATGATTTCAGCGGCTTTTTTGCTGCTGAAGGCCAACAGGTTGAGCGCTTCGCCCACCTTCTTCCCGCGGATCTGGTCGGCGACCAAGCGGGCTTTCTGGGCGGAGATGCGAGCGCCCGACAACTTAGCGGCTACTTCCATTTCCTTACCCCTTAACGCTTGGCTTTCTTGTCAGCCACGTGCCCGCGATAGGTGCGGGTACCGGCGAACTCGCCCAGTTTGTGGCCGACCATGTCTTCGTTCACGAGAACTGGAACATGCTGGCGACCGTTGTGAACCGCGATGGTCAGACCGACCATTTGTGGCAGGATCATCGAGCGACGCGACCAGGTTTTAACTGGCTTGCGATCGTTCTTCTCCACCGCCACTTCGACCTTCTTCAGCAGGTGAAGATCGATAAAAGGACCTTTTTTCAGAGAACGTGGCACTGTCGTATCCCTCTAGTTACTTGCGACGACGGACGATCATGTTGTCGGTACGCTTATTACCACGGGTTTTAGCACCCTTGGTTGGGAAGCCCCATGGCGATACCGGATGACGACCACCGGAGGTACGACCTTCACCACCACCATGCGGGTGGTCAACCGGGTTCATGGCAACACCACGAACGGTTGGGCGAACGCCGCGCCAGCGTTTGGCACCAGCTTTACCCAGCGAACGCAGGCTGTGCTCGGAGTTCGAGACTTCGCCCAGGGTCGCACGGCACTCAGCCAGTACTTTACGCATCTCACCGGAACGCAGACGCAGAGTCACGTATACGCCGTCACGAGCGATCAGCTGAGCCGAAGCACCAGCGGAACGAGCGATCTGAGCACCTTTACCCGGCTTCAGTTCGACGCCGTGAATGGTGCTACCTACTGGGATGTTGCGCAGCTGCAGGGAGTTACCGGCCTTGATTGGGGCCAGGGCACCTGCGATCAGCTGGTCGCCAGCGCTCACGCCTTTAGGGGCGATGATGTAGCGACGCTCACCGTCTGCGTAGCACAGCAGGGCGATGTGAGCAGTACGGTTTGGATCGTATTCGATGCGCTCGACAGTGGCTGGAATGCCATCTTTGTCGTTGCGACGGAAGTCGACCAGACGGTAATGCTGCTTATGACCACCACCAACGTGACGAGTGGTAATGCGGCCATTGTTGTTACGACCACCAGACTTCGATTTCTTCTCGAGCAGCGGTGCGTGAGGAGCGCCTTTGTGCAGCTCCTTGTTGACCACCTTGACCACGAAACGGCGGCCAGGGGAAGTCGGTTTGCATTTAACGATTGCCATGATGCACCCCTTCCTTACTCAGCACTGCTGCTGAAATCGAGATCTTGGCCTGGCTGAAGGGAGACGATCGCCTTCTTCCAGTCATTACGCTTGCCCAGACCACGTGCGGTACGCTTGGTTTTACCCAGAACGTTAACAGTCGACACGTTTTCAACTTTTACGTTGAACAGGCCTTCGACAGCTTTCTTGATTTCCAGCTTGGTTGCATCGGTAGCAACCTTGAATACGAACTGGCCTTTTTTCTCAGCCAGAACGGTAGCCTTCTCGGAAACGTGCGGGCCAAGGAGGACTTTAAATACGCGTTCCTGGTTCATCCCAGCAGCTCCTCGAATTTCTTCACGGCCGAGACAGTGATCAACACTTTCTCGTATGCGATCAGACTGACCGGGTCGGAACCCTGTACGTCACGTACATCGACGTGCGGCAGGTTGCGAGCAGCCAGGTACAGGTTCTGATCAACAGCGTCGGAAACGATCAATACATCGCTCAGACCCATGCCGTTCAGCTTGTTCAGCAGATCTTTGGTTTTCGGTGCTTCAACAGCGAAGTCCTGAACCACGACCAGACGGTCGCTACGCACCAGCTCAGCGAGGATGGAGCGCAGGGCTGCGCGATACATCTTCTTGTTGAGCTTCTGCGAGTGATCTTGAGGGCGAGCTGCGAAGGTTACACCACCGCCACGCCAGATCGGACCACGAGTGGTACCAGCACGAGCACGGCCAGTACCCTTCTGACGCCATGGGCGCTTACCGCCACCAGCCACGTCGGAACGGGTCTTTTGCTGCTTGGTGCCCTGACGGCCGCCGGCCATGTAGGCCACGACTGCTTGGTGAACCAGCGTCTCGTTGAATTCGCCACCGAAAGTCAGTTCGGAAACTTCGATCGCCTGAGCGTCATTTACATTGAGTTGCATGTCAGTTTCCCCTTAACCGCGAGCCTTGACAGCTGGACGTACAACCACGTCGCCGCCAGTAGCGCCAGGAACGGCACCCTTGACCAGCAGCAGGTTGCGCTCAGCGTCTACGCGAACTACTTCCAGGGACTGAACAGTCACGCGCTCGGCGCCCATGTGACCGGACATTTTCTTGCCCTTGAACACACGACCAGGAGTCTGGCACTGGCCGATGGAACCAGGAACACGGTGCGACACGGAGTTACCGTGGGTGTTGTCCTGACCACGGAAGTTCCAGCGCTTGATGGTACCGGCGAAGCCTTTACCTTTGGACTGACCAGTAACGTCTACCAGCTGGCCTGCAGTGAAGAGTTCAGCTTTGATCAGATCGCCAGCCTGGAAATCGCCTTCTTCAAGACGGAACTCCCAAACACCGCGACCAGCGGCAACGTTAGCCTTGGCGAAGTGGCCTGCCTGAGCGGCAGTCACACGCGAAGCACGACGCTCGCCGACAGTGACTTGCACTGCACGGTAGCCATCGGTTTCTTCAGTTTTGAACTGGGTGACACGATTCGGCTCGATCTCAATGACCGTGACCGGAATGGAGACACCTTCTTCGGTGAAAATGCGGGTCATACCGCACTTGCGACCGATTACACCAATAGTCATGTTGTAAACCTCATGAGTGTACGGGGCTTTCACCCGCTATGGCCGCCCATTTCAGAGCGTTACACGACTAGACCGAAGTCTTAGCCGAGGCTGATCTGTACTTCCACACCTGCCGCCAGATCAAGCTTCATCAGCGCGTCAACGGTTTTATCCGTTGGCTGGACGATGTCCAGAACACGCTTATGAGTGCGAATCTCGTACTGGTCACGCGCGTCTTTGTTGACGTGCGGGGAGACCAGAACGGTGAAACGCTCTTTGCGGGTAGGCAGTGGAATTGGACCACGCACTTGTGCACCAGTACGTTTCGCGGTTTCCACGATTTCCTGGGTGGATTGGTCGATCAGGCGATGGTCGAAAGCCTTCAACCTGATACGGATTTGCTGATTTTGCATTGGATTTCAGACTCCAGGCTGTTCCCAACGGACGCACTACGCCCGCTAAAAGGAGGCGTGATTCTATAGACGCCCCAATTTAGTGTCAACCCAATAAAAAAAGCCCCCGCTGAGCGGAGGCTTTTTTCAATCGGTCGAGTGATTACTCGATGATTTTGGCTACGACGCCGGCGCCGACGGTACGACCGCCTTCACGGATAGCGAAGCGCAGACCGTCTTCCATTGCGATGGTCTTGATTAGGGTAACAGTCATCTGAATGTTGTCACCTGGCATTACCATTTCAACGCCTTCCGGCAGTTCGCAGTTACCGGTCACGTCAGTGGTACGGAAGTAGAACTGTGGACGGTAGCCTTTGAAGAACGGAGTGTGACGACCGCCTTCTTCCTTCGACAGGACGTAGACTTCTGCGGTGAACTTGGTGTGCGGCTTGACCGAACCTGGCTTGACCAGAACCTGGCCACGCTCAACGTCGTCACGCTTGGTACCACGCAGCAGAACGCCGCAGTTCTCGCCAGCACGACCTTCGTCCAGCAGCTTGCGGAACATCTCAACACCGGTGCAGGTGGTGGTGGTGGTGTCACGCAGACCAACGATTTCCAGCGGATCCTGAACGCGGACGATACCACGCTCGATACGGCCGGTAACAACAGTACCACGACCCGAGATCGAGAATACGTCTTCGATCGGCATCAGGAACGGCTGATCGATGGCACGAACTGGCTCAGGGATGTAGGCATCCAGAGTTTCTACCAGCTTCTTGACAGCGGTAGTGCCCATTTCGTTGTCGTCTTTGCCTTCCAGGGCCATACGAGCCGAACCGATGATGTTCGGTGTGTCGTCGCGTGGGAAGTCGTAGGTGGACAGCAGGTCGCGAACTTCCATCTCGACCAGTTCCAGCAGGTGAGCGTCGTCTACCAGGTCAGCCTTGTTCAGGTAGACCACGATGTACGGAACGCCAACCTGACGGGACCGCAGGATGTGCTCACGGGTTTGTGGCATCGGACCATCGGCGGCCGAGCAAACCAGGATCGCGCCGTCCATCTGTGCAGCACCGGTGATCATGTTCTTCACGTAGTCAGCGTGACCTGGGCAGTCAACGTGAGCGTAGTGACGAATGTTCGAGTTGTACTCGACGTGAGCGGTGTTGATGGTAATACCGCGCGCTTTTTCTTCCGGAGCCGAGTCGATCTTGTCGAACTCAACAACTGCCGAACCGAAAACTTCGGAGCAGACGCGAGTCAGAGCTGCGGTCAGAGTGGTCTTACCGTGGTCAACGTGGCCGATAGTGCCGACGTTAACGTGGGGAAGGGAACGATCAAATTTTTCTTTAGCCACGACAGTGAACCTCTTGCCTAAAGGGGATTAGCCTTGTTTTTTAACGAGTGCTTCGACGATGTTCGACGGAGCTTCGGCGTATTTGGAGAATTCCATGGAGTAGCTTGCGCGACCCTGAGACATGGAACGAACGTCGGTTGCGTAACCGAACATCTCTCCGAGTGGTACCTCAGCAGTGATTACCTTGCCGGACACCGAGTCTTCATTACCCTGGATCATCCCGCGACGACGGCTCAGGTCACCCATCACGTCACCCAGGTAGTCTTCCGGGGTTACAACTTCGACCTTCATGATCGGCTCAAGCACCACGCCACCGCCCTTCTGGGCCAGTTGCTTGGTCGCCATCGAAGCGGCGATCTTGAACGCCATTTCGTTGGAGTCGACGTCGTGGTACGAACCGTCGAACACCGTAGCCTTCAGGCCGAGCAGCGGATAGCCGGCAACAACGCCGTTTTTCATCTGCTCTTCGATGCCCTTCTGGATCGGGGCGATGAATTCCTTAGGAATCACACCACCAACGACTTCGTTGGTGAACACCAGACCTTCGGTGATATTGCCCTTCTCGTCTACGTCCGGCTCCGAGAAACGGATCCAGCAGTGACCGAACTGACCACGACCACCCGACTGACGAACGAACTTGCCTTCGATCTCGACGTTGGACTTGGTGATCTTCTCGCGGTACGAAACCTGCGGCTTGCCGACGTTGCACTCGACGTTGAACTCGCGCTTCATGCGGTCAACGAGGATGTCCAGGTGCAGCTCACCCATACCGGAGATGATGGTCTGGCCGGTTTCTTCGTCGGTCTTGACGCGGAACGACGGGTCTTCCTGGGCCAGCTTGCCCAGTGCGATACCCATCTTCTCCTGGTCAGCCTTGGTTTTCGGCTCTACGGAGAGCGAAATTACCGGCTCAGGGAAGTCCATACGCTCGAGGATGATCGGCTTGTCGAGGTTGCACAGGGTATCACCGGTGGTGACGTCCTTCATCCCGATCAGAGCAGCGATGTCGCCTGCACGTACTTCCTTGATTTCTTCACGCTGGTTGGCATGCATCTGCACCATACGACCAACGCGCTCTTTCTTGCCCTTGACCGAGTTGATGACGGAGTCACCAGAGGTCAGGAAGCCCGAGTAGACGCGGACGAAGGTCAGGGTACCCACGAACGGGTCGGTAGCGATCTTGAACGCCAGGGCCGAGAACGGCTCGTTGTCGTCAGCAGGACGCTCGTCGTACTGTTCTGGCTTGACCTCATCCTTCGGCACGTCGATCAGATCAGGGTGGATACCCTTGATCGCAGGGATCTCGGTTGGCGCAGGCAGGAAGTCGATAACGGCGTCGAGAACCAGGGGAACGCCCTTGTTCTTGAACGAGGAACCGCAGACAGCAGGAACGATCTCGCTCGCCAGGGTACGGGCGCGCAGACCAGCCTTGATGTCTTCGACGGACAGGTCACCTTCTTCAAGGTACTTGTTCATCAGCTCTTCGTTGGCCTCGGCAGCAGCCTCGACCATGTTGTTGCGCCATTCGTTGGCCAGGTCCACCAGCTCGGCAGGAATTTCTTCCTCGCGGTAGGTGGTGCCCTTGTCGTCGTCGTTCCAGTAGATGGCTTTCATCTTGATCAGGTCAACCTGACCCTGGAAGTCGTCTTCTGCACCGATGGCCAGCTGAACAGGAACCGGGGTGTGACCCAGGCGGTTCTTGATCTGACCTACGACGCGCAGGAAGTTTGCACCGGCACGGTCCATCTTGTTCACGTAGACAACACGTGGAACGCCGTACTTGTTGGCCTGACGCCATACGGTTTCGGACTGCGGCTCAACGCCGGAGGTACCGCAGAACACAACGACCGCGCCGTCGAGTACACGCAGCGAACGCTCTACTTCAATGGTGAAGTCAACGTGGCCGGGGGTATCGATGACGTTTACGCGGTAGTTGTCGTACTGACCACGGGAACCTTTCCAGAAGGTGGTAACGGCAGCGGAGGTAATGGTGATACCGCGCTCCTGCTCCTGCACCATCCAGTCGGTGGTCGCGGCGCCGTCATGCACCTCGCCCATCTTGTGGCTCAGACCTGTGTAGAACAGGATCCGCTCGGTAGTGGTAGTCTTGCCCGCGTCAACGTGAGCACAGATACCGATGTTACGGTAGCGGTTAATTGCTGTAGTACGAGCCATAAAGCCCTCGCAAAATGATTGATGCTTGAATTAGAAGCGGTAGTGCGAGAACGCTTTGTTGGCTTCAGCCATACGGTGAACGTCTTCACGCTTCTTGACTGCAGCACCCTTGCCTTCGGCAGCATCCAGCAGTTCGCCGGCCAGGCGCAGAGCCATCGACTTCTCGCCGCGCTTGCGGGCGTAGTCTACGAGCCAGCGCATTGCCAGAGCGTTACGACGGGATGGACGAACTTCAACCGGAACCTGGTAAGTAGCACCGCCGACACGACGGGACTTAACTTCGACCAGCGGAGCGATGGCGTCGAGAGCTTTCTCGAAGATTTCCAGGGGGTCGCTGTTCTTGCGTGCTTTGACAGTATCCAGGGCACCGTAAACGATGCGCTCGGCTACGGCCTTCTTGCCGCTTTCCATCACGTGGTTCATGAACTTGGCGAGGATCTGGGATCCGTACTTCGGATCGTCAAGGATCTCACGTTTTGCTGCTACACGACGTCTTGGCATGATAAGCCCTCAAACGGTCTTCAGGTTAGCCCGGGACGTGGGTCTTCGACCCCTGCCCGACCTTACTCTTATCGACTCAATAAAATGGATGTCTGCAAACGGCCGATTACTTCGGACGCTTGGTACCGTATTTCGAACGACCCTGGTTACGGCCTTTAACGCCCGAAGTATCCAGAGAGCCGCGAACGGTGTGGTAACGAACACCTGGCAAGTCTTTTACACGGCCGCCACGGATCAGGACGACGCTGTGCTCTTGCAGGTTGTGGCCTTCACCACCGATGTACGAGGAAACCTCGAAACCGTTGGTCAGACGCACACGGCATACTTTACGCAGTGCCGAGTTAGGTTTTTTCGGCGTGGTGGTGTACACACGGGTGCACACGCCACGACGCTGCGGGCAGTTCTGCAGCGCAGGAACGTCGGACTTCTCGACCGAACGCTTACGCGGCTGACGTACCAGCTGGTTGATAGTTGCCATCTACTAGCTCCACTGATTGTCTTGCGACTCTATTGTCTTGCAAGAAAGCCAAAATTGGCGAGACGGAGCCTCACCAAATTTAAGGGTACAAAAGTCTAAAGAGGATCTTGCACCCAGTCAAGACGAGGCCCCGGCCCTCCTCGCCCGATCATCGGCAACATTTCATGTCGCCGATGGCCGATCGAGGCTTGCCGGGGCCCTGCCCTGTACTTAGTTACCGCTGGAATTCAGCGCTTCGGTCAGTGCGGCTTCCACCTCACTGGCGCTCACACGCAGCGGTTTGTCGGCTTCACGGCGACGCTTGCGCTCGCTGTGGTAGGCCAGACCGGTACCGGCCGGGATCAGACGACCCACGACCACGTTCTCTTTCAGGCCGCGCAGGTAGTCACGCTTGCCGGTTACCGCCGCTTCGGTCAGTACGCGGGTAGTTTCCTGGAAGGAAGCCGCGGAAATGAACGACTCGGTCGACAGCGACGCCTTGGTGATACCCAACAGCACGCGGGTGAACTTGGAGATGAACTTGTCCTCGCCGGCGAGACGCTCGTTCTCTACCAGTACCTGGGTCAGTTCCATCTGGTCGCCCTTGATGAAGCTGGAATCGCCCGACTCGGAGATCTCGACCTTGCGCAGCATCTGACGCAGGATGGTCTCGATGTGCTTGTCGTTGATCTTCACGCCTTGCAGACGGTAAACGTCCTGGATCTCGTTGACGATGTACTTCGCCAGCGCGCTCACACCCAGCAGACGCAAGATGTCGTGCGGATCGCTCGGGCCGTCGGAAATAACTTCACCACGGTTTACCTGCTCACCTTCGAAGACGTTCAGGTGGCGCCACTTCGGAATCAGCTCTTCGTACGGATCGCTACCGTCAGTCGGAGTGATCACCAGGCGACGCTTGCCCTTGGTCTCTTTACCGAATGCGATGGTGCCGCTGACTTCAGCCAGAATCGAGGCTTCTTTCGGACGACGCGCTTCGAACAGGTCGGCAACGCGTGGCAGACCACCGGTGATGTCACGGGTCTTCGACGTTTCTTGCGGAATACGCGCGATAACGTCACCAACACCGATCTGGGCACCGTCAGCCACACCAACGAGGGCGTTGGCCGGCAGGAAGTACTGGGCAGGTACGTCGGTACCTGGCAGGTACAGATCCTTGCCAGCGGCATCGACCATCTTGATTGCCGGACGGATTTCCTTGCCTGCGGCAGGGCGATCCTTGACGTCCAGTACTTCAATGTTGGTCAAGCCGGTCAGCTCATCGGTCTGACGCTTGATGGTGATGTTTTCTTCCATGCCCACGAAGGTCACGGTACCTTTCAGCTCGGTAACGATCGGGTGGGTGTGCGGGTCCCACTTGGCGACGATGGCGCCAGCTTCGACCTTCTCACCTTCCTTGACCGAAATCACCGCACCGTAAGGCAGCTTGTAGCGCTCACGCTCACGGCCGAATTCGTCGGCAATGGCCAACTCACCCGAACGCGATACGGCAACCAGGTTACCGTCGGCACGCTCAACCTGCTTCAGGTTGTGCAGACGCACCATACCGCCGTTCTTCACCTGGACGCTGTCGGCAGCCGAAGTACGGCTTGCAGCACCACCGATGTGGAACGTACGCATGGTCAGCTGGGTACCCGGCTCACCGATCGACTGTGCAGCGATAACGCCGACAGCTTCACCGATGTTCACCTGGTGACCGCGAGCCAGGTCACGACCGTAGCACTTGGCGCAGATGCCGTAGCGGGTTTCGCAGTTGATCGGCGAACGCACGATCACTTCGTCGATGCTGTTCAGCTCGATGAACTCGACCCACTGCTCGTCAACCAGGGTACCGGCCGGAACGATGACGTCCTCGGTGCCTGGCTTGAACACGTCGCGGGCGATGACACGACCCAGTACACGCTCACCCAGCGGCTCTACAACGTCGCCGCCTTCGATGTGCGGGGTCATCAGCAGGCCCTGGTCGGTGCCGCAGTCGATCTCGGTAACTACCAGATCCTGGGCAACGTCTACCAGACGGCGAGTCAGGTAACCCGAGTTCGCAGTCTTCAAGGCGGTATCCGCCAGACCCTTACGAGCACCGTGAGTCGAGATGAAGTACTGGAGTACGCTCAGACCTTCACGGAAGTTCGCGGTGATCGGCGTCTCGATGATGGAGCCGTCCGGCTTGGCCATCAGGCCACGCATACCGGCCAGCTGACGGATCTGGGCTGCGGAACCACGCGCACCCGAGTCAGCCATCATGTACATCGAGTTGAAGGACTCTTGCTCGACTTCCTTGCCCTCGCGGTCGATGACCTTCTCTTTCGAGAGGTTGGCCATCATCGCCTTGGACACTTCGTCGTTCGCCTTCGACCACAAGTCGATGACCTTGTTGTACTTCTCGCCCTGGGTTACCAGGCCGGAGGCGTACTGGCTCTCGATTTCCTTCACTTCATCGGTAGCGTTACCGATGATGCGGGCTTTCTCGTCCGGGATAACGAAGTCGTTAACACCGATGGAAACACCGGAAATGGTCGAGTAGGCGAAACCGGTGTACATCAACTGGTCAGCGAAGATAACGGTCTCTTTCAGACCAACCACGCGGTAGCACTGGTTGATCAGCTTGGAGATCGCCTTTTTCTTCATTGGCTGGTTGACCACATCGTACGGCAGGCCTGCCGGTACAACCTGGAACAGCAGCGCACGGCCGACGGTGGTGTCGACGATACGGGTGTTCTTGACCACCGAACCATCACGCTCTTTCACGGTTTCGTTGATACGAACCTTGATTTTCGCGTGCAGGGCAGCTTCGCCGGCGCGGAATACGCGGTCGACTTCCTGCAGGTCGGCAAACACGCGACCTTCGCCCTTGGCGTTGATGGCTTCACGGGTCATGTAGTACAGACCCAGTACCACGTCCTGCGACGGAACGATGATTGGCTCACCGTTGGCTGGCGACAGGATGTTGTTGGTCGACATCATCAGCGCGCGCGCTTCGAGCTGGGCTTCCAGCGTCAGCGGCACGTGAACGGCCATCTGGTCACCGTCGAAGTCGGCGTTGTACGCGGCGCAGACCAGCGGGTGCAGCTGAATAGCCTTACCTTCGATCAGAACCGGTTCAAAGGCCTGGATACCCAGACGGTGCAGGGTTGGTGCACGGTTGAGCAACACGGGGTGTTCGCGGATCACCTCGGCGAGAACGTCCCACACCTCTGGCAGCTCGCGCTCGACCATCTTCTTGGCAGCCTTGATGGTGGTCGCCAGACCACGCATTTCCAGCTTGCCGAAAATGAACGGCTTGAACAGCTCGAGGGCCATTTTCTTCGGCAGACCGCACTGGTGCAGACGCAGGGTCGGGCCTACGGTAATTACCGAACGGCCGGAGTAGTCAACACGCTTACCGAGCAAGTTCTGACGGAAGCGACCTTGCTTACCTTTGATCATGTCGGCCAGGGACTTCAGCGGACGCTTGTTCGAGCCAGTGATGGCGCGACCGCGACGGCCGTTGTCCAGCAGGGCGTCGACCGCTTCCTGCAGCATGCGCTTTTCGTTGCGCACGATGATGTCCGGCGCCGACAGGTCCAGCAGGCGCTTCAGACGGTTGTTACGGTTGATCACCCGACGATACAGATCGTTCAGGTCGGAGGTCGCGAAGCGGCCACCATCCAGCGGAACCAACGGACGCAGGTCCGGCGGCAGTACTGGCAGGACGGTCAGGACCATCCACTCAGGCAGGTTGCCCGAGCCCTGGAAAGCTTCCATCAGCTTCAGGCGCTTGGACAGCTTCTTGATCTTGGTTTCCGAGTTGGTCTGCGGAATCTCTTCGCGCAGGCGGCCGATCTCGTGCTCCAGGTCGATAGCGTGCAGCAGTTCACGGACAGCCTCGGCACCCATGCGGGCGTCGAAGTCGTCACCGAACTCTTCCAGCGCTTCGAAGTACTGCTCGTCGTTCAGCAGCTGGCCCTTTTCCAGGGTGGTCATGCCCGGGTCGATAACGACATAGCTCTCGAAGTAGAGCACGCGCTCGATATCACGCAGGGTCATGTCCATCAGCAGGCCGATACGGGACGGCAGCGACTTCAGGAACCAGATGTGGGCAACCGGCGAGGCCAGTTCGATGTGCGCCATGCGCTCACGACGAACCTTGGCCAGGGCAACTTCAACGCCGCACTTCTCGCAGATTACGCCGCGGTGCTTGAGGCGCTTGTACTTGCCGCACAGGCACTCGTAGTCCTTGACTGGGCCAAAGATCTTGGCGCAGAACAGGCCGTCACGCTCAGGCTTGAACGTACGGTAGTTGATGGTTTCCGGCTTCTTGACTTCACCGAACGACCACGAACGGATCATTTCAGGCGACGCCAGACCGATGCGGATGGCGTCGAACTCTTCGACTTGACCCTGGTTTTTCAGCAAATTCAGTAGGTCTTTCAAGGCCTTTCCTCCTGGCGGAGCAGGGAGTGGGCATTACCTGCCCACTCCCCTTCGCGTCACGTGTTATTCGGTTTCCAGATCGATGTCGATACCGAGCGAACGGATCTCTTTGATCAACACGTTGAAGGACTCGGGCATGCCCGGCTCCATACGGTGATCGCCATCCACGATGTTCTTGTACATCTTGGTACGGCCGTTCACGTCGTCCGACTTCACTGTGAGCATTTCTTGCAGGGTGTATGCCGCGCCGTATGCTTCCAGCGCCCACACTTCCATCTCCCCGAAACGCTGACCACCGAACTGCGCCTTACCACCCAGCGGCTGCTGGGTAACCAGGCTGTAGGAACCAGTGGAACGCGCGTGCATCTTGTCGTCCACCAAGTGGTTCAGCTTGAGCATGTACATGTAACCAACGGTCACAGAACGCTCGAACTTGTTGCCGGTACGGCCATCGAACAGCACCATCTGGCCGCTCTCTGGCAGGTCGGCCAGCTTCAGCATGGCCTTGATCTCGCGCTCCTTGGCACCGTCGAAGACCGGAGTAGCCATCGGCACGCCTTTCTTCAGGTTGTGGGCCAGAGCCAGGATCTCTGCGTCGGTGAACTCGTCGAGGTTTTCCTGACGACCGCCGATCTCGTTGTAGACCTCGGTCAGGAACACGCGCAGCTCAGCGGCTTTGCGCTGCTCTTCGAGCATGCGGTCGATCTTCTCGCCCAGCCCCTTGGCCGCCAGGCCCAGGTGGGTTTCGAGGATCTGACCAACGTTCATACGCGAAGGTACGCCCAGCGGGTTCAGTACGACGTCAACCGGAGTACCGTTGGCATCGTGCGGCATGTCTTCGACCGGCATGATTACCGAGACAACACCCTTGTTACCGTGACGACCGGCCATCTTGTCACCCGGCTGGATGCGACGGCGGATTGCCAGGTAAACCTTGACGATCTTCAGTACGCCCGGTGCCAGGTCATCGCCCTGCTGCAGCTTGCGCTTCTTGTCTTCGAACTTGTCGTCCAGCAGACGGCGACGGTCGACGATGTACTGTTGAGCTTTTTCCAGCTGCTCGTTCAGTGCATCTTCAGCCATGCGCAGTTTGAACCACTGGCCGTGCTCCAGACCGTCCAGCACTTCGTCAGTGACCACGGTGCCTTTCTTCAGGCCCGCACCACCGTCGACCACCTGGCCGTTCAGGGCAGAACGCAGACGCTCGAAGGTTGCGCCTTCGACGATACGGAACTCTTCGTTGAGGTCCTTGCGGATCTCGTCCAGCTGCATCTTCTCGATGGCCAGGGCACGGCTGTCACGCTCGACGCCATCACGGGTGAAGACCTGTACATCGATGACGGTACCCTTGGTGCCGGTTGGCACACGCAGGGAGGTGTCCTTAACGTCGCTGGCCTTCTCACCGAAGATTGCGCGCAGCAGTTTTTCTTCCGGAGTCAGCTGGGTTTCGCCTTTTGGCGTGACCTTGCCGACCAGGATGTCGCCAGCGCCAACTTCAGCACCCACATAGACGATACCGGCTTCGTCCAGCTTGTTCAGTGCAGCCTCACCCACGTTCGGGATGTCTGCAGTGATTTCCTCTGGGCCAAGCTTGGTGTCACGCGCCACACAGGTCAGTTCCTGGATGTGGATGGTGGTGAAGCGGTCTTCCTGAACCACACGCTCGGACAGGCAGATGGAGTCTTCGAAGTTGAAGCCGTTCCACGCCATGAACGCAATGCGCATGTTCTGGCCCAGTGCCAGCTCACCCATGTCGGTGGACGGGCCGTCAGCCATGATGTCGCTACGCTGAACCTTGTCACCCTTGCTCACCAGCGGACGCTGGTTGATGCAGGTGTTCTGGTTCGAACGGGTGTACTTGGTCAGGTTGTAGATATCTACACCTGCTTCGCCGGTTTCCACTTCGTCGTCGTTAACGCGAACAACGATACGGCTGGCGTCGACCGAGTCGATCACACCACCGCGGCGGGCAACCACGCAGACACCGGAGTCACGGGCAACGTTGCGCTCCATGCCGGTACCTACCAGCGGCTTGTCGGCACGCAGGGTTGGTACAGCCTGACGCTGCATGTTCGAACCCATCAACGCACGGTTGGCGTCGTCGTGCTCGAGGAATGGAATCAGCGACGCAGCAACGGAAACAACCTGCTTCGGCGACACGTCCATCAGGGTGACGTCTTCCGGCGCCTTGACGGTGAATTCGTTCAGGTGACGAACAGCTACCAGCTCATCGATCAGCTGCTTCTTCTCGTTCATCGCGGCCGAAGCCTGAGCGATGACGTGATCTGCCTCTTCGATTGCCGACAGGAACACGATGTCGTCGCTGACAACGCCTTCCTTCACCACACGGTACGGGCTTTCCAGGAAGCCATACTGGTTGGTGCGGGCATAGGCTGCCAGGGAGTTGATCAGACCGATGTTCGGACCTTCAGGGGTCTCGATCGGGCACACACGGCCGTAGTGGGTCGGGTGTACGTCACGGACTTCGAAGCCGGCACGCTCACGGGTCAGACCGCCAGGGCCGAGTGCAGAGACGCGGCGCTTGTGGGTGATCTCGGAGAGCGGGTTGTTCTGGTCCATGAACTGGGACAGCTGGCTGGAACCGAAGAACTCTTTCACCGCCGCCGCAACCGGCTTGGCGTTGATCAGGTCTTGCGGCATCAGGCCTTCGCTTTCCGCCATCGACAGGCGTTCCTTGACCGCGCGCTCTACACGCACCAGGCCAACACGGAACTGGTTCTCGGCCATTTCGCCAACGCAACGTACGCGACGGTTACCCAGGTGGTCGATGTCGTCGACAATGCCTTTGCCGTTACGGATATCGACCAGGGTCTTCAGAACCTCGACGATGTCTTCCTTGCTCAGCACGCCCGAACCTTCGATCTCGGTACGACCGATACGACGGTTGAACTTCATGCGGCCAACAGCGGACAGATCGTAACGCTCGGCGCTGAAGAACAGGTTGTTGAACAGGGTCTCGGCAGCATCCTTGGTTGGCGGCTCGCCTGGACGCATCATGCGGTAGATCTCGACCAGGGCTTCCAGCTGGTTGCTGGTGGTGTCGATCTTCAGGGTGTCGGAAATGAACGGACCGCAGTCGATGTCGTTGGTGTACAGGGTCTCGATGCGGACAAC
The DNA here is from genome assembly GCF_044769185.1 of Pseudomonas sp. NPDC090592. NCBI lineage: Bacteria > Pseudomonadati > Pseudomonadota > Gammaproteobacteria > Pseudomonadales > Pseudomonadaceae > Pseudomonas > Pseudomonas sp. NPDC090592. The sequence continues at coordinate 75,501 of NZ_JBIVXJ010000029.1, forward strand.
CTGCGCCTTGGCGACTTTGATCAGCAGATCGGTGGTCAGCTCGGTGTTGCACTCAGCCAGGATCTCACCAGTAGCCGGGTGCACGATGGCCTTGGCAGTGGTACGGCCCAGGACGTATTCCATCGGAACGTCCAGTTCCTTGACGCCGGCCTTCTCGAGCTGGTTGATGTGGCGCGCGGTAATGCGGCGCCCTTGCTCGACGATGACTTTGCCGGTTTCGTCATGGATATCCATGACTGCAACTTCACCACGCAGACGCTGTGGCACCAGTTCCAGGCTGAGTTTTTCGCCGGAAATGTGGAACACGTTGGTGGTGTAGAAGGTGTTCAGCACTTCTTCAGTGCTGTAACCCAGGGCGCGCAGCAGCACCGAAGCCGGCAGCTTGCGGCGACGGTCGATACGTACGAACACGCAGTCCTTCGGGTCGAACTCGAAGTCCAGCCACGAACCGCGGTAAGGAATGATGCGAGCGGAGTACAGCAGCTTGCCGGAGCTGTGAGTCTTGCCACGGTCGTGGTCGAAGAACACACCAGGCGAACGGTGCAGCTGGGAAACGATCACACGCTCGGTACCGTTGATAACGAAGGTACCGTTCTCAGTCATCAGGGGGATTTCACCCATGTAGACTTCTTGCTCTTTGATGTCCTTGATCGCTTTGTTCGACGATTCCTTGTCGAAGATGATCAGGCGCACCTTGACCCGCAGTGGGACCGCGAAGGTCACGCCACGCAGGACACATTCCTTCACATCGAAGGCGGGTTCGCCCAGGCGATAGCCTACGTACTCCAGGGCAGCATTGCCGGAGTAGCTGATGATCGGGAATACCGATTTGAAGGCCGCGTGCAGGCCGACGTCGCGGAACTGATCCTTGGATGCTCCCGCTTGCAGGAATTCGCGATACGAATCCAGCTGGATGGCCAGGAGGTAAGGCACATCCATGACGTCCGGCAACTTGCTAAAGTCCTTGCGGATACGTTTTTTCTCAGTGTATGAGTAAGCCATCAGCGTTCCCCAGCTTGGTCACCTGCTTGTTTGGCTTCTCCCGGCGGGAGCAGCCAGAAAATCGTGCAAACCCCTTGGTTTGCGCCACCCACATGGGTGTCTTGCAGCTCGTTATCGGGGCCGGCCTGACCGACCACCAATAACGGAAAAAGGCCGGTGGCATAAGCCACCAGCCATCAGCCTTACGCTCAACGCTCAGGCTGGCATCGCAAGGTCGAGATTACTTCAGCTCGACTTTAGCGCCTGCTTCTTCCAGCTTCTTCTTAGCGTCTTCAGCGGCTTCTTTCGAAACGCCTTCAGCTACAACCTGAGGAGCGCCATCGACTTTCTCTTTGGCTTCTTTCAGGCCCAGACCGGTCAGTTCGCGAACGGCTTTGATGACGTTCACTTTCTTGTCGCCGGCTTCAACCAGAACAACGTTGAACTCGGTCTGCTCTTCAACAACGGCAGCAGCAGCAGCTGGGCCAGCAGCGGCAACAGCAGCGGTAACGCCGAAGGTTTCTTCCATTGCTTTGATCAGCTCAACAACTTCCAGAACGGTTTTCTGGCCGATTGCTTCGATGATTTGTTCGTTAGTCAGAGACATGACTTAAATCCTGTATTGGGGTGACAGCCTACGCAGCCATCAAATTAAACGTATGATTTTGAAAGAGCTCGCGTGCCTTAGGCAGCGGTAGCTTCTTTCTGGTCGCGAATGGCTGCCAGAGTACGAGCCAGCTTGCTGGTGGCGCCTTGGATAACGCTCATCAGTCGTGCAATAGCTTCGTCGCGGGTCGGCAGGGAAGCCAACACGTCGATCTGGTTCGCTGCAATCAGATTGCCGTCAAACGCAGCTGCCTTGATCTCGAACTTGTCCTGACCCTTGGCGAACTCTTTGAACAGACGAGCAGCAGCGCCCGGGTGTTCGTTGGAGAAAGCAATCAGGGTCGGGCCTTTGAACGCGTCGTTGAGGATCGAGAATTCGGTGCCTTCAACAGCGCGCTTGAGCAGGGTGTTACGTACAACACGTACGTATACGCCAGCTTCGCGGGCCTCTTTACGGAGTCCGGTCATTGCGCCTACAGTCACACCACGGGCATCAGCCACGACAGCGGACAGAGCGACTTTGGCAGCCTCGTTGACTTCAGCGACGATGGCCTTCTTGTCTTCGAGTTTAATTGCCACGGGTTTACTCCTGGTTTTTACCGTTTCATCTGGCCGAAGCCTGATGTCGTTTTGGTGTCTGATTCGGTAACGAATCGGGAGCACCATCTGCGTGGGCTGGTGTTTTAAGGCTTGCGCCGCCTACGGTCTTGGATAGCCCCCGCCAGGCAGGGACCCCAATTTTTGCTGGCGGTGCGACAGGTCGCACCGCCAAGTTCTTACACGTTCAGCGAGCTCTGATCGATGACCAGACCTGGGCCCATGGTGGTGCTCAGGGTAACGCGCTTGACGTAGATACCTTTCGAGGAAGCTGGCTTGATACGCTTCAGGTCAGCGATCAGGGCTTCAACGTTTTCCTTCAGCTTGCCAGCTTCAAAGCCGACCTTGCCAACGGAGGTGTGAATGATACCGTTTTTGTCGGTACGGTAGCGAACCTGACCAGCCTTGGCGTTTTTCACGGCAGTGGCTACGTCTGGGCTAACGGTACCAACTTTCGGGTTAGGCATCAGGCCACGAGGACCCAGAACCTGACCCAGCTGACCCACAACGCGCATGGCATCAGGCGATGCAATGACGACGTCATAGTTCAGGTCGCCGGCTTTCATTTCGGCAGCCAGATCGTCCATACCTACGCGGTCAGCGCCGGCAGCCAGAGCGGCTTCAGCAGCTGGACCCTGGGTGAAGACAGCAACGCGAACGGTCTTGCCAGTGCCGTGCGGCAGCACAGTAGCGCTACGTACGACCTGGTCGGATTTACGCGGGTCAACACCGAGGTTAACGGCGATGTCGTAGGATTCTACGAACTTGGCAGCAGGCAGCGAGGCCAGCAGAGTTGCCGCTTCTTCGAAGTTGTAGGCCTTGCCTGCTTCGATTTTCTCGGCGATTGCCTTTTGGCGTTTGGTCAGCTTAGCCATTACACACCCTCCACGTTCAGGCCCATGCTGCGGGCAGAGCCAGCGATGGTGCGTACAGCAGCGTCCAGGTCAGCAGCGGTCAGATCAGCCTGTTTTGCCTTGGCGATATCTTCCAGCTGAGCACGGGTAACGGTACCGACTTTAACGGTGTTCGGACGAGCCGAACCACTGGTCAGGCCAGCAGCTTTCTTCAGCAGAACCGAGGCAGGGGTGCTCTTGGTCTCGAAGGTGAAGCTACGGTCGCTGTAGACAGTGATGATCACAGGAGTCGGCAGGCCGGCTTCTTGACCCTGAGTACGGGCGTTGAAGGCCTTGCAGAATTCCATGATGTTCACACCGTGTTGACCCAGTGCTGGGCCAACGGGTGGGCTTGGGTTGGCCTGGCCGGCCTTAACTTGCAGCTTGATGTAAGCCTGAATCTTCTTAGCCATGAGCTACTCCAAAATCGGGTACGAACGCCTGCTGGCTCCCCGGATGACTTGCGTTTTATCCCAGTGACGACAAAACCCCGCAGCACACAGGGCTGCGGGGTATGGGATGCTTCGTCCGCCTAGACCTTTTCGACCTGGCTGAACTCGAGCTCCACCGGAGTAGAGCGACCGAAAATGAGCACCGCCACCTGGAGGCGACTCTTTTCGTAGTTAACTTCTTCGACACTACCGTTGAAGTCAGCAAACGGACCATCAACGACACGAACCACTTCACCTGGCTCGAACAGCGTCTTGGGCTTCGGCTTGTCGCTACCATCGGCAACGCGACGCAGGATAGCCTCAGCTTCTTTATCAGTGATCGGTGCAGGCTTATCTGCAGTGCCACCAATAAAGCCCATCACTCGAGGAGTGTCCTTGACCAAGTGCCAAGTACCTTCGTTCATCTCCATCTGGACCAATACATAACCAGGGAAGAATTTACGCTCACTCTTGCGCTTCTGGCCGTTGCGCATCTCGACGACTTCCTCGGTCGGAACCAGGATCTCGCCGAAACCGTCTTCCATGCCAGCCAGCTTCACGCGCTCGATCAGGGAGCGCATTACATGCTTCTCGTAACCCGAGTAAGCATGCACAACATACCAACGCTTAGCCACGGGACACCTTTAGCCAACGATCAGGGAGACCGCCCAGCCGAGCAGGGAATCAAGCCCCCACAGCAGCAGTGCCATAACCAGCACGACAGCCACGACAATCAGCGTGGTCTGGGTGGTTTCCTGGCGGGTCGGCCACACGACTTTACGGATTTCGGTACGAGCTTCCTTCGCCAGCGCAAAGAACGACTTGCCCTTCGCAGTCTGCAGAGCTACAAAGCCCGCGACAGCAGCCAGAACAAGAAGTGCGAGAACGCGATACAGAATCGGGGAGGCGGAGTAATACTGATTACCCACAACAGCCACGACCACCAAAGCAACTACAGCCAGCCACTTGAACAGATCAAAACGTGTTTCTTGGGCTTCAGTTTTGGGAGTCATCGAGGAGGATCCTGTGAGAAGAAAGCCATCACACCGAAGTGAAATGGCAGGTCAGGAGGGAATCGAACCCCCAACCTACGGTTTTGGAGACCGTCGCTCTGCCAATTGAGCTACTGACCTGTAACGCTGTATCAGGCCGGCCATTATACCGGCCTGATCAAGTAAATCAACTACTTATTCAATAATTTTTGCTACGACGCCAGCGCCGACGGTGCGACCGCCTTCACGGATAGCGAAGCGCAGACCGTCTTCCATTGCGATGGTTTTGATCAGGGTAACAGTCATCTGAATGTTGTCACCTGGCATTACCATTTCAACGCCTTCCGGCAGTTCGCAGTTACCGGTCACGTCAGTGGTACGGAAGTAGAACTGTGGACGGTAGCCTTTGAAGAACGGAGTGTGACGACCGCCTTCTTCCTTCGACAGGACGTAGACTTCTGCGGTGAACTTGGTGTGCGGCTTGACCGAACCTGGCTTGACCAGAACCTGGCCACGCTCAACGTCGTCACGCTTGGTACCACGCAGCAGAACGCCGCAGTTCTCGCCAGCACGACCTTCGTCCAGCAGCTTGCGGAACATCTCAACACCGGTGCAGGTGGTGGTGGTGGTGTCACGCAGACCAACGATTTCCAGCGGATCCTGAACGCGGACGATACCACGCTCGATACGGCCGGTAACAACAGTACCACGACCCGAGATCGAGAATACGTCTTCGATCGGCATCAGGAACGGCTGATCGATGGCACGAACTGGCTCAGGGATGTAGGCATCCAGAGTTTCTACCAGCTTCTTGACAGCGGTAGTGCCCATTTCGTTGTCGTCTTTGCCTTCCAGGGCCATACGAGCCGAACCGATGATGATCGGAGTGTCGTCGCCTGGGAAGTCGTAGGTGGACAGCAGGTCGCGAACTTCCATCTCGACCTGGTCCAGCAGCTCAGCGTCGTCTACCAGGTCAGCCATGTTCAGGAAGACCACGATGTACGGAACGCCAACCTGACGGGACAGCAGGATGTGCTCACGGGTTTGTGGCATCGGACCATCGGCGGCCGAGCAAACCAGGATCGCGCCGTCCATCTGGGCAGCACCGGTGATCATGTTCTTCACGTAGTCAGCGTGACCTGGGCAGTCAACGTGAGCGTAGTGACGAATGTTCGAGTTGTACTCGACGTGAGCGGTGTTGATGGTAATACCGCGCGCTTTTTCTTCCGGAGCCGAGTCGATCTTGTCGAACTCAACAACTGCCGAACCGAAAACTTCGGAGCAGACGCGAGTCAGAGCTGCGGTCAGAGTGGTCTTACCGTGGTCAACGTGGCCGATAGTGCCGACGTTAACGTGGGGAAGGGAACGATCAAACTTTTCCTTAGCCATCGATACAATCCTCCGCAGAAGAAATAGTCTTGCGCTGATAAAACAAAGGCAGATATTTTCATATCTGCCTTGTTTAAATGGAGCTCTTGAGCGGATTTGAACCGCTGACCTCACCCTTACCAAGGGTGTGCTCTACCAACTGAGCTACAAGAGCGAAACACCTTGCGCAAAATCCAGCAAACTTGGAGCGGGTAGCGGGAATCGAACCCGCATCATCAGCTTGGAAGGCTGAGGTTCTACCACTAAACTATACCCGCGGAGCTTGCGGCTCTCGCTAAAACTGGTGGAGGGAGAAGGATTCGAACCTTCGAAGCTCTCGCAACGGATTTACAGTCCGTCCCCTTTGGCCGCTCGGGAATCCCTCCAGATGTGGCCGGCATTCTATTTGTCTGCCGTCCTAGTGTCAAGCGTTTTTTCAAATTTTTTCAATCAAATCTGAAACTTAGCTGCTTTGACACCGCTTCCAGCGCTACCACCTGAGTGGTGTTCCCTGTGAAGCGGGCGCCATTCTATCAAGCTATTCGCCAGTTGCAATACCCTGGCAGAAAATAATTTTATGTTTTAAGTCTTTGAAATCATTGGAAAGAGCCGACAGCACCGTTTGGTCCAGCAAACGCTCGCTTTCCGGGGCGACCTTGAGCCAGCGCCCATCTGCTCCGGGCAACTGCCCCGCCACTGGCAAGGTCACGATATCAAGGCTCAGCAGCCGCTGACGCAGTGCATCCAGCTGCTCCTGCCCCGCCACGCCCCCAACGACCAGGCATTCATCACGGCGTTTGGCCGGCGCCGAAACACCCGTTTCACGCAGCAGACGGATTTCTTGCTGATTCCCCTTGTACAGAGACAGAGGGGCGACTTCCTTGACCTTCAGCGGGGCTTCCTGCTGGTGCCATACGTAATAAAACACGTTGAGCACCAGTAACAGCAGAAACAACCAACGCATAAGCACCTCAATCCAATGGGCAGGCCATGGCCAGACCAACGAAAACCAGGTCGGGTACGACACGCGCCTGTGGCACGGCCTCGCGCACCAGCGGCGCATCGCCACCGGTCAGGAACACCGTGAATTCATCCCCCCAGAGCACTCGCGCCTGATCAAGCTGGGAACGCGCAAAGCCCTGAAGCATCAGCACACAACCGCGCTCGACTGCTTCAACCGTAGAACGACCTGGCGACAGACTGGTCAATGCCCGCTCTGCGGAGGCATCGTCATAGCGAATACGGCGGGTATGTGTACGCAACTGGCTGCGCATCAACGGCATACCAGGACAGATGTAGCCACCCAGGTGCTCTCCGTCAGCAGCGACGAAATCAGATTTGGCAGCGGTGCCCAGGTCGATTACCAGGCAAGCCCCCCTGGCCAGGTGAAATGCGCCGAGCGCAGCCAGCCAACGATCCATGCCCAGACGCTGATAGTCATCATAACCGTTGCGTACACCCGCCATTTCCTGCGCCGGGTGCGCAACACGTGCCTGCACGGCAAATGCCTGGGCGATCAATGCGCACAACGCATCGGTTTCTTCTTCGCTGCGCACACTGACAATACGGCAGCCAGTAAGACGCACCGAAGCCAGCGCCGCCACTTCTGCCAGCAGCGCCTGATCGGAGTCGACGATGCCGCCACCCTCGATGACCGCATCAGCGGCGTGGATAACCCGCCACTTGATGAAGCTGTTACCGCAATCGAGCTCAAGAATCATCACGCAACCTCAAACTGAGCTCACCACCGCTAAAGCTCTTTTCCACTCCGTCCACCTCAAGGCGCAAACCGCCTTGTCCGTCGACGCCAAGAACCACACCATCAATATGCGTGCTGCCGGCAACCAGCGAAACATTGCGCCCCTGCCAAAGATGCGCTTGCTCCCATTCTTCCTGGAATGCTGCAAACCCATAGCGACGATGGCGTGCCAATTCGTGCTGCAATTGCTGGCTGAGTGAGGCTACCAAATGGTTGCGATCTATTGCCGCACCCACCTCACGCCGCATCGATGTCCACTGCTGGTCGACCTGATCGTTGACCTGCATGTTCACATTGATACCAACACCCAGTACCACATGGCAGACGTCAGCCGGGTCGCCAACCAACTCCAGGAGAATACCGGTGATCTTCTGCCCGCGAACCAGAACATCGTTGGGCCATTTGAGCCCTACATCTTTTACGCCAAATGCCTGCAACGTGCGCATTACGGCCAACCCGACCACCAGGCTCAAACCTTCGAGCTGGCGCATACCGCCCTCTACACGCAGTACAAGGCTGTAATAGAGGTTTTCGGCAAATGGGCTGACCCACTGGCGCCCACGCCGGCCGCGACCGGCGCTTTGCCGCTCGGCCAGGACAATAAATGGTGCCACCTGCCCTTGGCCGGCAAGCCGCAAGCCTTCGGCGTTGGTCGAATCGATGGTTTCATGGATGAACACCGGCCATTGCTCGCCTTCGGCATACCCGGCGATGGCCTGCGCCTCAAGCAAGGCCAGTGGTGCCGCCAGCTGATAGCCGCGGCCACGAACCTTGTGAATACTGAGGTTCAGCTCACTCTCCAGGTGCTGCAGCTGCTTCCATACGGCGCTGCGACTTACCCCGAGGGCTGCGCCCAGGGCTTCTCCGGAATGGAACCGGCCATCCTTGAGGAGATTCAACAACTTCAGCATGCCAGTCTCGACTTGGAATAAGGCAGGCATGATAGCCATGGGCTGTTGGCTTGCATAGGAAAAGGGCCGAATGCATGCAGGCTGGTACCACGTTTCCTGTGGGAGCGGGCGCGACCGCGAAACACCGGCAAAGCCGGTGCCATCCACCGCGTTGTCCGCTTCGCGGGCGCGCCCGCTCCCACAGGGATTGTTGTGAGGCCAGGGGACTTTTTTGGAGCACAAAGACAAAACCCCTACCTGCATGCGCAGATAGGGGTTTTGCGAAATGAATCTTGACGATGACCTACTCTCACATGGGGAAACCCCACACTACCA
>NZ_JBIVXJ010000030.1:0-75162 GCF_044769185.1 Pseudomonas sp. NPDC090592
TAGGCGCATAAAAAATCCGATGCTCGTTTCCAAGCATCGGATTGTGCGGCCTACGGGCTAAAGCTCAAAGCGTCAGTCTTAACTGACTGGTATTAGGCTTTACCCTGGAGTTTGTGAGCTATGGCAACGACCTGCAGAACGTCTGACGGGGATCTGCTGGATGTGATTTGCCAGCACTACTACGGCCACCTTAACGGCACCGTCGAGGCGGTGCTGGAGGCTAACCCGGATCTGGCCAGAGAGGCGCAGTCGTACCGCGCAGGCCTGCTGATTCAGCTGCCCGACCTGTCGGCACCGGCGGTCGAGCTGCTGCAGCTGTTCGACTGATCCCCATCGCGTTGCGCGTAACGAGCCCCGCCCTGTGCGGTTTTTTTTGTGCCTGGAGCAAGCATGAAACCCACGTATCGAATCATTGCGGATAGCAAGGACATCACGGCGCTGATCAATGACCGCCTGTTGCTGCTGCGCGTTTCGGACAAACCCGGCATGGAGTCGGACGAGTTCGAGCTGCGCATTGACGACCGCGACCAGGCTGTCGCGCTGCCTGCGCGCGGCGGCCGGGTGGAGGTGCTGTTGGGCTATGAGGGTCAGCCCCTGAAGCGCATGGGCGCTTACACGGTTGATGAGGTGCAACTGAGCGGGCCGCCTGACGAATTGACCATTCGCGGCAAGGCCAGCGATATGCGTGGCAGCGGCAAGACTGTGCGCAGCGGCAGCTGGGAAAACGTGCCGCTGTCGCAGATCGTCAACGAAATTGCCAAGCGCAACGGCTGGGAGCCGGTGTGCCCGGTCACCACAAAGGTCGAGCGCGTCGATCAGCGCAACGAATCGGATTTTAACTTTGTCACGCGCCTGGCGCGGCAGTACGACAGCACCGCCAAGGTGGCCGACGGCAAGCTGCTGGTAATGCCTCGGCAGGGCGGCAAGAGTACCTCGGGCAAATACTTGCAGGTCATCACCATCAATAAGACGGACGTTTCCCGGTACCAGTTCCGCCTGGGTGATCGCAGTACGCAAAAAGCTGTGAAGACTCAACACCAAGACCAGAAGACCGGGGCCATGAAAGTGGTCGAGCTGGGCAACGACGAATCGCCTGACGGCCTGCCCCCGGTGCATACCGACCGCCATATCTACCCCAACAAAACCGCCGCCGAGCAGGCCGCCAAAGCGCGGCTGGCTGCGTTCAACCGCAGCACCGCCGGCGTGCGTCTTGAAATGGCAGGGCGGCATGACCTGTTCGCCGAATGCACGATCAACGCCCAGGGCTTCAAGGTCGGCCTCGATGGCGAGTACCTGGTGGAAAGTGTCGAGCAGGTGTTTACGCAATCCGGGTGGAGCACGACGGTGGAGTGCAACGGCGGCAAGAAGGGCAAGGCCAAGGTCTCGGGCAAGAAAAAGAAAGTCGAAAAGCCGCTCAAGGTTGAGCAGCTCTAATTCCCTTGGCCGCTTTAGGCCATCACTGGAGGCACCAATGGCAATATCAGTTCAACAACTGCAACAGATCCTCCCCAACGCCGGCCGCAAAGCCGGCGTTTTTGTTCCTGGCCTCAACGCGACAATGGGCAAGTACTCGATCATCGCCCAAGCGCATGGCGGCATTCCTTGCCCAGGTCGGCCATGAGTCCGGCCAGCTGCTGTATGTGCGTGAACTCGGTAACGATGCCTACTTGGCCAAGTACGACACCGGCCGCTTGGCGCAGCTCCTGGGCAACACCCCGGCGGCTGATGGAGATGGTCAGCGGTACCGTGGCCGTGGGCTTATCCAGATCACGGGTCGCGACAACTACGAGGCCTGCAGCGAAGCGCTGTTCGGTGACAGCCGCTTGCTCAACACCCCCGACCTGCTCGAGCAGCCTGTCTACGCCTCGCTGTCGGCCGGCTGGTTCTGGCAGCGGTCGGGGCTTAATACCCTGGCTGACAAGGTACTGCAGGCCGATGACTCGGTTTTCGAGTCGATCACCCGTCGCATTAATGGTGGCTTGAATGGTTTGAAAGATCGCCAAGCGCTCTACACCCGGGCGCTCGAGGTGCTTCAGTAATGTCGCTGAATTGGCGTATCGCCCTGTTGGCTGTTGCGGTCGGGCTGTATGTCGGCGGCCGTGGCGCCTGGGTGTGGCAGGCCAGCGAGTACGGTCGGCAGCTTGCTGACCAGGCCGCTGGTTGCGTTCGGCAACTGTCGGACAAGGATCGAGCCTATAGCCGAGAGCGCGAAGAGGCAGCAGCTGCAGCCCTGGGGCAGTTGGCGGAGCAGAAGACTCAGCGACAAGCCCTGGAGATTCGCCTGCAGGAGCAGGGCAAAACACATTGGCAGGAGATGACCGATGCTCAACAAACTCAAACTCGCCTGCGTGACCGGCTTGCTACCGCTGATCTGCGGTTGTCAGTCTTTGTCGACGCCAGAGCCTTTGCCGCCCCGGGTGGTGACGGTGGGGTGCGAGAACCCGCCGGCACCGGAGGCCTGGTACATGGCGCCGTACGCGCCCAACTTGACCCAGCGCATGCTAAACGAATTATTGCCATCACAGACGACGGCGACCGGGGGCTGATTGCACTGCAGGCCTGTCAGGCCTACGTGCGCGAAGTCACCAAGTAAAAAGAGGCGAGCCAGGAGGATGCGTCAACATCCAGCCCGGCCCCCCAAACCCGCAGACCCTTCCTGCAAGTCCAGCCGTGGCCTCTGCCTTGTGCACAAAGCGCGGCGAGCCTAACACCTGTTTATCCATACAGTAAAGACTTGCATACCTATGACCTCTCCAATCATCCCCTGGATGGGTGGCAAACGCCGCCTGGCCGACCGCTTGATCCCACTCTTTCCCCCTCACGAATGCTACGTTGAAGTCTTCGCCGGCGGGGCCGCGTTGTTCTTCATGCGTCCCCAGCCCGCCCCGGTGGAGGTGCTGAACGATCTCAACGGTGACCTGGTTACCCTCTATCGCGTTGTGCAGAACCACCTTGAAGAGTTCGTGCGCCAGTTCAAATGGGCGCTCAGCTCTCGGCAGATCTTCGAGTGGCAGAAGATGACGCGCCCTGAAACCTTGACCGACATCCAGCGTGCGGCGCGGTTCTTCTACCTGCAGCAGCATGCGTTCGGCGGCAAGGTCACCGGGCAGACGTTCGGTACCGCCACCACGGGGCCGGCCATCAATCTGCTGCGCATTGATGAGAACCTGTCCGCCGCCTGGCAGCGTCTAGCCGGTACCTACGTCGAAAACCTGTCCTGGCTCGACTGCGCCGAGCGCTACGATCGAGCACATACGTTCTTCTACATGGACCCACCGTACTGGCAGACCGCCGGCTATGGGGTGGACTTCCCCTTCGAAGAGTACGGGCGCATGGCCGACTTCATGCGCCGGTGCAAGGGTAAGGTGATGGTCAGCATCAATGACCATCCGGACATCCGGCGCGCCTTCAGTGGTTTCCACTTCGATTGCCTGGATATCCGCTACAGCAACACCAATCAGCGGCAGAGCAAAGCGGAAATAACTGGCGAACTCATAATTCTCAATTGGACTCCGTCAGCATTGGATCTTTTGATCTAGAACGGAGGGCATCGTGCTATGCTCCGGTACTGGCATGATGCCTTCATTTCAAGCGTATTCTATAGGCTTCACTGTGGCTAGAAGAAAAGACAAAGATATCCATTCAAACGGTGTGCAGGCAGGCGGGGGTTTGGCTAAGACCCCTTTCGCGTTTGGAGTTCTCCTATGTGCTTTAGTGATTGTTTTAATAGTGTTTGCCGCGCTGGCTTATCATTTTTTTATTGGGGGCGATATCCCGTTTTTAAAATTATCTAATCACGAATCTGCACAATACTGGGGGCAGTTGGGCGACTTCGCAGGTGGGTTGTTGAATCCTATATTGAGCTTTCTTGCTCTAATGGCAGTGTTGAAAACTCTGACTCTGCAGCGAGCCGAGATGGCAGCGGCTCAAGTCGAGGCGAGGGCAGCAAATTTAGAGCAAAGGGTGCAATCAAATCTCTACTCGAGGCAGGCTTTTGAAACTACTTTTTTTGGCTTGTTAGATGTCCATTCTAGAATATTGAGCGACATTTGCTTCCGTGCTGATAGGCCTGTAAAAGGAAGAGAGGCGGTTGATACGATGTTGGCGAAGTTAAAGGCTTCGAATGAGTATCAGGGGGCAATACTGTTTCCGGAGCTCACGGAGACTGAAGATATACAGCGGAGAATTGATGATTTTTGCTTAAAATATAAGTCTGAAGTTGGGCATTATTTTAGAAATTTATACTGGATATTAAAGAAGATTGATAGTAGTCGCTTAGGTCTTGACTCCGAAGAAGAGAGCAAAGATGAGCGGTTTCGTGAACGCCGTATTTTCTTCGATTATTTAAGAAGGCGGCAGTATGCAAGCTTGGTCAGGGCGCAACTCAGTGAAGGGGAGTTAGCGCTGTTGCAGCTTAATTGTTTAGGTCCGTACGGTGAGGGGTTGAAGTTTTATGTGGAAAAATATTCCCTTTTAAAGTCTCTGGATCAAAATTTTTTTGGTGGTTGGAGTGAATACATTAATAATAGATTTCATCCGCTTGCAACCAAGAGCTCTTCAAAATTAGCACTGGATGATGTGAAAGCGTTTATTGTGTCGAATGTAATGTTTAGGCGCCTGAGAGCTAAGGCTGGAGCGATTGAATCTAAGCATGAGTAAATAATTACTTGATGTTGGAGGGGTGGACGCCTCGGAGAGAACGCCGGGCCTTCAGCCTAAAGTATCAATGCAAGTATTTGCATGCAACCTATCCGCTTAGGCAGGAATAGCGCAGGCCGTGCACTATGTGATGGTAATAAGCTTTAAGGTCAAGAGGCACCCAAGTCCGTTTGTCCGGCGTTAAGGTGCCTTCCTGCCTGTTACATATAAAGTGAGAGCTGGCTCATTGCCAGCTCAGATATCCCGACGAGAGTTGTTTGAATCTGCTGTCAAGTGGGGCTTTTCCGTTGCCCGGTAGGTTGGTTAAGAGGAAATCAATGCATTCGAGAAGACGCTGGTTTACTACTCCGGTCTTGAGCTTTTCTAATGCCATGCACGCTTGTTTGCGGCAAATTTCTTCGCCAAGTTGAACTTGGATCTCGAAACTCGTAAGTGCGGCCAGCGCTGTTGGTGCCCAGAAGTCACCCAGCAAGCCTAGGAGCTTATCGTAGTAAGCTGCGCCTCTTGGTGAAACGCCATTGCAATAGGGGCGGCCATTACCAATTCGGCACATTAGGAAAACTTTTATTAGTTTTGGGGCGAAGTTTGCCAAGATGTCCTGTTGGTTTTGTATGAAGGACATTATGTCATCAGCTACTGGGGCTTCGTGGTGATAGTTATCCCAAGCGTGATGCTTCTCCAATAAGTTGTCGATGAGGCCGTCAACGATAATGGCACGCTCAGCATTTGAACGAAATGCATTGCCGTTCACTGCTTGGAAGAACTGCACTCCGAGGTCGTACTTATCTTTATGAAGGTTGGTGTTATAGCCTTCAAGGGTTATTCCAAGTCGATATTTAAAGTCGTCATTGCTTGCTTGCCAAACTGCGACTGACAGAAGGGAGATGTTCTTTCTGACTTGTGGGTCCGTGTCTGGAGCTACATAGATTCCAAACATAGTTCTAAGAATGCTTCCGCAATGATGGGAGGCGAGCTCTCTGATTTTGCTGGTTATGCCTGTAAGGTTGCCTGCGTCAAGTGGTTGGGTGTACGTGCGAAGGTTCTGAATAAAGGCTTGAACCTGTAAGGCTGACTCCGTCGGGCGGTCATTTAACACATCTTTGATACAGTTGGTGAGCCAGGCAAGAAGCTCGTATGCATTGATGGTGTAGTTCGTAGGGTGAGATATGCCAATGTCGTTGCGCATGTCGAGCATGTGCTTCAGCTTCTTTGATGTTGTTTCGCTGATTAGTTCCAGCTTTCGACACGTATCCAAAAGGGTTGCATCTTTTACGGAGCGAAGATCATCCTCCGTTTGATAGAATTCCCTATTCTTTCCGCCGATTGCTGCGTCGTAGAATATGTCGAGGCCATAGGCAATTACTTTTTTGTGGAGGTCTAGTACGACTTCGTTCCAGATTGCATTGAGGGAGTAATCAAAAAGCCCGAATCCCGCACCCACCACAAATTTAGACAGGTATCTGGCGCCTTGCTTGGCATCGTGAGGAAGTGATTCGATTAGTGCAGGTAAGGCTTGCCCAATAATTGCTCTCTCTTCCTGAGATGCGATGATGTTTTCATGCGGCAAGCCGATGCTCTTTAGAACATCGACCACCATCTGCGCTTGCGGGTCAACCAACTGCATTTGGGGTTTGGGGATTAGGTTGCTCATTGTGGATCCGTTCCTTTATGCAATGACGTTTTTTCGATTCAGCCTATTGGCGCTAGAGCTAGCGCCTGCGACCCTGTTGGGCCAACTTGGAGCCGTTCCATGTCAAGGTCTGGGTGCATTGTGCCAGTAGCCGGATGCGTGAGCTATCCACCGCCAGAGCAGGCGTGATGTCTGTGCGAAAGCAGGGAGCGGCCACTGCCCCGGGTGGGGCTGATCTGGAGCCTGAATGTCCGCAATGGGTCGAAAGCGGACCCTTGCAAAAGGGGGATTTAGCCCTGAGTTCGTGGATGAACTGGCCGTAAGAGAACTGGGAGTGTGCAGATGGGTGGTACAAAATTGGTACATGCGCAGCCAAGCCCGGCTGTAAGCCTTGCAGATATTGGCACTTAGGAAATGATGCCCCAATCCATCATGGGGGCAACGCTGAAGCGACGTGACGGCTCAGGGCGCGTGGTTGCTGGGTTAGAGCCTGGTTCAGTGGTCATATCGTTCAACGTTTTCGGTACCGAATTCTGGATTTTGAGGCGTTTTAGCAAATTGCAGGGGCGGCGTAGCAAATGCTCGCAACAAAAAAAGACCTGCATCTGCCTGGGCTGTCGGCTAGTTTACCAAGGCAGCTAAGAATCCGTCAGGGTGCAGCTCGGGGACTCGTTCTCAAACCTCTGCGTGTGCGTTGGACAAACTCATACACGTATGCAGACGTTAGCTATGTGTGCTGCTGCTCTTTTTGTGTGGAGATCGCTCCACCGCTATGGGGAAATTGGCATGTCGTTTCGTACCAAAAAGCGTGAGCATCCCGTATCGATCCAAATGCGAGTGGATACCATAGAGCGAGACCTGATCGATGCGGCGGTAGATCTGCTGGGAACGGACAGAAGCAGCTTTATACGAGATGCTGCCTGCAAGCGAGCGAAGGAGGTGCTCTTTGAGCGCCAGTTGCTCATTGTCGATGACAAAGCCTTCGACCGCTTCGAACAGGCACTGGAGCAAAACGCTCTGAAGGATAACAAGTGCCTACAGAGGCTAATTTCCAATCCCGTGCTGTGGAGCTGAGCAAGCCAGCGCATCAAACCGCACGTTATGACAGCGCGTGCATGTCGCGTTAGTTAACGCGCCATGCATGCGCTCACAGCCAACGTTTGACTACTTCAACGGCACATAGATATCCGTCTGCCATTCTTCCAACGGCGTTTCCGGATACACGCTCAGGTAGTGAAAAAACAACGGATGATCGCGCAGCTCTTCACTGCTCGAAGGCAACCAGTCCCGATAAATCGGATAGATGGTTTCGCCGATGTAGTCAGGCGAGCCGATATGCCGAACCACGGCGCAACGCCCCGCCGGAATGACCCGTTCATGCACGCCGAACTCATTGGCTTGCACGGCCTCATCCATTTCCCCGCAAACCGCGAAGCGAAAGGCGTGCGCCGGGGTGGTGTCGGGGTTGTCGTAGGGGATGCCGAAGGTGCGGCTGCTGGCCACCGGCGATTGGCCGCTCTGCATGCGCCATTGGCGAAAGCGTGCGACGCTTTCGCCGACAAGGCCGGGGGCCCCGCGATGTTCGAGCGCGGCCACGCGGGTTTCGGCGAAATCCACGATATGGATTTGCATGGTGATACTCCTGGAAAGGTGAGGAACAACGAATACCGCACTCCAGGCCTGCCAGTTGGGGGCCTTGGCGAATGCGCTCGGTGCCATGCCAAACGCGCGCCTGAACGCCCTGGCAAAGGCTTCGGGGCTTTCGAAGCCGGCGCTGAAGGAGGCTTCCAGCACCGAGATGGCAGGCGAGGCCACCAGTTGATGCGCTGCCCGTCGAAGCCTCATCAGTTGCACATACCGTGAAACCGGTACGCCCATGTATGCCGTGAACTGCCGATGGAAGTGAAACGCCGAGAAGCTGGCGATGCGGCTCAGGGCAGCCACCGACAGGTCGCCTTCGAGGTGGCTGTCGATGTAGGCAAGCACGGCTTCGAACCGTTTTGCGTAGGTCGGGTTGTGCTGTGAGTCAGTCAACGAACGGAATCTCCGGAAGGTGCGGTGAGCGCTAGCATCCGTTGTTCAGGCATCGAGGTGCCTAGCCGTGATTGCTCTCTCCGGGATTGTCTTGACCATGTAGTGCATGGCACCGGCGTTGCCGGTGCTCGCGGGGGCACGTCAGCCTTGTATGCCAAGCGGTCAAGGAGCTGCGCAGCAGCCCCAGTGACGCTGCCGGTCAGTCCACCCGCACGAACTCATTCTTGGCCATGTCGCTGCCGCCTACAGCTTCCAGACGCTTGCCGCCGTCCAGCACGCGAACGTTGATCAGCGCAAGTCCGTCCTTGTTGCGTGCAGTGACCACATCATCCTTGCGTTCCCATTCCTCAACCTTGACCTTGCTGCCGTTGGTCATGATGTAGTCCTTGGAAAACTCCCATGTCTGCTTGGGGCCTTTGAAACCCATCACAGTGGTGGTCGCTTCGTAGGTGCCTTCCAGGGCGTCGTTGCCGCAGCCGGCCAGTACAAAGAATGGCAACGCTGCCAGCACAAACTTGAATTTACGCATGGGATTTCCTTATCGGTTGGTGTGTATCGGGGTTGCAGGCCACTTTATGCTGACCCGCGTGTCAGAACCCGGTGAGCGCCACAGGCACCCATCCTTGGGCAGGCGCAAGCATACGGATATCAAGCTGCTTTGCAATGTCAGCCGGTGTGAGTAAGGGCGCTGACGGGGGCATACCAGGGGGCGGCAGAATCAACATGAACCTGTTTCTGCTTCCTGGGCAGGAACGGCGTATCGAGCGTGCCCAGGGCAACCGACACCCAGTCGGCAAACTCACCTTGGGTGCGCGACCAGAACAGGCTCGAGCCGCATTCGCCGCAGAACTCGCGCATTACCGTGGGTGAAGAGGCAAATTTCTTGAGGTTGGTAGCGCCGCGCAGTATTCGCAGTTGGCTGCGCGGAACGCTCCCGTACGAAGCAAACGCGGCCCCGTGGCTTTTGCGGCACTGGCTGCAATGGCAGTGGCTTACCGCCTTTGGCGGGGTGAGTAGCAGGTAACAGATCGCTGCGCACAGGCAGCTTCCTTCATAGGTATCGATCACTGGCGCTTCCGTGCAGGTGGAAAGCGCCAGCGTAACTGCCTTGGCGTGATCAGTCGACTGGCCACTGCCGGGCCTTTGCCCGCGATCAATGCTGCGCGCTGTCCACCGCAATGCTTTCGCCAGAAACGTCGGCGTAGCGGGCACTGCGGTTGGCAATGGCGTAATGGATCAACCCGCCCAGGCCAGCGCCGAAGAACCAGGAAAACTGCGACAACGTATCGAACGCCGGTACCAGCGCCAGCACGATGGCGATCAGCGCAGCCGGGATAAATGCCGCTACGGCGCGCAGGTTGACCCCGCCGCTGTAGTGATAGGCAGCCTGTGAACTTTCGCTATACAACTGCGGCAGGTTTACGCGGCTGCGGCGTACCAGGTAGTAGTCGGTGACGATGATGCCGTACAAAGGGCCGAGCAGCGCGCCGAGGCCGCCGAGGAAATACACGATTACCGACGGGCTGTTGTACAGGTGCCAGGGCAGGATCACCACCGCGATGGCAGCGCTGAGCAAGCCGGCGCGGCGGAAGGTGAGCAGGTTTGGCGCCAGGTTGGCCAGCACGTAGGCCGGGGCGACGAAGTTGGCCATGATGTTCACCGCCACGGTAACGATCAGGAACGCCAGGCAGGCAAGCACCAGGCCAGCGGTGTTGGGTATGGCGGCGACGATTTCCGTCGGGCTCTGCACCAGTTTGCCGTCGATGCTGAACTGCGCACCGGCCAGTACTACAGCGATCAGCGCGAAGCCGAGCATGTTCACCGGCAGGCCCCAGAAATTGCCCACGCTGATGGTGCGCCGGTCCGGGCAGTTGCGGGTAAAGTCGCAGAAGTTGAGGATCATGGTGCCATACAGCGAGACCCACAAGGCAGCCGCACCCAGCACCTTCAGCCACATTGTGCTGCCGGTTGGTGCGTTGCCGCTGGACCAGGAAATCGACAGGCCACTGCGCCAGTACATCCAGCCCGCAAGGCCGCTGAAGGCGACCAGGATGATGGGCCCGGTGATGGACTCGAAGCGGCGTACCATCTCCATGCCGTAGGCGAATATCGCCACCTGCACGCACCAGATACCAAGGAAGGTGACCCAGCCCAGGGTCGACAAGCCCAGGATCGCGTTCTGGTCATACGCCTTGAGGTCTGGAGCCAGGGCAGTCAGCAGAACGCGCAATACCACCGAGGCAAGGTAGGTCTGGATGCCGAACCAGGCGATGGCGATGACCGCGCGGATCAGTGCCGGGATCTGCGCACCATGGATGCCGAAGCTGATCCGGCACAGCACGGGGTAGGGCAGGCCGGTTTTCTGGCCCATGTAGCCGGACAGGTTCATCAGGCCGTAGATCACCAGTGCGCCGAGCGCGAAGGCGGCGAGTATCTGCGCGCCGCTCATGCCCAGGGCGAACAGGCCGATGGCGAAGGAGTAGTTGGCGATGTTGTGCACGTCGTTGGTCCACAGCGCAAACAGGCTGTAGCGCCCCCAGGTACGGTTTGCCGCGCGGGTCGGGGCAAGGTCGGCACTGTAAAGGCGCGGGCTCAACGCCAGCGGGCCGGGATCGGTCGTGTCGGTGGGGAGCGTATCAGCTGGGCTAACATCGGAACGCGAAATCGACGCCATCGGGACCTCGTGATGGTTGTGTACTTTTATTTTTGGATTTGTATACAAACAAGATTCGTACCAAGCCGCGGGCGCCAATGAATGCTGGGCGCGCAGGTCTCTTGCGGCTTTTTCCGGTATGGGGTGAGCGGCGAGTTGGGAATTTTGTGCACACTTGCTGTGCTCGTTTGTTACCACGCATGGTGAATGCAGGGGGCAGGTGGCTTTGTGCCGCCCGTTCCGACTAAGCTGGGAGCAGGGATCGAAGAGGGATTATTCGATGTTGCATGTATCGCTCGGGCTGAGCCTGTTGCTTGCCGCCGCCGTGGTCGCAGCGGCACCCCTGCAGGTGCCCACGCCGACCGAACTCAGGCACCAGCTCGACAGCCTCAAGCCTGGCCAGTTTCTCTGGTACCCGCAGGTCTCGCCGGTGGGGCCGGTAACTGTTGTGGTGAGCCTTACCGAGCAACGTGCCTACGTGTATCGCAATGGCATCGCCATCGGCGTCAGCACTGTGAGCAGCGGCAAGGCAGGCCGTGAGACGCCCACCGGTGTATTCAGCATCCTGCAGAAAAAGGTCGAGCACAAATCCAGCCTCTACAACAGCGCGCCGATGCCGTACATGGAGCGCCTGACGTGGGATGGCATCGCCTTGCACGCCGGCCATCTGCCGGGTTACCCCGCGTCGCATGGTTGCGTGCGCCTGCCGCTGGCGTTTGCCAAAAAGCTGTATGAGGTCACTGGTTTCAGTTCCACCACGGTCATTGTTTCCGACACCCACAGTGCACCGGTGGAGGTCTACCACCCCGGCGTGCTGGCGCCTACGGTCAGCGAAGGCAAAGCCCAAGGGCCGCTGGTGTTGAACAACCAGCAGTTCTGGGACGACCCGGACCCTGCCTCAGGGCCATTGTCGATCCTGGTCAGCCGCGCCGACATGCGTGCCTATGTGTATCGCGGTGGCCAGCTGGTCGGCTCTGCCCCCGCACTTTCGCTGCAAAGCAGCCAGCATCGCAGCGGAATGGCGGTGTATTCCCTGCTGCAAAAACCGTCCAGCCTGGCAGTAGACGGCGGGCTGCCCTTGCATTGGTCAGTGGTGGGGCTTAGCAACCCGGAGTATGGGAATACGCCCTATGAACAATTGGGCCAACTGGACATCAACCCGGAGTTTCGCCGCCACCTACGTGCGGCGATGGATGTCGGCACCATGCTGGTGATCACCGACTGGGCGTCCACCCGGGATACCCGCAGCGACGGGAAATTCACGGTGATCAGCACCGAAGGCAGTGAGGAAGTTAAACCATTGGTCAAGAAATGATCGGCAATTCTGTAGAAATCAAGCAAAGTAGCCGCTTTTGGCTGCAATCAAGGCAAGAAAAGCCAGGTTTTCATCAGGGTAACCCATGTCGATGTTCACACCATTGCAGGGGGCCATCCGGCTCTCGCTGGCCAGTATTGGCCTGTTTTTCCTCAGCGCCTGGCAGGCCGTGCACGCACAACCCCTGCCTGGTGCCGCCGAGTTGCAACGGTTGGCGCCGAACGCCAGCCTTTCGGCCTTGACCCTGGCACTTACCGCCTACGCCTGTGCCAGCCACAGCGAAGCGGACAAGCTGCTGACGGTGATCGACTATTCAAAGCCCTCGCGTGACAAACGCCTGTGGGTGTTCGACCTGCGCGCCAAGAAGCTGTTGTTCGAAGAGTGGGTTGCCCACGGCAAGAACAGCGGCGCTGATGTGCCGACCACGTTCTCCAATGCGCCGAACAGTTACCAATCCTCGCTCGGCCTTTATGAAACCGGCCAGACCTATAGCGGCAAGCACGGTCGCTCGCTGCGGCTGCAAGGGCTGGAGCCGGGGTTCAACGACAACAGCATGTCGCGCGCGATCGTGATGCATGCCGCCGCCTACGCCGACCCCAAGGTCGTGCCCGGCCTTGGGCGCCTGGGGCGTAGCCAGGGGTGCCCGGCCGTTCGCCCGGCGATTGCCGGCAAACTGATCGAGACGCTGCAGCGCGGCAGCTATGTGTTTGCCTATTACCCGCAGCAGGACTGGCTGAAGAAATCGCGCTTCCTCAACGCCCAGAGCTGCCCGCTGGCGAATCAGTCGATCGCCAGCAAGTAAGGGAGTGGCTCAGGCGCTTCCCTTGGCCTGCTGCTCCAGATGCACCTGCAACGTCGGCTCGATTTGCAGTGCGGCGGCCAGTTCGTCAAGGTAGGCCCGCTCGGCGTCCTGCTGGTCGTCCACCAGCATCACGCTGGCCAGGTACATTTCTGCGGCCATGGCCGGGTCCTGGGCCGACCGTGCGACCTCGGCAGCATCCAGTGGCTTGCTCACTTCTTCATCCAGCCACTGCTGGAGTTGCGGGTCGTTGGCGTGACGTTTGATTTCAGCGTAGATCAGCTGTTGTTCCTGCTCGTCGATGCGACCGTCAGCCTTGGCTGCCGCGATCAGTGCGCGCAGGATTGCATGGCTGTGATCTTCGGCCTCGGGGCCGGACAGTTGGTCTACTGTACGTAACGCTTGTTGCGGGGCTGCCGCCTGGCTGTGCTGCCAGCTTTGATAAGCCTGAAATGCCATCATGCCCAACGAAGCCAGGGCAGCATAATTGATACCGCCAGCGGAGCGGCCCTGGGTATGGCCGCCAGCGTTGCTGCCAGCGCCGCCCAAAATGCCACCCAGTAAACCACCAAGCCCCCCACCTGATGCACTGCCACCGCCAAGCAGCCCGCCCAGCAAACCGCCCAGGCCGTCTTGCGATGACATGCCGGCGCCTTGCGGTGCCTGCGAGCGCTGCCCGGCTCGGAGTAACTGTTCGAGCAAATCACTGGTGTTCATGGCTCCACCCTCGGTCGGTAGTCGTTGCCCAGACCAGCAACGATAGCTGTCGCAAGGTGAACCGACATGACCGTTTGGCTGCAAAGTTGCTGGTGAGCGCGGCCTGGCCCGAGGTACTTGGGCATCACTCAGCTTGACGCGTGAAAATTTTTATGTAATTTTTCATGAAAAATAACACTAAAAATTTCACGGCAGTCCGAAACGATGAAGATGCACGAAGAGGTTGAAGCCCTCGCGATCCTTATTCACGACCTGCGCAAATTCAAGAACCTCACCCTGGGTGAGCTGGCCGGGCGCATCAACCGTTCGGTCGGTTTCCTCTCCCAGGTGGAGCGGGGTGTTTCGCGCCCGACCGTGGCAGACCTTACCGCCATCAGCGAAGCGCTCGGCGTGTCCACCGCTTACTTCTACAACCTGAGCAAGCCCCGCGGCATCGGCTGGGTCACGCGCCCCCATGAGCGGCGCACGCTGTACCTGGAGTCGGGCATTACCGATGTGCTGGCTTCGCCCACCATCGCCGGCGCCTTCTCCATGCTCGACAGCCATCTCGAACCCGGCGCCAGCAGTGGCGAGGAATACCTGAGCGACCGCTCCGAGCAGGGCTGTTTCGTGCTCGAAGGCGAACTCACGGTATGGCTGGACGCGGGCGACGCGGTGACCCTTCAGGCCAACGACTGCTTCCAGCTGCAACCCCACGCGCAGTTTCGTTACGCCAACCTGACGGAAAAAACCACCCGCGTGCTCTGGGTCTTCAACTGAATCTGTTCACCTCACAAGGATAAGAAGATGAGTGTCATCTTTGCGGACCTGCTGACTGAAGTGCGCTCGTTCCGGGCGCAGCACCCGGCAATACGTTATGTCGACCTGATTGCGCTGGATATCCCCGGGCACTTCTATGGCAAGCGCTACCCCATGGACATGCTGGAAAAGGTCGCAGCCGGCACCCCGTTGAAGCTGCCGCAAAACTGTGTGCTGCTGGGCACCCAGGGCGGCCTTTACCCGATTGGTGACTACTGCTTCGCCGACGGCGACCCGGATGCCGCCCGGCGTCTGGTGCCGGGTACCCTGAAACCGGTGCGCTGGGAAAAGGAAGTGATTGCCCAGATGCTCATCACCTCCGATGGCACAGCCAAGCCTATCGAGTTCGAACCCCGTGAAGTACTGGCCCGGGTCATCCAGCGCCTGGCCAAACGTGGCATTCGCCCGGTGGTGGCCTTCGAGCTGGAGTTCTACCTGTTCGACCGCAAGCTCGACAACGGCCTGCCGCAGCACCCACGGGATACCGCGACCGACGACGAAGACGACCAGCCGAACATGCACATCGAGCGGCTGTCACGCTTCTCGTCGGTGCTGCACGAGATGGTCGATGGCGCCAACGAGCAGGGTGTGCCGGCGAACGTCATCACGGCGGAGCTTGGCCCAGGGCAGTTCGAGATCAACTTCGCGCACAGCGAAGATGCCCTGAGCGCGGCAGACTGGTCGGCGCTGTTCTGCCGCAGTACCCGCGGCATCGCGATGAACTACGGCTACCGTGCCAGCTTCATGAGCAAGCCATACCTGGACGCGCCGGGCAGCGGCATGCATGTGCACGTCAGCCTGTACGACAGCGCTGGCAACAACCTCCTGGCGGGCGCAGAGCAGCGCAAGCTGCGCCATGCGGTGGCCGGGTGCCTGGAGCTGCTGCCCCACTGCATGCCGATCTTCGCCCCCAACCACAATGCCTACCGCCGCTACGGCGCCATGGTCAATGCGGCGAGCAAGGCCAGCTGGGGTTTTGAAGACCGCGACGCCTGCATTCGCATCCCCGAGTCCGACCCGCGCAACCTGCGTATCGAGCACCGGATCGCTGGCGCCGATGCAAACCCGTATCTGGTGCTGGCGGCCATCCTGACGGGCATGGAGCACGGCCTGGACCGCGGCGTCGAACCCATCGCCCCGCTGAACGAAAACCGCCAGAGCGGCATCGACTTCCCCAAGGATGCCCTCAGTGCCCTGGCCGCCATGCGTCACCACCCGGTGGTCAACGAAGGCCTGGGCAGTGAGTTCGTGATGGTCTATTGCGAGAACAAACACCAGGAGCAACTGGACTTCATGCGCCACATCGATGTCCGCGAGTACCGCTGGTTCCTGTAAGTGCCGAAGCCCGAACAGCAACACCTTCCCAACGTTTGAATACCACGCGCAATACCGATTTGCCGGAGGAAGATATGCCACGTGTGCCCGTTATTGGCATTACCGCATGCACCAGCATGATTGAGCAGCATGCCACCCAGACCATCGCCGAAAAGTACGCACGCGCGGCGGCCAAGGCAGCCTGTGGCTTGCCCATCGTGATACCCAGCCTCGGCGAGCTGATGGACAGCGCCGACATTCTTGACGTGGTGGACGGGCTGATCTTCACCGGTTCGCCGTCCAATATCGAGCCGTTCCATTACAACGGCCCGGCCAGTGCTGCGGGGACCCACCACGACCCTTTGCGTGATGCCACCACGTTGCCGCTGATGCGTGCAGCCATCGCCGCAGGCGTGCCGGTGCTGGGGGTTTGCCGTGGCTTCCAGGAAATGAACGTGGCGCTGGGCGGCACGCTGCACCAGAAGGTGCACGAAACCGGTGTGTTCATGGACCACCGCGAAGGCAAGGGCGAGCCGATCGAAAAGCAGTATGGCCCGCGTCACACCATGCATGTGGAACCCGGCGGCGTGCTCGACCGCATGGGCTTGCCGGCGGTATTCGACGTCAATTCCATCCACGGCCAGGGCATTGATGCACTGGCGCCCGGGCTGAGGGTGGAGGCGCTGGCACCCGACGGGTTGGTGGAAGCGATTTCAGTCCAGGGCAGCAAGGGCTTTGCCTTGGCTGTGCAATGGCACCCCGAGTTCCAGGTCATGGACAACCCGCATTACCTGACCATCTTCCAATCCTTTGGCAAGGCTTGCCGGCAGCGCTCGGTATTGCGCCAGAAACTGTTGCAGTCCGCCTGAACACCGACCGATTCCTTTGATGAAAATACCTGCGCAGCCTGGCTGCGCAACGTGATGGAGTGAAAAAATGAGTGAACAGAATTCGCAGACCCTTGCCTGGCAAGCCATGAGCCGCGACCACCACCTGGCCCCGTTCAGCGATGTGAAGCAACTGGCCGAGAAGGGCCCGCGCATCGTCACGTCGGCCAAGGGCGTGTACCTGTGGGACAGCGAAGGCAACAAGATTCTTGATGGCATGGCCGGCCTGTGGTGCGTGGCGGTCGGCTATGGCCGCGATGAGCTGGCCGAGGTCGCCAGCCAGCAGATGAAGCAGTTGCCGTACTACAACCTGTTCTTCCAGACAGCGCACCCGCCTGCGCTGGAATTGGCCAAGGCAACCGCCGATGTGGCCCCGCAGGGCATGAACCACGTGTTCTTCACTGGCTCCGGCTCCGAAGGCAACGACACCGTGCTGCGCATGGTTCGCCATTACTGGGCACTCAAGGGCCAGAACAACAAGAAGGTCATCATTGGCCGCATCAACGGTTACCACGGCTCCACCGTGGCGGGCGCGGCGTTGGGCGGCATGAGCGGTATGCACCAGCAGGGCGGGGTGATCCCGGATATCGTGCACATCCCGCAGCCGTACTGGTTTGGCGAAGGCGGCGACATGACCGAGGCCGACTTTGGCGTGTGGGCGGCCGAGCAGTTGGAGAAGAAGATTCTCGAGGTTGGCGTGGACAACGTTGCCGCCTTTATCGCCGAACCGATCCAGGGCGCCGGTGGCGTGATCATTCCACCGCAAACCTACTGGCCGAAGGTGAAGGAAATCCTGGCCAGGCACGACATCCTCTTCGTCGCCGACGAAGTGATCTGCGGTTTCGGCCGTACCGGCGAGTGGTTCGGCAGCGACTACTACGACCTCAAGCCCGACCTGATGACCATCGCCAAGGGCCTGACCTCCGGTTACATTCCAATGGGCGGAGTGATCGTGCGTGACGAAGTGGCCAAGGTCATCAGCGAAGGCGGCGACTTCAACCATGGCTTCACCTATTCCGGCCACCCGGTGGCGGCTGCGGTGGGCCTGGAGAACCTGCGGATTCTGCGTGACGAGCAGATCATTCAGCAGGTGCACGATAAAACCGCGCCGTATCTGCAACAACGCCTGCGCGAGCTGACCGACCACCCGCTGGTGGGCGAAGTGCGCGGTCTGGGCATGCTCGGTGCGATCGAACTGGTGAAAGACAAGGCCAGCCGCGCCCGTTACGAAGGCAAAGGTGTGGGCATGATCTGCCGCCAGCATTGCTTCGACAACGGCCTGATCATGCGCGCCGTGGGCGACACCATGATCATCGCGCCGCCGCTGGTGATCAGCATGGAAGAGATCGACGAACTGGTGGAAAAGGCGCGCAAGTGCCTAGACCTCACGTACGAGGCTATCCGCTAACGTAAAACACCTGCCTCGGCAGCGGCGCGGTCCCCTGTAGGAGCGGCCTTGTGTCGCGATCGGGCTGCGCAGAAGCCCCTCGATTTCAGCTTCGCCGCCGCTAGTGCTGGGGCTGCTGCGCAGCCCGATCGCGACACAAGGCCGCTCCTACAGAGGGCTGCGCTAACCGACAAGGTGGTAGGCCGCCTGCGGTCCTTTGGTGTGAAGCATTTTGCTTTGTGAAATGAATCATGTACTTTTCAGGGCATTCATTTTTCTGTCCGAAAGTCGCGATTCAACTATGAAAGTGCACGAAGAGATTGAAGGCCTGGCAGTACTGATTCGCGACCTGCGCAAATTCAAAGGCCTGACGCTGGGCGAGCTGGCCCAGCGTATCGGCCGCTCGGTGGGTTTTCTGTCCCAGGTTGAACGGGGCGTATCGCGCCCGACCGTAGCCGACCTCACCGCCATCAGTGAAGAGCTCGGCGTTTCGACGGCCTATTTCTACAAGCTGGAAAAACCCCGCGAACTCGACTGGGTCACCCGCCCGCATGAGCGCCGCACCCTGCACCTGGCGGGCGGCATTACCGATGTGCTTGCATCGCCCACGATATCGGGCGCCTTCTCCATGCTCGATAGCCACCTGGAGCCAGGCGCCAGCAGTGGTGAGGAGTACCTGGACGACAGCTCGGAGCAGGGCTGCTTCGTGCTCGAAGGCGAGCTGACCGTGTGGCTGGGCGGCGGCGAGCCGGTAACGCTACGCGCCAGTGACAGCTTTCAACTGCAACCCCACGCCAGTTTTCGTTATGCCAACCTTACCGACAAGCCCACGCGCGTGCTTTGGGTGTTCAGCTGAGGGGCGCGTGGGTTAACGCCATCGTTATGCAACCAGCACAAGCCATGGCCACCGCGCCTGGTAACTGGCGGCTTTCTGCCTGAACAAGTCTGGGCGCGGGTTCAGCTCGTTCATCTTCAGCAGGTCGTTTTGCAGGTCATCCAGGCCGTGCGTGCTGTACAGCGCGCCTGTGTGCACATCAACCCCAAGGCAGGTCGAGCGGATCAGGTAGCGGTCGATGCCATCTGTGACCTTGAGCAATGGCGAGTAATCACCACCGAATTTAGCCTGGTACCACAGATGAACGCGGGCCTGGTTGCGCACTTCAACATTGACGCCCAGGTGCGCGCAGGCCTGCTGCACCCTGGTGATAACCCGGTCTTCTGCTTCCCAGGACAAGTCTTCGTCGAAATAGGCGATGTCGTAATCCTTGATGCCCCGCTGGGCAGGCAACCCGGCGCGGTGGTTCCAGACGGTCTGGAACAGCGCGCCTGCCACCAGCATGCAGTGGGGGATATCCAGCGTTGGCAGTACGTCCAGGAGCGCCCGGTTTACCGGGTTTTCGCGGATGATCGCCAGTACCTGCTCGTCAGTCAGTGAATGCATGGGGTCCGTCCTTGAGGGTTGCATTGCAGGAAGCCGAGCTTACCGGAATGGCGCCGGGGCCATTACTTGATACCGCTCGGCGCACTGCAACACCCTACAGGCGGGGTCAATACTTCCAGGTCACCGAGGCCGTCAGGTTGCGTGGTGCTCCGTAGCTGGCGGTTGTCGCATTGTTGTACAGCGACAGCAGGTATTTGCGGTCGGTGACGTTGTTCAGGTTCAGCGACGTGCTCCAGTTGCTGTCGATGTCGTAGCTGGTCATCAGGTCGACCAGGCCGTAGGCGTTCTGGTGGATGGCGCTGTTGGTGTCGCTCTCGACGCCGGTCTGCCAGCTGACACGGGCGCCAACCTTCATCTGCGGCAGGGTTGGCAAGCGGTAGGTGACCATACCGCGCACGCTGTGGGTGGGCACATATTTGCGCGCACGCTCGCCGTTGTCATCGTCAATGCGCACATAGGTGTAGCCAGCGAGCATGTCCAGCCCCGGCACCACTTCGCCCGAGGCTTGCAACTCTACGCCGTGGCTCTTGAAGTCGCCCGGCGTGTAAACCTCCTGAACCCCGTCGAAACCCGCATCCACAGCCACGTTGCGCTGCTCGGTCTTGAACAGCGCAGCGGTCAGGTGCAGGTGGTCGTCCATCACGCTGCCTTTGACGCCAACTTCCATGCTCTTGCCCTCCAGAGGGTCGAGCAGCTTGCCGTCGATACCGACCACGTTGTACTGCGGGTTGTAAATTTTGGTCCAGCTGCCGTAGAGGCTCCATGCATCGTTCAGGTCGTAGACCAGGCCAGTGTACGGCGTGACTTTGCCATGGGCGCGCGTGGAGTGCTCTGAACCGTAGCTCTCGCCCTTGCCGTCGGCGCTGAGCATACGTGCACCGGCTATCCAGTGAAGGTTATCCGCCAGGCTGAAGCGTGCCCCGGCGAATACGCTTTTCTGCGTGTCCTGGAAGTTCTGCGCCAGGCCCTCACTGGTAACGCCAAACGATGGCATTGGCGTGTTGCCCGCCAGGATGCCCGAGAACGAAGTGTTGAAGAAACTGCCGTGTTCCAGGTCTTCGTCATACTCCTGGCCTTTCTGATGGGTGCGCCCATACGCGGCCCCGAAGGTCAGTTGGTGCTCGCGACCGAACAGGCTGAACGGCCCTTGCACCTTGGCCTCGCCCAGCAGTTGGTGTGCCTCGCTGCGGGTGTGGTTGGCATACGCGTCGGCAACATCCCCGGAGACGCCGCCCACATAAAGCATGTTGGTGTTCTGCTTTTCCTGCTGCCCGGTGGCCGTGAGCGTGGCGTTCCAGTCATTGCCGAAATCATGCTTCAGCTCGACGAAGGCCCGCTGGGTGTGCAGGTTCCAGTAGGTCCACGGCTGCCCGATGCTGCTACTGCGCCCGCTGTAATGAATGGCATTGCCGTGGTTGTCCACCAGCGGCAGGT
Source organism: Pseudomonas sp. NPDC090592 (assembly GCF_044769185.1). Taxonomy (NCBI): domain Bacteria; kingdom Pseudomonadati; phylum Pseudomonadota; class Gammaproteobacteria; order Pseudomonadales; family Pseudomonadaceae; genus Pseudomonas; species Pseudomonas sp. NPDC090592. The sequence goes on from NZ_JBIVXJ010000030.1 coordinate 21,069, forward strand.
TGCCCCAGGTGCTGCCGTTGGAGTCACTGTTGTGCTGGGAGAAACCCACGGTCACCGTGTCGGCATCGGACACATCGAACGCCAGCAGGCCGGCAGCCACGTTGCGCTCGTGGCTGTAGCGGTCCATCCACGAATTACCCTTGTCGTGGGAGTAGATGAAGCGGCCGCGCACATTGCCGCTGTCGGTCAGCGGGCCGGCGACATCGATGTCGATCCGGCGGCTGTCCCATGAGCCGACGCTGGTATCGACCTGCGCCTGGAAGGTGTCGGTGGGGCGTTTACGCACGAAGTTGACCGTGGCCGACGGGTTGCCGGCGCCGCTCATCAAACCATTGGCACCGTGCAGTACGTCGATCTGCTCGAATTCGGCCAGGTCCTGGTCGCCTACCAGCGTGCTGCTGACGAAGGGCATGCCAGTACCGTCGAATTCGAAGGTATTGATATCGAAGCCACGCGAGGTGAATTCGGTGCGGTCGGTTTCGGTTTGCTCGACGGTTACCGATGGTGCTGCCCGCAGTGCGTCCTTGATACCGGTGATCTTGAAATCGTCCAGCGCTTGCCGGGTGATGGTCGTTACACCCTGAGGGGTCTGCTTGTCGGTCAGGCCCAGTTTGGTGGTGCTGGATGCCGCCCTGCCTTCATAGCCCTGGCTTACGCCATCTACTGCTTCGCTCGTGCTGTCGATCTGGGTCGCGGGCAGGGTGAGGTTGTCGGCGGCATGAACGACAGGCATGGCGCTGCATGCGCCGACCAGCAGCAGGCGGGCGGGGAGGTGACGTTTCAAGACGAATTCCTGAGGCGGGGAGTGGTAAAGGGTACGATTTCTATGCGAATGAGAAACTACATCAAATAGGAGTTAGTATTGATAAATAATGTTTCATGCTTCTTCACCTCCCACCAAGCACGGTCTCGGTGGCGACATGGCCAAGGCCTTGATGGATGACGCCCACATGAGCATGCGCAAAAACCGGTGAGCTAGCAGCAAGCGGCGGTGTTGCGCAGGCAACAGTGATCCGACAGCGTGTTTGATCACATGCAGCCAGCATCGCCGCCTTTTATCGCCAACTCATTGAAAGTAAAGCCATCCAGCCGTTGGCACGCTTGCTGCTCCTGCCTCCTTGAACCCTAAGAATTCTCAAGGAGCCACCCCATGAGCCGTACCCCGATCAAGTTCGCCTACTGGGTCCCCAACGTCAGCGGTGGCCTGGTGGTCAGCACCATCGAGCAACGCACCAGCTGGGACATCGACTACAACCGCAAGCTGGCGCAAATCGCTGAACAGTCAGGCTTCGACTACGCCCTGTCGCAAATCCGTTTCACCGCCGGCTACGGCGCCGACAACCAGCACGAATCGGTCACCATCAGCCACGCGCTGCTGGCCGCCACGGAAAAGCTCAAGGTCATCGCTGCCATCCTGCCCGGCCCGTGGAACCCGGTGCTGGCGGCCAAGCAGCTGGCGAGCATCGACCAGTTCACCAATGGCCGTATCGCCATCAACGTGGTCTCGGGCTGGTTCAAGGGCGAGTTCCACGCGATCGGTGAGCCGTGGCTGGACCACGACGAGCGCTATCGCCGCTCCGAAGAATTCATCCGCGCGCTCAAGGGCATCTGGACGCAAGACAACTTCACCTTCAACGGCGACTTTTACCGCTTGCGTAACTACAACCTCAAACCCAAGCCGTTGCAGCAACCGCACCCGGAGATCTTCCAGGGCGGCAGTTCGCGTGCGGCGCGGGACATGGCTGCGCGGGTGTCGGACTGGTACTTCACCAACGGCAACAGCGTGGAAGGAATCAAGGCCCAAGTGGACGATATCCGCACCAAGGCGGCGGCCAATGGCCACTCGGTAAAGATCGGGGTGAATGCCTTCATCATCGCCCGCGACACCGAGGAAGAAGCGCGTGCGGTGCTGCAAGAGATCATCGACAAGGCCAACCCCGAGGCGGTGCGGGCGTTCGGCCAGGAGGTAAAGCACGCCGGGGCCGCCAGCCCGGAGGGCGAGGGCAACTGGGCCAAGTCCAGCTTCGAGGACCTGGTGCAGTACAACGATGGCTTCAAGACCAACCTGATCGGCACACCACGGCAAATTGCCGAACGCATCGTGGCGCTGAAGGCAGTGGGGGTGGACTTGATCCTCTCTGGATTCCTGCATTTCCAGGAGGAAGTGGCGTACTTCGGCGAGCACGTGCTGCCTTTGGTGCGCGAGCTGGAAGCGGCGCAGCGTGTCGAGAAAGCGGTGGCCTGAGGTCGGGGCAGGGTGGGCTTGGCACCCTGCCAGTATTGTCGGGTTGCCGTGCAGGGGGTAGGTTGATGGGCTATTTTCAAGGAAGACTAGCCCATGAAACGGACCTTACCGCTTTTGTTCGCCTGTGCGATTTTCCCCCTGCAAGCCTGGTCGGCGCTCGAAGTTGGCGAGTTCAAGCTAGGCATGCCCAAGTCCCAGGCCTTGGCCATTCTGCAGCAGCAGTTCGGCGAGGTAGAGCATTTCACCGGTTATCACTACCAGGTGCCTACCGAGTTCTATCAGGGCGTCAAGCCCAAGGCTGATTACAACCTGGGCGGCCTTGCCATTTCTCAAGTCAAGGCCGTGTTCAACGAGGCCGACCAGTTGCGCCAGGTGGAGGTGCGGCTGGATACCACCGACGAGGCACGGGTTCAGCAACTGCTGCCGATGACCAAGGACGCCAGGCCGGTGCCGGATAGCGGTGGCCGGCTTGAAGCGTTTTCAGCGGACGGTGAGCTGGTTTACTGGGTGTCCAGGAACTGGGACTGGACGGTGGTGACCATTGCCGACAAGGCCAGTTCGGTGAACAACATAAAGGCCCGCGCCACGAGTGATGAGAAGTTTACCCAGTTGAACCGCAAGTTCGACAAACTGATTGAAACCGCGAAGGCAGTGGAAGGCAAGAAGGTGCCGTGAGACGGTTCGGGGCTGCGCAGCAGCCCCTTGGGCCCCTCAATACCGCTGCAGATGCTCGGCAAACGTAGCCCCTTGATAGCGGTCACGGAACAACCCGCGCTCCACCAGTCGCGGCACCACTTCATCCAGAAAGCTGTACACCGAGCCAAACGAGCCCCCCGGCGCGGCAATGAAGCCATCCATCACCCCCGCCTCGGCCCAGTCGGCAATTTCTGCCACGGCATCGTCGACCGTGCCAATCACTTGCCAGTGCGCCGCCGATAACACTTCCGGGCGCATCAGCAGTTCTTCTGGCAGCAGCGATTCACGCTCGATCAAGCGCCGTAGCAGGCTCACATGCGTGCGGCTGGCGCCGGGCAGCAGTTGCAGCGGCGGCAAGTCGGCAGCATGAATGCGTCGGTCGCTCGGCCAGTTGGCCAGGTCGATGCCGATCATCTTCTCGATGGCGGCGTACTTGCGTGCCTTGTCTACCCGGGCGTGGGTTTGCATGAACAGTTCGCGTGCCTGCTGGCGAGTGGGTGCCAAGTACAGGCTCAGGCCGGGCAACAGGCGAACATCGTCGGCCTGGCGGCCGTGTTTTTGGGCTCGGCGAGACAGGTCGCGGCGCAGGTCCGCCGCCGCGGCCTGGTCGGGTGTAGGGGCAAAGACGATGTCGGCAATGCGGGCAGCAAAGTCACGACCGCTGTCGGATGCACCCGCCTGGATCAACGGAATGCGTGCGCCCTGTTCGGGCAGGTTCAGCGGGCCCTGTACCTGCAGGAAGTCGCCTTGGTGGTTGATTGGCTGGACGTGCGCCGGGTCGGCGTAAACACCGTTCTCGCGGTCGATGCGCAGGGCCTGTTGCGGGAAGCTGCGCCACAACCGCTGCACCACCTCGGTGAACTCGGCGGCACGGGCATAACGCTCTTCGGCGCTGGGCATGGCTGCCAGGCCGAAGTTCTCGTGGCCTTGCAGGGCAGTGACGATGTTCCAGCCGACCCGGCCTTGGCTTAGCCAGTTCAGTGACTGCAGCTGACGCGCGACCAGGTAGGGGGGGAAGAAGGTGGTCGAAACAGTCGACACCAGGCCGATACGGCTGGTTTCGCGGGTGAGCGCGGCCAGTAGCACGGTGGGGTCGAGGCTGGTGAAGCCCGAGCCGCTTTGCAGGGCGTCGGCCACCACGCAACTGACGTCGGGGCGGAACACGAAGTCGAGGTGTGCGGCTTCGGAGCGGCGGGCGATGTCCATGGCGAAGTCGCTGCCGAACAGCGTTTCGACGCGGCTGTCGGCACGCCGCCAGCCTTCGCCGCTGAGCCAGGTGGGGGCAAGCGACATGCCGATGTGCAGGCCTTTTTTGAATGTCATCAGGGTCTCCGGTTGCTGGCTATCGAAGATTTGGGGCCGCTTTGCGCCCCTTCGCGGGCACGCCCGCTCCCACATGGATCGCACTGAACCTGTGGGAGCGGGCGTGCCCGCGAAGGGGCGCAAAGCGGCCCCGGTTGGTTTCAGAAGGCGCCTTTGATGCCTACACCCAAGGTACGCGGTTCGGTCATGCTCGCTTCGATACCGCCGATGCCCCGGTTGGTCTGCATGTAGGTCGGGGTACGCTCGTCAAACACGTTCTTGACGTAGGTGTACACCTGCACCTGTTCGCTGAAGCGGTAGCTCATGCGCGCATCGGCCACGGTGTAGCCATCGATGGCATAGCTTTTGGTGTTGGCCACGTCCGAGTAGTAGCCGTCGATGTGCCGCACCTGGGCATTGAGGTTCAGGCGGTCGGTAATGTCCCAGCTCGGGCCGAAGCTGACGGTGTAGCCGGGTGAGCGGGCAAATTCGTTGCCGGCGTAGCTGCTGTTGGCGTCGATGTCGTCGATGCGGGTTTGCAGGGCGCCGGCGCTGGCCTTGAGGGTCAGGTTGTCCAGCACCCGGTAGTCCGCCGACAGCTCGAAACCATAGGCATGGGCCTTTTCGGCGTTGATGGTGTAGGACTGGGTCAGGCCAGAGGCAAGCACCACCGGGATGTTGTACTGGGCATCCTGCATGTCCATGTAGAACAGGTTGGCGTTCAGGTGCAGGCGGTCGTCCAGCAGGCTGGCGCGGGCGAACAGCTCGTAGTTCCACATGCGCTCATCGTCGAATTCCTCGAAGCGCTTGCTGCTCAGGTTCAGCGACACGCCGCCCGGGTTGTAGCCGCGGCTGACCATGCCGCCGACGGTCCATTGTGGGGTCAGGGCGTAGGCCAGCGACACTTTGGGCAGCAGTGCGGTAAAGGTCTTGTCGTAGTCCAGCCCGTTGGCGGCGAACGGCGAGGTGCCGCTGCGCTGGATCTGGTCCTGCTGCAGGCGCAGGGCGGTTGTGAGCGTCCAGCGGTCATTCAGGCGGTAGCTGGCTTCGCCGAACAGGCCCAGGTTGCGCTTGGTGTCGTCGAAGTCCGAGGTGCCGCCGTAGTACAGCACTTCGTCCGAGTCGGTGCGTGCCAGGTACAGGCCGGCCATACCGCTAAGGGTGTCTTGCTGCTCGCCGAAGGTGATGCGGCTTTCGTTGGAGAAGTTTTTCTGCCGGATGTCGGCGTCGCCGCCGTTCGCCACGCCAATCACCCGGTGCACGTTGGACAGCGAGTACTGGGTCTGGTTGAACAGCTTCATGCCGTTATCCAGCTCGTAATCCACGTCGACAATGTGCGTGTTGCTCTGCTGGTGCCAGCTGGGCATGGTCGCGCCGGTGTGGTTCAGGTCGTGGAACGGCCGCGAGGCTGCTTCCTGGGTGGGGCGGTTGGAGTCGCCGTGGGCGAAGGTGTACTTCAGGCCCAGGCCGGGTACCGACGCGGGCAGCCACAGCAGCTTGCCGCGCAGGTTCAGGGCGCGGAAATCCTGGTCGGTGTTGTGGCTGGCAAACGAGGGGTTGGTGTAGTCGATGAAGGTGTCGCGCGCCGAATAGTCCAACGCCAGGCGCCCGGCGAGGTTGTCGGTGAGTGGCCCGGACACTGCCAGCGAACTGCGCCGCGAGTGATAGCTGCCGATCTCGGCCTGGTACGCCGCCTCGGGGTCAAAGGTCGGGTCCTTGGTCTTGACCACGATGGCACCGGCGATGGCGTTGGCGCCTTGGCTGGTGGTCTGCGGGCCGCGATACACCTCGATGCTGTCCACGTCCCACACCGAGGGTGCGCCAAAGTACATCTCGTTGTAGTTCAGGTAGTGCCCATCGAGGTTGATGGTGGCACGCGGCACGGTGCCGCCCCAGAACACATTGGCGCCGTTGTTCGGGCCCTGGGTGTCCTGGCCGCGAATGATCGGCGCGCCCACCGTGTCGGTGTAGATCACGTTGGGCACGTCGTTGAGCACTTCGTGCACCGAGGCGTTGCCGGTCTTGAGGCTGTCGATTTCGCCGGCGTTTTTCACCGACACCGACGAGGCAGTGTTGCGCAGGTCTCGTTCGACCTTTTCGCCGCTGACCAGTACAGGGGCAAGCACCAGTTGCGCGCTAGCGGCAGTGGGGGCTTGTTCGGCCAGGGCGTGGGGTGCAGCAAGCAGGGTAGACAGGGTCAGCACACCGAATCCATGGCTGATCGAGCGTTGCGCAGGGTACTTCAAGACAACCTCCAAATGAGAACGATCCTCGTTTGCGGCGCAAGGTATCACGGTGCCATTGCGTTCCGCAATAAAGAATCTATTCCTCAAAGTGGTATGGTGATGCCTGTGTTTGCCAGCACGCGCGCCAGGCCGGGGTTGCTGGCGGTATGATAGGCAGCCGCGCTAACCGGCCACCGTGATGGCGCCTGGCCGGATAATCAGAAATGAGGAGATAGCCCCGTTGAACACTTTGCAGTCCCCCGCCGACACGGAGCCGGAAAGCCCGGGCGAGAAGCGTTCCGGCACCATCCAGTCGGTGTCGATCGCGGCGCGGTTCCTGAATGTGCTGGCCAATGCGGAGAACGAACTGAGCCTGGGTGAGGTGGCCCGCCGCACCGGTACCGGCGGTTCCACGGCGCACCGCTACCTGCAGAGCCTGGTGAAGGAGGGGCTGGCCAGGCAGGACCCGGCCAGCGCGCTGTACGACCTGGGCCCGGCCGCGCTGAGCATCGGCATCGGCGCCCTCAAGCGTGTGGATGCTGTTGAAATTGCCGCCCGGCACATGAAGGGGCTGGCCCAGCGGCATGCCGCCAGTGGTGGGGTGGCGATCTGGACCGACCGTGGCCCGACCCTGGTGCGTTGGTACCGCAGTGCCTATTTCTCGATCAACCCGCTGGCGTTGGGCGACATCCTGCCCATCGACAACACCGCCTGTGGGCTGATCTTCCAGGCGTTTCTCCCCAAGGCCACCATCGATGCCGCCCGCAAGTTGCAGCCTGCGCATTTTCGCGGTACTGCGCCCAGTGCCAAGGTGCTGGAGCAGATCCGCCAGCATTGCTGGGCCGAACTGACCAGCCACCTGCTGTCCAGCGTGACTGGCCAGGCGGCGCCGGTGTTCGATGCGCAGCAGGAGATTGTTTGCGTGATGACCACCGTGACCGACCTGGGGCAGCTGCGGGCACCGGAGGATCGACAGGCGTTGTTCCATGAAGCAGGGCAGGTCAACCAGGCTACGGGTGGGCGCATGCTGGGTGCGCCAGCGCCGGTTTTACCGGAATAAGCACCTTCGCTACCCGGCCGGATGAAGGTTGCAACCTCGCGCGATCCCTGTGGAAGATTGCCCAGCCCATTGGGCTGCGCTGTCGCGCAGAGAACTGATTCGGGGCGCACCGCGTACCCTGTGGGAGCGGGCGTGCCCGCGAACACGGGCGAAGCCCGTGCCATCCAACGCGTCGCCTGTTTCGCGGGCACGCCCGCTCCCACAGGTTCTACTGCCTGAACTATTTGTTTCTGCCGGCCTCGGTAAGCCGCCCTCGCGGCACCAGCATCGGCGTACCGCTCACCGGGTCGTCGATCACCAGCCCCGACAGCCCGAACACCTGCTGCACCAACGCCTCGGTAAAGATCTCTGCCGGCGCACCCTGGGCAACGATGGCGCCGTCGCGCATGGCCACCAGGTGGCTGGCGTAGCGGCAGGCCTGGTTCAGGTCATGCAGCACCGCCACGATGGTACGGCCCTGGCGGTTCAGGTCGCGCAGCAACTCCAGCAATTCGAACTGGTGGGCAATGTCCAGATAGGTGGTGGGCTCGTCCAGCAGCACCAGTGGGGTGTCCTGCGCCAGGACCATGGCAATCCAAACGCGCTGACGCTGGCCGCCAGACAACGCCTGCAGCGGCCGTTCGGCAAGGTCTTCGATGCCGGTTGCATGCATCGCCCGCTGTACCGCCTGCTCATCCTCGTCCGACCACTGTTGCCACAGGCGCTGGTGCGGGAAGCGGCCGCGCGCGACCAGTTCGGCCACGCGGATGCCGTCCGGTGCGTTGGCGCTCTGTGGCAACAGGGCCAGGCGCCGGGCCACGTCCTTGGCGGGGCGTTGCTGGATGTCCTGGCCATCGAGCAGCACCTGGCCGCAACTGGGGGCCAACAGCCGTGACAGCGCCGCCAGCAGGGTCGACTTGCCGCAGGCGTTGGGGCCGACAATCACGGTAAAGGCGCCATCGGGGATGTCCAGCGACAGGTCGTGCGACAGCGTTCGGTTATCGCGGCGCAGGGTCAGCGCGCGGGCTTGCAGGCGAGGGCTCATGGTGGGTCCTTGGCAACACGAAATTTGCGGAACGTATTCTACATTATGGAATTATCTGTATGAGAAGTATTATCATGCGCAGCTGACTCCTCCAAGGCGAAGCCCATCGATGAAGCGTTTTCGAGTTTGTGCAGCACTGGCCGCCGTCGCCCTGACGCTGGCTGGCGTAATCCCGACCGCAGCGGCCACACCTGCGCGCATCGTTTCCACCACTCCGAGCGTGACCGGCATCCTGCTGGCCATGCAGGCTCCGCTGGTGGCCAGCGCCGCCGCCACGCCCAGCCGGCTGACCGATGGCAAGGGCTTTTTCTCGCAGTGGGCAGCGGTGGCCGACCAGCGTGATGTGCAGGTGCTGTACCGCAACCTGCAGTTCGATATCGAGGCCGTGGTGGCCAGCGCGCCTGACCTGCTGGTGGTATCTGCAACCGGGGCGGACAGCGCTGCGCCACACCTGGCGGAGTTGAAGGCCCAGGGCGTGCCAACCCTGGTGGTGAACTACTCCAACCAGTCCTGGCAGGAACTGGCCACCGAACTGGGCGCACGCACCGGGCTGCAACAGCAGGCCAAGGCCGTGATCCAGCAGTTCGACGATTACACCCGCGAAACGGCAGCTCGCCTGCAGCCCTCGCCAAGGCCGGTTGTTCTGATCGGCTACAACATCGGTGGCAGTTATTCCATTGGCCGCACCTTCAGCCCGCAAGCCCGGCTGCTGACGGCCCTTGGCTTCCAGGTGCGGGAGCTGCCTGAGGCCATGGCAGGGCAGGTGATTCGCGCCACCGAGTTCCAGTTCATTTCCCGCGAGAACCTCGCCGCTGCCATTGGTGATGCCGATGTGTTCCTGCTCAGCGCCGACGACAACGACGCTAAAGCCTTCCGCGACGATCCGGTGCTGGCCAACCTGCCTGCGGTGCAGCACCAGCGCGTGTACCCGCTGGGGCCCAGTTCGTTCCGCATCGACTACTACTCCGGGCGGCAGATGCTCGACACCGTTGCCGGCTACTTCCGCTGAACATGGCTGGCCAAACCTTGCGCCCTGCGCTGTTGGCAGGGCTGGTGCTGCTGTTGGTGGCAGCGCTGGCGAGCCTGTTGATCGGCTCGCACCCGATTGCCTTTGGCGTGGTGTTCGATGCCCTCTACCACCCCGACCTGCATAACGATGAGCACCTGATCGTGCGCGAGCTGCGCGTGCCACGCACACTGGTGGCGCTGCTGGCAGGCCTGGCGCTGGGCGCGGCAGGCACGGTGATGCAGGCATTGACGCGCAACCCGTTGGCCGAGCCCGGGTTGCTGGGCGTCAATGCCGGGGCTGCGCTGGCAGTGATCCTTGGCGTGGCGCTGTTTGGCCTGACCCAGGTCAGCCAGTACATTCCACTGGCCTTCCTGGGTGCCGGTATCGCCGGCGTTGCCGTTTTCCTGCTTGGCCAGGCGAGGGCTGGCGACAGCAACCCGGTGCGGCTGGTACTGGCCGGGGCGGGGCTGAGCATGCTGCTGGCCTCGCTAACGGCGATTGTGGTGCTCAACACCCCGCCGCAGGTCTACGACCATTTTCGCAACTGGGCGGCAGGCTCGTTGGCGGGCAGCAGTGCGGCGGCGTTGCCGTTGCCGACCTTGGCCATCGCCTTGGGGCTGGCCCTGGCGGCAGCCTTGATGCCGCAGCTCAACGCGCTGGCGCTTGGCCGTGACCTGGGCCGGGCGCTGGGGGTGAATGTGCGTCTTACCTGGGCGTTGGCTTGCGTGGCGCTGATGTTGCTGGCCGGCAGTGCTACTGCCATTGCCGGGCCAATCGGTTTCGTCGGCCTGGTGGCGCCACACCTGGCCCGCTTGCTGGTTGGCCCGGACTACCGGCGCATGCTGCCGTATGCAGCCTTGATCGCTGCCCTGTTGCTGCTGGGTGCCGATCTGCTTGGCCGGGTGCTGGCAGCTCCCGCGGAGCTGGCGGCCGGAACCTTGGCGCTGTTGCTGGGTGGGCCGGCCTTTATCGTACTGATCGGCAGGTTTCGCCTATGCCAGCTGTGAAGGGGTTGCGGGTGTTCCGGTGTGGGCCGCTAAGCCTGCGTTTCAGCCTGCGTGCAGTGCTGGTCTGTAGCCTGTTGGCGTTACTGGTGATGGGCCTGGCGGTGCTGCTGCTGGGCACAGGCAGCCTGCCGATTCGTGCAGGCCAGGTATTGGCCAGCCTGCTGGGGCAGGGTGACAACGCGATGGTGGAGCGCATTGTCAACCGCGTGCGTTTGCCGCGGGTGCTCACGGCGGTGATGGTGGGCGCGGCGCTGGGCATGGCCGGGGCGATCTTCCAGTCGATCGCGCGCAACCCGCTGGGCTCTCCCGATGTCATCGGCTTTACCACCGGTGCGGCGAGTGGCGCCATTGTGCAGATCATTCTGTTTGATGCCGGGCCGTTGGCCACCGCATTGGCGGCGGTGGCGGCTGGCATGCTCACGGCATTGCTGGTGCTGCTGCTGGCACGTCGAGGGCATGGCAGCCAGGGCTATCGGCTGGTACTGGTAGGTATTGGCATGGGCGCCACGCTGTCGGGCCTGAACCAGCTGCTGCTCGTCACCGGTGACCTTGACCAGGCACTGTTCGCCCAGCTGTGGCTGGCCGGTTCGCTCAACACCCGCACCTGGGCCCATGTGCTACCGGCAGCGTTGGGGCTCGCGCTGATCGTGCCGGTGGCTTTGCTGCACGGGCGTGAACTGGCGCTGATGGAAATGGGCGATGGCACGGCCAGCCAGTTGGGGGTGGCGGTGGAGCGTTCGCGGTTGCGGCTGGTACTTGCCGCCGTTGGCCTTACCGCTATTGCCACTGCCGCCGCTGGGCCAATTGCCTTTATTGCCCTGGCCGGGCCGCAACTGGCACGGCGGCTGACGCGCAGCGCCGGGGTGCCGCTGATGTGCGCCGCCTTGATGGGCGCAGCGTTGCTGCTGGTAGCCGACTGGCTGAGCCAGCGCCTGGCGGCGACGGCGCAATTGCCAGTCGGGTTGGTGACCGGGGTGTTGGGTGGTTGTTATTTGCTGTGGTTGATTACCGCCCAGCGGCGGGGGTAGTGCCAAGTTGTCAGGGGTGTTCGGCTTTAGGGCTTTTTCGCTCTTGAGATCGAGCGCCGCGCGGGCGGCGCTCGATCTACCAGGCCCTGAATTTCCCAAGGCGAGCCTCCTTGGCCCACAACCGCAGGTCGGTTTCAGGCTTTGCATGGTCGCTCGCACATAACCCTCTTGCGTAACAAGTGCCATGCTTGAAGGATGCCCAAGGACCAGCGCGCGCAGATGCGCGGCCCTGGGCAAGGAGGCCGTCAGCGCCGCGCAACCGTGACGTGGCCAGCGCGCCGCAGCAGAACACGCCGGACACCTGCCCCCACAATAATTCAGGCAGGGTCCGTGATGCCGAGGTCCGCTGTATGCCTGATGAACTGCTTCACCTGCCCGCGATCCAGCGCATTCTGGCCCGCGACAAGGACGCCCCCGGCGCCCTGTTGCCGATCCTGCATGCCATCCAGCACGACATCGGCTTCATCCCCGATGCCGCTATCCCCGAAATTGCCCATGCCCTGAACCTCAGCCTGGCCGAGGTGCGTGGGGTAATCAGCTTCTACCACGACTTCCGTACTTCACCGCCAGCGCGCCACACCCTGCGCCTGTGCCGCGCCGAATCGTGCCAGAGCCGCGGCGCCGAGGCCCTGGCCGCGCAACTGCGTGATCAGCTGGCACTGGACGACCACGGCACCAGCGCCGACGGTGCCATCAGCCTGCGCCCGGTGTATTGCCTGGGCGCCTGCGCCTGTTCACCCGCGCTGGAACTGGACGGCAAGGTGCATGCACGGCTCACCCCTGAGCGCCTGCGCGCATTGGTAAACGGTTGCCGGGAGGACGCAGCATGCTGAAGGTTTACATCCCCTGCGATTCGGTGGCCTGCGCCGTGGGTGCCGACCAGGTTGCCGAGGCCTTGCAACGCGAGGCCGAGCGGCGCCAGTTGCCGCTGGATATCCGGCGCACCAGTTCCCGCGGCCTGTATTGGCTGGAGCCACTGCTGGAGTGCGACAGCGCCCAAGGGCGCCTGGGCTTCGGCCCGCTCACCCCGCAGGATGTACCGTCATTGCTGGATGCCTTGGCGGGTGAGCCCGGTGGCCACTCGCTGGCGCTGGGCCCGGTCGATGAAATCCCGTACCTGAAGACCCAGCAGCGCCTGTTGTTCGCCCGCGCCGGCATCACCCGCCCATTGTCGCTGGATGACTACCGCACACAAGGAGGCTTCGCCGGCCTGGAGGCTGCCGTGGCAATGAACGGCGCCGATGTGGTCGCTGCCGTGCTGGATTCCGGCCTGCGTGGTCGGGGCGGTGCGGCGTTCCCCGCCGGCATCAAATGGCGCACCGTGCGCGATGCTGTTGCCGGGCAGAAATACGTGGTGTGCAACGCCGACGAGGGCGACTCCGGTACCTTCGCCGACCGCATGCTGATGGAAGGCGACCCGTTCCTGCTGATCGAAGGCATGATCATTGCCGGCCTCGCCGTAGGTGCCGACAGGGGCTACATCTACGTGCGTTCGGAATACCCCGACGCCATTCGCATGCTCGGCCAGGCCCTCGTCATCGCTCGTGACGCAGGCTACCTGGGTGGCGACGTAGCCGGCAGCGGCAAGGCCTTCGAGCTTGAAGTGCGGGTAGGTGCCGGCGCTTATATCTGCGGCGAAGAAACCGCATTGCTCGAGTCCATCGAAGGCAAGCGTGGCATCGTCCGCGCCAAGCCTCCACTGCCAGCGTTGCAAGGCCTGTTCGGCCTTCCCACGCTGGTGCACAACGTACTCACCCTGGCGTCGGTGCCGATCATCCTGGCCAAAGGCGCGGCGTTCTATCGCGATTTCGGCATGGGCCGCTCGCTGGGCACCATGCCGTTCCAGCTGGCTGGCAACATCCGCCAGGGTGGCCTGGTGGAGCGTGCATTCGGCCTGACCCTGCGCGAGCTGGTGGAGGGCTATGGCGGTGGCACAGCCAGTGGCCGACCGCTAAAGGCCGCGCAGGTCGGTGGCCCGCTCGGCGCCTGGGTGCCCCCCAGCCACTTCGACACCCCACTGGACTATGAAGCCTTCGCCGCCATGGGCGCGATGCTCGGCCACGGCGGTGTGGTGGTGGCCGACGACACCCTGAACATGGCCAGCATGGCGCGCTTTGCCCTGCAGTTCTGCGCGGAGGAATCCTGCGGCAAATGCACCCCGTGCCGCATCGGCTCAACCCGCGGCATGGAAGTGGTCGACCGGTTGATCGCGACCAGCGATTTCACCGAACGCCACGATCAGGCCCTGCTGCTTCGCGACCTGTGCGACACCATGCAGTACGGCTCGCTGTGCGCCATGGGCGGCATGACCGCTTATCCTGTGGCCAGCGCCCTCAAGTACTTCCCCGCCGATTTCGGGCTGACCACCATGGAGGCTGCGCAGTGATCAATTTCTTCGACCCGGCTTCTGATAAAAGTAGCGACCTCGGCACGCCGGCCCGTGACAGCGACGTGCAGGTCAGCCTGAGCATCGATGGCCGCGCCATCAGCGTGCCTGCGGGTACTTCGGTGATGCGCGCCGCCGCCATGCTCGGCACCAGCATCCCCAGGCTCTGCGCCACCGACAGCCTTGAAGCCTTTGGTTCCTGCCGCCTGTGCATGGTGGAAATCGAAGGCATGCGCGGCTACCCGGCCTCCTGCACCACCCCGGTCAGCGAAGGCATGGTGGTGCGTACCGAAACCCCGCGCCTGGCCGGCCTGCGTCGCAACGTGATGGAGCTTTACATCTCCGACCACCCGTTGGACTGCCTGACCTGTTCGGCCAACGGCAACTGCGAACTGCAGACCGTGGCCGGCCAAGTGGGCCTGCGCGAGGTGCGCTATGGCTACGACGGTGCCAACCACCTGGCCGAGAAAAAGGACGTTTCCAACCCGTACTTCGACTACGAGCCGAGCAAGTGCATTGTCTGTAGCCGCTGCGTGCGCGCCTGCGAAGACATCCAGGGCACCTTCGCCCTGACCATCACCGGGCGCGGCTTTGAATCGCGGGTGGCGGCGGCCGGCGGTGACAATTTCCTGGCTTCCGAGTGCGTGTCGTGTGGGGCTTGCGTGCAGGCTTGCCCGACTGCAACCCTGACCGAAAAGAGCCTGCTAAAGCTCGGCCAGCCCGAGCGTTCGGTGATCACCACCTGCGCCTACTGCGGGGTCGGTTGTTCGTTCCGCGCCGAAATGAAAGGCGACCAGCTGGTGCGCATGGTCCCGGACAAGAACGGCGGCGCCAACCATGGCCACGCCTGCGTCAAGGGCCGCTTTGCCTGGGGCTACGCCACCCACCCGGACCGCATCACCAAGCCGATGATTCGCAAGCGCCTGGAAGACCCCTGGCAGGAGGTGAGCTGGGACGAAGCGGTGACCTACGCTGCCACTGAGTTCCGCCGCATCCAGCTGAAGTACGGGCGTGATTCCATCGGCGGCATCACCTCCAGCCGCTGCACCAACGAAGAAGCTTACCTGGTGCAAAAACTGGTACGCACGGCATTCGGCAACAATAACGTCGATACCTGCGCGCGGGTATGCCACTCGCCCACCGGCTATGGCCTGAAGCAAACCCTGGGTGAGTCGGCGGGCACGCAAAGCTTCGACTCGGTGATGCAGGCCGACGTTGTGCTGGTGATCGGCGCCAACCCCACCGACGCCCACCCGGTGTTTGGCTCGCAACTCAAGCGTCGGCTGCGCCAAGGCGCGCGGCTGATCGTGATCGACCCACGTCGCATCGACCTGGTCGACTCGCCCCATGCCCGCGCCGACTTGCACCTGCAATTGCGCCCGGGTACCAACGTCGCCATGCTCAACGCCCTGGCCCACGTGATCGTCACCGAAGGCCTGTTGGCCCAGCGCTTCATCGATGCCCGCTGCGAAACCGAAGACTTTGCCCACTGGCGCGATTTCGTCAGCCAGGCCGACAACGCACCTGAAGTACTTGGCCCGGTCTGCGGCGTGCCTGCCGAGCAGATCCGCGCCGCCGCCCGGCTATATGCCACTGGCGGTAACGCGGCGATCTACTACGGCCTGGGCGTGACCGAGCACAGCCAAGGCAGTACCGCCGTGATGGGCATCGCCAACCTGGCCATGGCCACCGGCAACATCGGCCGCGAAGGGGTAGGGGTGAACCCGCTGCGCGGACAGAACAACGTGCAGGGCTCATGCGACATGGGTTCGTTCCCGCACGAGCTGCCCGGCTACCGGCATATTTCCAACGAGAATGTGCGCGCCGAGTTTGAGCGTGCCTGGGGTGTGACCCTGCAACCTGACCCGGGCCTGCGTATCCCCAACATGTTCGAAGCCGCGCTGGATGGCAGCTTCAAGGCCCTGTATTGCCAGGGCGAGGACATCGCCCAAAGCGACCCCAACACCCAGCATGTCACGGCGGCGTTGCACGCCATGGAATGCGTGGTGGTACAGGACATCTTCCTCAACGAAACGGCCAAGTTCGCCCATGTGTTCCTGCCGGGCAGCTCGTTCCTGGAAAAGGACGGCACCTTCACCAATGCCGAGCGGCGTATTTCGCGGGTGCGCAAAGTCATGCAACCGCTGGCCGGCAAGGCCGATTGGGAAGCCACCGTGGCCCTGGCCAATGCCTTGGGCTACCCGATGAACTATCGTCACCCGTCCGAGATCATGGACGAGATCGCACGCCTTACGCCCACGTTCCGCCGCGTCAGCTACGCCGAGATCGACCGTCATGGCAGTTTGCAGTGGCCGTGTAACGATGCTGCGCCCGACGGCACGCCGACCATGCACATCGACCAGTTCGTCCGTGGCAAGGGGCGCTTCATGCTCACCGGTTACGTGCCCACCGACGAAAAGGTCAACAACCGCTACCCGTTGCTGTTGACCACCGGGCGCATTCTTAGCCAGTACAACGTCGGCGCCCAGACCCGGCGCACCGGCAACGTGGCCTGGCATGATGCCGACCGCCTGGAAATCCATCCCGCCGACGCCGAAAGCCGTGGCATTGAGGACGGTGACTGGGTGGGCATTGGCAGCCGTGCCGGGCAGACTGTACTGCGCGCCAAGGTCAGCGCCCGGGTGGCGCCGGGGGTGGTCTACACCACCTTCCACTTCCCCGAGTCGGGCGCCAACGTGATCACCACCGACAACTCCGACTGGGCCACCAACTGCCCGGAATACAAGGTGACGGCGGTGGAGGTGGTGAAGGTGTTCCAGCCTTCGCAATGGCAGAAACGTTATCAGGACTTCAGTGATGAACAGCGGCGCCTGCTGAAGGAACGTCGCACAACGGAGCAAGCCGAGGTGCGCCGATGAGCAGCGACAACCTGGTCAAGATGGCCAACCAGATTGCCCATTACTTTGACAGCGAGCCGGACCGGGCGCTGGCGGTGCAGGGGGTGCGCCAGCATTTGCACAGCTTCTGGACCCCGGCGATGCGTCGGCAGCTGGCAGAGTGGATTGCAGCCAATCAAGGGGAGGGGCTGGACCCGAAGGTGCGCGAGGCGTTGGCGTAGAGACGACCTTTAAGGGTGCAACTGTCTTGCGCAGAACCTGAAGGCTGCACTGCCCCTGTGGGAGCGGCCTTGTGTCGCGAAAGGGCCGCAAAGCGGCCCCAGCAATTTCTGCATCGATGCTGATATCTGGGGCCGCTTTGCGGCCCTTTCGCGACACAAGGCCGCTCCCACATAGATCGCGTCTGCTTCAGCCTCGGGCTAATTCGGCCTGGTGCGCGATGGCTTCTTCGCTCTTGAGCACCAGCACATCACACTCAAGCGAATCCAGCACCACCTCCGACGTATTACCAATCAACGCTCCGGTAATCCCCGTGCGGCACACGGTGCCGATCACCGTCACCACGGCATCGAGCTGCTGTTCGAAATGCGGGATCAGCACATCCGCCGGCCCTTCAGCCACATGCAGGCGCTCATCGCTGATGTCGTACTCGGCCTGGAATGCCTTGCACGCTTCGCGGTACCGTTTTTCGATGGTCTCGCTCAGCTGATAAGCCGGGTCCGAGGCCGATAGCATCGGTGACGGGTGGGCACTGACGACATGCAATTCGCCCTTGGCCAGCTTGGCAATCTCAAACCCATGGTCAATGATGCTGGCATGCAGGCGGCGGTGGTCTTCGTCCTGGTTGCCCACGTCCACCGCAGCCAGGATCTTGCCGCCGGTCCATGGCCGCTCGCTCTTGACCATCAGCACGGCACACGGGCATTGGCGCAGCAGCTTCCAGTCACTGGGGGTGAGCAGGGCTTTTTTCAGCGGGTTGTCCGGGCGGTGTTCCTTGATCACCAGCTCGCAGCCCTCGGCTTGCTGCACGTGGACGATGGTGTCGTGCAGGTTGTCGCGCCAGGCCTCTTCATAGGTGACATTGTCGTAGCCGTCATCGTGCAGCTGGCTGCGCAACAGGCTCAGCAGCGCACTGTGCTCATGCCGCTTGTCGCACATCAGCAGGTGCAGGCGTGCGCCGGTGACGCCGGCGATCAGCTTGGCCCGGGTCAGCGCCCGGCTGTGGGCGTGCTCGGGGTCGAGGACGACGAGGATGCTGCGGACGGCTTGCATGGGCGTTAGCTCCCTTCAAAGGTGGCGACCAATGCCTGACTATAGTCGGCGCGCCCCCCGCTGGCGCTTGATGTACATCAACAAGCATAGTCACTGGCGCCGCCCGCCGCCGCCGGTATAATCGCCAGCCCTGCCTGTTCTGAGTGGTTGCACGCTTATGTCCCTGATCCCCGAAATCGACGCCTTTCTTGGTTGCCCGACGCCAGACGCCTGGATCGAAGCGGCGCTCGCCGACCAGGAAACCCTGTTGATCGACCACAAGAACTGCGAGTTCAAGGCCGCCAGCACCGCCTTGAGCCTGATGGCCAAGTACAATACCCACCTCGACCTGATCAACATGATGTCGCGCCTGGCCCGTGAGGAGCTGGTGCACCACGAGCAGGTGCTGCGCCTGATGAAACGCCGTGGTGTGCCACTGCGCCCGGTATCGGCGGGGCGCTATGCGTCGGGGCTGCGCCGCCTGGTGCGCGCCCATGAGCCGGTGAAACTGGTGGATACGCTGGTGGTGGGAGCGTTCATCGAGGCACGCAGCTGCGAGCGCTTTGCCGCGTTGGTGCCGCACCTGGATGAAGAGCTGGGCCGCTTCTATCACGGCCTGCTGAAAAGCGAAGCGCGCCATTACCAGGGTTACCTGAAACTGGCGCACAACTATGGTGATGAGGCGGACATTGCCCGCCGGGTTGAACTGGTACGCGCTGCAGAAATGGAGCTGATCCAGTCACCAGACCAGGAACTGCGCTTCCACAGCGGTATCCCGCAGGCACTGGCCGCCTGATTCGCACCAGGCGGCCAGGCTTCAGTTGCGCCGGCCCAGCAGCAGGCCCACCACCAGGCCCAGGCCGGCTGAAATGGCCACGGTCTGCCAGGGGTGGCCACCGATGTAGTCCTGGGTGGCGTCCACCACCGGTTGCGCCTTGTCCCGCACATTGCCAGCGGCCTGGCGTGCCTGCTTCAGTTTGAGGCTCACCTGCGCGCGCAGGGTTTCAGCTTCTTCGCCTACCAGGGAAGCGCTGTCGGTCAGCAGTTTTTCCGATTCTTCGATCAGCGACTGCAGCTCGCTGAATACCTGGTCCTTGATCTGGTCACTGTCGGCCTGTGTGGCGTTTTTGCGGGCCATGAACTCGTCCTCGTCGATGGGGTGGTTTGAACAATGGATGCCGCCGCGTCGGGAAAGTTGCGCCGGCTTTCCGATGTTGCGTTGCCTGGGTGTAAGATAGCGGCCATTTTCAAACCTGCAGGTACCTTCATGAGTTTCAATCTGGCCAACATGAGCTTCGAGGAACGGGCGCAGATCGAGGCAGAGAAGGCGCGGCTGTTCGAGATGTGGCAGAACAACCTGGGCAAGGCCAAGGGCGATGCGGCCCGGCTGATTGCCGAAAAGCCACGACGCAAGGGCAAATGGGCCGAGTGGGTGCGCGCCGAGCTGGACGGCATGTCGCCGCCCGAATACGCCAGCATGGTGCGCAGCGAAGTCAACAAGCTGATGGCCGCCGCCAGCGCCAACCGCTGAATACACCCCGCCGGGTGCTTACCAGTAGGCACCCTTGGGCAGGTCCAGCTTGCCCTCGTCGGTAAAGCGCACGGTGCCCAGCAACCCGCCCGCCAGTTTGCCGCGCAGTTTGTAGGGCAAGCCCTGCAGCGATTGCGCCTTGCCCAGCCCGTAGGCCTGGCGCAGGAAGGAAAACGCCGTGATGCTCACCGGCACCACGATCACCGCTTCGTCATAACGGCCAATGTGCCCCTGCTGGTCGCTGACCCCGGCGGCCAGCGGCTGGCCGTTCACTTCCAGGTTCACGGCGATGCCGTTGTAGTCGATGGGCGATTCGTTGGGGTTTTGCACCCGCATTTTCACTGCCATGCGCAGCTCCAGTTCCTGCCCGGGCAGCGGCTCGATGCCGATTACGCTGATGTTGACGGGGTCACGGGGCTGGAACAGTGCGCAGGCGGCCAGGGCATAAGTCATCAGCAGCACAAGAAGCCACCGGGCGTAGCGGTATGGACGGGCAGTCATGAGGGCGACCTTGCCGAAGTAAACGAACGGTCAGTGTGGCAAATGCGCGTCGGCGTTGAAAGTATCCCTTCAGATGAAAGATACTGTTTCTCATTAACGCCCGATAACCCCTCTTACTGGCTGCTTCCAAACCCATGCTGACGTCACCCGTGTCGGGGCTGCTGGCGAGTTTCCAGGAGCACTACGACGACCTGCTCCAGTTTCTGACCCGGCGCATGAGCGACCGCCAGCGCGCCGCCGACGTGGCGCAGGAAACCTACCTCAAACTGGTCAAGATCGATGAGCAGGCGCTGCCGGTGTTGCACGCCCGCAGCTTCATCTTCCGTGTGGCCGGTAACCTGGCAATCGATGCCCTGCGCCGCGAGCAGCGCCTCGCCGCCAGCCACGACGACTGTGACGGGGCGGGTGAACTGGCTTGCCCGGCGCCAGCGCCCGAGGCGACATTGCTGGCTCGGGAGCGCCTGCGAATCCTCGACGATGCGCTGCTGGAACTGCCCGACAAAGCCCGTCAGGCGTTGCTGCTGAACCGCGTCGAGGGCCTGACCCAGGCACAGGTTGCACAGCGGCTGGGGGTGTCCGAGAGCATGGTGGCCAAATATATCGGCCAGGCCCTGCGCCATTGTCGTGACTGGCTCAAGCAGGCCGGTGTGGCTGCCTCTGTGGTGTTGCTGGTCGCCGCGGTGGCGGGTTGGCAGCAGGCACCGATGCTGCTGGCGGACTACCACACCGCGGTGGGTGAGCGGCAGGTAATTAACCTGGCGGACGGCACGCGGGTGACGCTGAACAGCGCCAGTGCGCTGAGTGTGGTGTTCAACGAGCACGAACGCCGGGTGGTGCTGGATGCCGGTGAAGCCCTGTTCGAGACCACTGATGATGCCCGGCCGTTCGTGGTCGAGACGGCGGGTGAGCGTGTGCAGGGTGGTGCCGCTACCTTCAGCGTACGCCGCGATGGCCGCGTGGTGTTGGCACGCGGTGAAGCCAAAGTTGGCGAACATGAGCTGGCGGTGGCGGCCGATGCCGGTGCGCAGATGGCCTGGCAGCGCGGCAAGCTGATCTTCAATGGCAAACCGCTGGGGCAGGTGCTGACCGAGCTTGAACGCTACCGGCAGGGGCGCATCGTGCTGTCCGATAGCAAGCTGGCGGCGATGGAGGTGAGTGGGGTGTTTGACCTTGACGAGCCTGAGGCACTGCTGCGCACGCTTGAGCAGCGGTATGGGCTGAAGGTTACCTATCTGCCGTGGCTGGCTGTGGTGCATTGATTCGCCTGTGCCGGCCTCTTCGCGGGCTCGCCCGCTTCCACAGGTCCAACACCTCTGTCGAGCTCTGTGGCGCACCTGTGGGAGCGGGCATGCCCGCGAAGAGGCCAGCACAGGAAAAATAATTTCATTTGGCACTGCAAGTTCCTGCAAGCCAGATCGTCGTAGTGGGACTGATCAGCAACCCATTCTCATTTACGACTTGTCAGGAAGCTCTTTCGTGCCTCTGATGCTCAAGCCCTTGTACCGCCGTCGCGGTCCTCTTCACCACACCTTGATGTCCTGCAGTGCCCTGGCCATGCTGCTCGGCCCCCTGCATGCATTGGCCGCGACCACTGCCGAACAGGCCCAGATACAGGCTCGCCAGGTTCAGCTCGACCTGCCGGCCCAGCCGCTGGACCAGGCCCTGACCACCTTCGCCGACCAGGCCGGCCTGCACTTGCTGTTCACCACAGGCGATGTTGCAGGCGTTGCCAGCCCGGCCTTGCACGGCAGCTACAGCGTCGAGCAGGCGCTGCAGGAGTTGCTGGCAGGCAGCGGCATGAGCTGGCATTTCAGCGACGCCCGCACCGTAACCCTGCGCAAGGCCGATACAGCGCCACAGGCGGTCAACCTCAAACCGATCGAAGTCAGCGTGGCCTCGCGCACCAGCACCGCCATCAGCGAAATCCCCGGTACTGTCTGGGTGGTCGACCAGCAGCAGCTGCGCGAGCAGATCGACAGCGGCGTCAGCCTGAAGGAAGCCATCGGCAAGCTGGTACCGGGCCTTGACCTGGCGCCGGAAGGGCGCACCAACTATGGCCAGAACATGCGCGGGCGTAACGTGCTGGTGATGATCGACGGGGTCAGCCAGAACAGCTCGCGCGGCCTGTCGCGCCAGTTCGACAGCATTTCGCCGTTCAACGTCGAGCGTGTGGAAGTATTGTCTGGCGCCAGCGCCATCTACGGCGGCGGGGCCACTGGCGGTATCATCAACATCGTGACCAAGAAGGGCGAGCCCGGCCCGGCGCGCTTCGAAACCCAGCTGGGCGCCAGCAGCGGCTTCAACAACAGCGACGACCTGGCCACCCGCTTCGCCCAGTCGATCAGCGGCGGCAACGAGCGGGTCAATGCCCGGCTGGGTATTTCCGGCGAGCAGAACGAAGCCTTCTACGACGGTGCCGGTGATCAGATTTTCATCGACAACACCCAGACCGATTTGCAGTACAACCGCACCATCGACGTGCTCGGCACCCTGGGGTTGCAGTTGAATGACCAGCAGAGCCTCGACCTGCTGGCCCAGTACTACGACTCGGGCAACCACGGCAGCACTGGCATTTACTTCCCCAACCTCAACTACAACGCACCGTCCGACCTGGAGGACGCTGAACTGCGTAGCGGTTACTCGTCCGACCTGGAACCGCGCACCCGGCGCTTGCTGCTCAACGCCAACTACCACCACGCCGACGTGCTGGGCCAGGACTTCTACCTGCAGGCCTCGTACCGCAAGGAAGACGACAACTTCTACCCGTTCCCGTACTACAACCGCGCCACGCCCACCGGATCGCGCGGGGTGTACTTCGCCGCCTCGCAGCAGAACTTCGAGGTCACCAGCCTCAAGGGCCTGTTTGCCAAGCAGTGGGACACGCTGAAGCTGACCTACGGCGTCGACCTGGACCGTGAGCGTTTCAATGCCGAGCAGACCACGTTCAACGCCCTGACCTCGTCCGAGTCGGGCGGGCTGGAGATGGAAAAGGACAGCAAGGCCCCGCGCTACCCGAGCTACCGCGTCGATGGTGTGTCGATGTATGCCCAACTGGACTGGCACGCCACCGACAACCTCACCGTTTCGGGCGGCGCCCGTCGCCAGCAGATGGACGTGGACGTCAGCGACTTCAAGGGCGTGCCCGGCGGCAGCAACGATTACCAGGTCAACCTGTTCAATGTCGGTGCCATCTACGACTTCAAGAACGGTCACCAGGTGTGGACCAACTACGGCGAAGGCTTCGACCTGCCGGACCCGGCCAAGTACTACGGCAAGCCGGGCCTGAGCGTGGCCGACAACCCGCTGGCCGGTATCAAGAGCCGCCAGGTGGAACTGGGCTGGCGCTATGCCGACCTGGATTGGGATGCCCAGGCGGCGCTGTACTACATCTGGTCGGACAAGATCATCAACGTCGATTCGCAAACGCTGACGATCAACGTGGAAGAGCAGAAGAGCCGCGATTTTGGCTTTGAAGGTGCATTGACCCGACACTTCCAGACCGGCTGGGAGGCGGGGGGGACCTTGCACCTGACCCGCTCTGAAGAAGAGGCTGCCGATGGCGGCTGGATCAAGCGCGATGCCCGTTATGCCTCGTTGTCCAAGGCCACTGCATTCGTCGGCTGGAAGGGCGATGGCCGCAGCGCGCGGCTGCAGGCCAACCATGCTTTCAGCCTGAAGGACGATGCCGACCACGAGATCGACGGCTACACCACCTTCGACCTGCTGGGCAGCCAGGACACCGGCTTCGGCACTTTCAGCGCCGGTATCCAGAACCTGCTGGACAAGCAGTACAGCACGGTCTGGGGGCAGCGTGCGACGCTGTTCTATTCGCCAACCTACGGGCCGGCCTACCTGTATGACTACCAGGGGCGCGGGCGGACCTACACCCTGACCTGGAGCATGGCTTACTGATTGGTATTGCCTGCTCTGGCCCCTTCGCGGGTGAACCCGCTCCCACAGGTTCACCACAGGTGCTGAAAGCGGTGCAGTACCTGTGGGAGCGGGCGAGCCCGCGAAGGGGCCAGTTCAGGCGAACGCTGCCAGCAAATCCTGCGCAAAGGCCTGCTGCGCCTCACCCACCAACTGTGACCGGTGCCGTGCCAGGGTGAACGGCACCACAAAATCCAGCCCGTCGTCCAATGCCCACAACATACCATCGGCCTCCCACGGCTGTGCGCAATGGCATGGCAGATAGCCAATGTGCCGCCCCGACAAAATGAACGTCAGCACACTCTCGATCTGCTCAGCCACCGCCATGCTGCGCCGGCTCTGGAACGGCTCACCGCTCTTCAGAAACCGGTAGGGGTGGCGCACCTGGTCCGTCTCCAGCAAGCGCTCCAGCCCCACATCCGCTTCGCCAAACAGCACATGCCCCTTGCCGCAATACAGCCGTTGCCGCTCCTCGAACAGCGGCTGGTAATCGAAAGCCGCCTGGTTGCCGGAAAAGTAGCTGATGGCGTAGTCCAGCCGCTGCTCCAGCAACAACCGCTCCAGCTCGGCCGGGGGGGCGCTGATCAGCTCCAGCTGCACCGACTCATCTCGTCTGCGAAACGCTGCAATCGCCGCCGCCAGCTTCAGGCTTACGGCCTTGTCCTGGTCTTCGGCCATGCCGACGCGCACCGTCCCCAGCAGCCGCCCGGCAACACCGTTGGCCTGCTGGCGAAACTGTTCGATATTCAGCAGCAGCCCACGGGCCGCCTCCAATAGCAACGCGCCTTTTTCCGTCAGCTGAAAACCACCCTTGCCCCGGCTGCACAGGCGGTAACCCAGGCGAGCTTCCAGCTGCGCCATGCGCTGGCTGATGGTGGGCTGGCTCAGGCCCAGCACGCCTTGCGCGGCGCTGAAGCCTCCGGCCTCGACTACAGTGACGAACAGCCGCAGCAGGTGCAGGTCGGGGTCGTGTACCTGTCCAAGCATTACATTGCTCCTGGTGAATGTCAGCTTTGCAAACTTGCCATTCCTGCAATGTAACCCGGCTGCCATGCTCGCGGCATCCACCCATTTGCCGAGGTGTCCGCCATGCGTCGATCGTTGTGCCTTTTGTCCCTGGTCCTGGCTTTGCCGCTGCAAGCCGAAGAAAAGGTCGTCAACCTCTACAGCTGGGCCGACTATGTCGCCCCGCAAACCCTCAAGCGTTTCGAACAGGAAACCGGCTACAAGGTGCGTTACGACACCTTCGATACCACCGAAGTGCTGGAAACCAAGCTGCTTACCGGTGGCAGTGGCTACGACGTGGTGGTGCCATCGTCTACCGTGCTGGCCCGGGCGCTCAGGGCCAACGCCCTGCAACCGCTCGACCCCCAGGCCATGCCCGGCTACAGCAACCTCGACAAGGACCTGTTGGCCAAGCTCGCCGAGGCCGACCCCGGCAACCGCCATGCCGTGCCGTACACCTGGGGCACGTTGGGGCTGGGTGTGAACGTGGAGGCCGTGCGCCAGCGCCTGGGTGACGTGCCGCTGGACAGCCTCGACCTGCTGTTCAAGCCCGAGTACGCCAGCCGCCTTAAGGACTGTGGCATCGCCATGCCCGATTCGCCGCAGGAAGTGATCGGCGTGGCCCTGAACTACCTGGGCAAGGACCCTTACAGCCAGAACAAAGAGGATCTGGCCGCCGCGCAGCAACTGCTGAGCCAGTTGCAGCCCTCGATCAGCTACGTCGCCAATGGCCGGCAGATCAGCGACCTGGCCAACGGCAGCGTGTGCCTGGCGCTGACCTACAACGGCGATGCTGCGATGGCTGCCGACCAGGCCCGCCGTGCCGGCAAGCCGTTCGAGCTGATTTACCGCATCCCGCGGGAAGGCACGCTGGTGTGGCAGGACAACCTGGTCATCCCCAAGGATGCGCCCCATCCAGAGGCGGCCCGGGCGTTCATTGCCTTCATGCTCAAGCCCGAGTCGGTGGCCGCGCTGACCAACACCCTGTTCTTCGCCAACGCCAACCAGGCCGCCACGCCATTGGTGGACGAGGCGGTGCGTAACGACCCCGACATCTACCCGCCGGCTGCAGTGCGCCAGCGTCTGTTTGCCGACCGCAGCATGGCCCTGTCCGACCTGCGTCAGCGCAACCGGCTGTGGACTGCCTTCCGCACCCGGCAGTAACTCATGACAACCAAGGAGCCCGACCGTGGAGCAAGCCGCAAGCAATGACCAGGCAATAACCCGCGACAGCCTGTATGGCACCGCCGCAGAAAGTACCTACGCCGGCATTACCAGTTTCTCTCGCCGCCGCTACAGCCGCGACTTGCGCGGTGTGGATGTGGTGGTCAGCGGTGTGCCGTTCGATACCGCCACCAGCAACCGCCCTGGCGCACGTTTCGGCCCGCGGGCGATCCGCGCCGCCTCGGTGCAGCAGGCCTGGGCCCGGCACTGGCCATGGGCGTTCGACCCGTTCGACCACCTGGCAGTGATCGACTATGGCGACTGCGCTTTCGACAATGGCACGCCGCAGTCGGTGCCGGACAGCATCGAGGCCCATGCCAGCCATATCCTGGAGGCGGGCTGCGCCATGCTTACCCTCGGTGGCGACCACTTCATCAGCTACCCGCTGCTCAAGGCCCACGCCCGCCGGCATGGCCCGCTGGCGCTGATCCACTTCGATGCCCACAGCGATACCTGGCCGGACGAGGAGGGCAAGCGTATCGACCACGGCACCATGTTCTGGCATGCCGCCCGTGAAGGCCTGGTGGACCCCGCCCACTCGGTGCAGATCGGCCTGCGCACCACCAACGATGACAGCCAGGACTTTGCCATCCTCGACGCGCGGCAGGTGCATCGTAAGGGTACTGAGGCGATCATTGAGGCGATTCGCCAGCGGGTGGGTGAGCGGCCGGTGTACCTCACCTTCGATATCGACTGCCTTGACCCCGCCTATGCGCCGGGCACGGGTACGCCTGTGTGTGGCGGCTTGAGCACGGTGCAGGCGCTGGAGATTCTGGGCGGGTTGCGCGGTATCAACCTGGTGGGCATGGACCTGGTGGAAGTGGCGCCGGCCTACGACCATGCCGACATCACCGCATTGGCCGGGGCGACCCTGGCGATGGAGATGCTGTGCCTGTATGCGGCCCGGCACAAGGCTGCTCTCCTGGAATAAAACATGACTCATTGATTCAGCAGGGATTCTGTGGGAGCGGGCTTGCCCGCGGTACACCGGCAAAGCCGGTGCCATGCACCGCGTGGCCCCCTTCGCGGGACAAGCCCGCTCCCACAATGACCATTGTCCGAATAGGCCCATACTGAAACATCAGGAATCAACTCCACCCGCATTCACACTTTTGCCGCGAACCCTTCGCGCCTTAGGCTATCAAACCCACCAGGCGCGGCATTTTCGTACAGGAGGTGAAGCATGATCCCGACATTGCCCATCCTGGCCCTCGGCCTGGCCTTGTGCCTGCCCGCACACGCTGCCCCGCAGCAGCCTTTGCAGCTCGCCGCGGGCAACAACAACTCCTACAACAGCCCGATCCAGCGCGCCAACCCCAACAGCCGCCAAGGCAGCATGCCGGCCACGCCCCCCGTGCGCGGTCCGTCCACCGACCCGTACCAGCGTACGCCCAGCCTGGACAACCGCGGCATCGGCAACGGTGACAACCTGCGGCGACAGCAACAAACCCCGAACCTGGAACCGACACGGCCACCCCGCGACAACCCGCGTGCGCCGTGAGCCCCTATGAAAGGAATTCTGCATGCCTAAAGCACCCTGGCTAGCCACTCTGGCTGCCGCCGCACTCATGCCCCTGTTGGCACAGGCCGCGGCAGAGCAACAGTTTCGCAGCGAAGCAGGCACGTTGACCGTCAGCACCCTGGCCGACGGCCTGCGCAACCCGTGGGCGCTGGCTTTTCTACCGGGTGGCAAGGACATGCTGGTAACCGAGCGCGCCGGCAACCTGCGGGTGGTCAACGCTGAAGGCAAGGTCGGGCCGCCGATCAACGGCGTGCCCAAGGTCTGGGCCGAGGGCCAGGGCGGCCTGCTGGATGTGGTGCTGTCGCCGGAATTCGACAAGGACCGCACCGTGTACCTGTCCTACGCCGAGGAGGGCAGTGACGGCAAGGCCGGGACCGCTGTCGGGCGTGGCCAGTTGTCCGAAGACCGCGCCCGGCTGGAGAACTTCAGCGTGATCTTCCGCCAGCAGCCCAAGCTGTCGGTGGGCAACCACTTCGGCTCGCGCCTGGTTTTCGACCGCAATGGCTACCTGTTCATTGCGCTTGGCGAGAACAACCAACGCCCAACTGCCCAGGACCTGGACAAGTTGCAGGGCAAGATCGTGCGCATCCTCCCCGATGGTGAAGTGCCCAAGGACAACCCTTTCGTTGGCAAGGACAATGTGCGGCCGGAGATCTGGTCGTTCGGCCACCGCAACCAG
Organism: Pseudomonas sp. NPDC090592; assembly: GCF_044769185.1. NCBI lineage: Bacteria > Pseudomonadati > Pseudomonadota > Gammaproteobacteria > Pseudomonadales > Pseudomonadaceae > Pseudomonas > Pseudomonas sp. NPDC090592. The sequence goes on from NZ_JBIVXJ010000030.1 coordinate 49,552, forward strand.
CAAGGCGCCGCGCTCAACCCCTGGACCGGCAAGCTATGGACCCACGAACACGGCCCGCGTGGCGGTGACGAAATCAACATCCCCGAGCCCGGCAAGAACTACGGCTGGCCGATCGCGACCCATGGCATCAACTACTCGCTGCTGCCGATCCCCGAGGCCAAGGGCAAGCATGTCGACGGTATGGTCGACCCACACCATGTATGGGAGAAGTCGCCCGGTATCAGCGGCATGGCGTTCTATGACAGCCCGACATTCAAGGCCTGGGACCACAGCCTGTTCATTGGTGCGCTGGCCACGCAGGAGCTGATCCGCTTGCAGCTGAAGGGTGACAAGGTGGTGCATGAGGAGCGCCTGCTGGGCGACCTGAAGGCGCGTATCCGCGATGTGCGGGTGGGGCCGGATGGGTACATCTATGTGCTGACCGATGATAAGGATGGTGCATTGCTCAAGGTGGGTTTGGGCGCAGAAACCTGATAACTCGGCATGTTACGCGGTCCCCTGTGGGAGCGGGCTTGCCCGCGAACACGGGCGAAGCCCGTGCCATCCACCGCGCTGCATGCTTCGCGGGCACGCCCGCTCCCACAGGAGACCGCGCCAACCTTCTGTATTTGCGCAAGTAGGTTATTCCCAAGAGGTGTGTTGTGGCATTCGGTTAGAATGCCGCATGGCCATCACTCCCCAATCCCTCTACCAGCAAGCCCTGACCACCCAGGGCTACGTCGCCGACCCTGCCCAGGCCCGTGCCGTCGAGGCCCTGCAAGCTTGTTTCCTTGCCGTGGAGCAGGGCCGCCCGACCCAGGGCATCTACCTATGGGGCCCGGTCGGGCGCGGCAAGACCTGGCTGATGGACCAGTTTCACCGCTGTCTACGAATCCCCAGCCGGCGCCAGCACTTCCACCACTTCATGGCCTGGGTGCACCAGCGCCTGTTCCAGCTCAACGGTACCGCCGACCCGTTGCTGGCGTTGGCGCGTAAACTGGCCGGGCAGATCCGCGTGCTGTGCTTCGACGAACTGTTCGTCAACGATATCGGCGACGCAATCATTCTGGGTCGCCTGTTCCAGGTACTGTTCGACCAGGGCGTGGTAATTGTCGCCACTTCCAACCAGCCACCCGAACAGCTCTACCGCGACGGCTTCAACCGCGAGCGGTTCCTGCCGGCCATCGCCGCGATCCAGCGGCACATGCAGGTGCTGCCGGTGGCAGGGGAGCAGGACCATCGCCTGCACCCTGGTGCCGAACGCCAGCGTTACTGGGTGGCAGAGCCGGGACAGGCCAGCCAGTTAGGCGAGGTGTTTCGCAAACTCAGCCCGGATGACCCCGGCAACGATCGGCCATTGCAGATCGGCTCCAGGCATATCCAGGTGGTACGTCGTAGCGAACAGGCCATCTGGTGCAGCTTTACCGGCCTGTGCGAACAACCACTGGCAGCCATGGAGTTCATGGCCCTGTGCGACCGTTTCCCCGCCATTCTGGTATCGGAGGTTCCGGTACTGGGCGGTGAACAGCGGGCCGGGCGTATTGCCCGAGGCACCGAGGATGCGGCGGCGCGGGTGGTGGCGGGCGACCGCGAACTGCCGGCGCTGTCGCCCAAGGACGACGCCGTGCGCCGTTTCATTGCCCTGGTCGACGAATGCTACGACCGCCGCGTGGCCTTGTACCTGGAAGCGCAGGTGCCGCTGGAGGCCCTTTACACTCAAGGGTATCTGGCGTTCCCGTACCAACGGACCCTGAGCCGGCTACGAGAGATGCAACTGCAACGCTTCGCCTGATCGGCTGCGGTTGTCAAGGCTCACACAGGTACCCTGTTGGCTCGGAGCCAGCGCAGCCCAATGGGCTGGGCAATCTCCCACAGGAAGCGCGGCACCGCTTTATTTGTTCAGCCACTCCACCAGCGTACGGTTGAACCGCACCGGCTCTTCGATCTGTGGCGCATGCCCCATGCCTTCGAAGGTGATCAACTCACCCTTGGGAATCAGCTTGGCCACCTGTGGCCCCAGCACTTCATACTTGCCCAGCTTCGCCTTGACGTCTGGCGGCGCGATATCACTGCCAATCGCTGTGGTGTCCTTGTCGCCGATAAGCAGCAAGGTTGGCATCTGCAGGTACTTGAACTCGTGGTACACCGGCTGGGTGAAGATCATGTCGTAGATCAGCGCCGAGTTCCACGCCACTGCTTCATGCCCCGGGCCTTTGTTCAGGCCCACCAGCATCTGTACCCAGCGTTCGTATTCGGGCTTCCAACGCCCGGCGTAGTAAGTCTTGCGCTCGTATTCGCGCACCCCCTCGGCATCCAGCTTCAGCTCGCGGGCATACCACTGGTCCACAGTGCGGTAGGGCACGCCAAGGGCCTTCCAGTCTTCCAGGCCAATCGGGTTGACCATGGCCAGGCGTTCCACCTGCTGCGGGTACATCAGCGCATAGCGGGTGGCAAGCATGCCGCCGGTGGAGTGGCCGAGCACGATGGTTTGCTTCACACCCAGCTGCTCCAGCAGCGCATGGGTGTTGTCGGCCAGTTGCTGGAAGCTGTACTGGTAATGCGCCGGTTTGCTCGAGGTACAGAAGCCGATCTGATCCGGCGCAATGACCCGGTAGCCGGCTTTGCTCAAGGCGTCGATGGTGGTTTCCCAGGTGGCGGCGCAGAAGTTCTTGCCGTGCATCAGCACCACGCTGTGGCCGTTGGCCTGGCCTTGCGCGGGCACGTCCATGTAGCCCATCTGCAGGGCCTGGCCCTGGGACTTGAAAGCAAAATGCTTGAGCGGGTGCGGGTAACTGAAACCTTCGAGCTGGGGGCCATAGGTGGGCGATTCGGCGGCGAAGGCCGAACCGCTGGCCAGGCAGGCCAAGGCCAGGGCGGTTGCGCGCAGCATGGGGGCACTCCATGTTGGACCATGTAGGAAAAAGGGAATGTAACAGCCCATGGACCACGCGGAAGGTGAAAGGTGTTACCAGGCGTGAAACCAGCCCAGGGTAATCATCGCTAGCACTGCGTAACGGCCAGCCTTGGCCAAGGTCACCAGCAGCAGGAAGCGCCAGAACGGCTCGCGCATGATGCCGGCGATGAGCGTGAGCGGGTCGCCGATTACCGGCATCCAGCTGAGCAGCAGCGACCATTGCCCCCAGCGCTGGTAGCGTAGCTGCGCGCGCTCCAGTTGCGCCGCGCTGAACGGGAACCAGCGCTTGTCGCGCAGGTGCTCGATGGCCCGGCCCAGCAGCCAGTTGACCACCGAGCCGAGCACATTGCCCAGGGTGGCCACCAGCAGCAGGGTCGCCCAAGCCTCGGGCTGGCGCAGCAACAGGCCGATCAGCACGGCTTCCGACTGCAGCGGTAGCAGGGTGGCGGCACCAAAGGCGCTGAAGAACAGCGCCCACAGGCTGAGCATCAGTAGTTGGCGACCACGGTGTCCTGGCCATCCTGGGTCACCCCGATGACCTGGTAGGCATCTTTGTGGTCACCCATTTCCATGCCCGGCGAGCCCATTGGCATGCCCGGCACGGCCAGGCCCTTGAGGTCGCTGCGCTTGGCCAGCAGGCGCACCTGCTCGGCCGGCACATGGCCTTCGACGAACTTGCCGTCGATTACCCCGGTGTGGCACGACGCCAGGCGCGGCGCCACACCCAGGCGTTGCTTGACCGCGCTCATATTCGGCTCGACGTGGTCGTTGACAGTGAAACCATTGTCACGCAGGTGGCTGATCCAGGCCTTGCAGCAACCGCAGTTGGGGTCGCGGTACACGTCGATGGTCTCGGCGGCCTGAGCCAGGCCGGTAATGGCCAGCAGGCTCAAGGCCAGCAGGTGTTTGCGTAGCATGGTGAAACTCCTTCCAGCGTTCGGTCAGCAGCATAGCGTAAGCGGCTGGTAGCCAAGTTGCACGCTACAGTGCTGTCAGCTTGTCACCTCATCGGCACCGAGGTCACGCATCAGCAGGGCGTAGCCAAGCGCAACCTGCTCCGGGATGGGCAGGTACACCACGTGGCCGTCGCCCGGTGCCACGTCGATGGCCTGCTGCTGGCGTTTGCACAGGCGGTGCAAGTCGAAATGGTAGTTGCCGCGCGGGGTCATCAGCTCCAGATGGTCACCTACGGCAAAGCGGTTCTTCACCCTGACCTCGGCCAGGCCATCGACCCGCACGCCGGTCAGTTCGCCAACGAACTGCTGGCGCTCGGACACCGAGTTGCCGCGCTGGTAATTCTGGTATTCGTCATGCACGTGGCGGCGCAGGAAACCTTCGGTGTAACCGCGTTGGGCGAGGGATTCCAGATTGCCCATCAGGGTACGGTCGAACGGCCGCCCGGCCACGGCGTCATCGATCGCCTGGCGGTACGATTGCACCGCGCGGGCACAGTAGAAGTGCGACTTGGTGCGGCCTTCGATTTTCAGTGAATGCACGCCCATGCCAGCCAGGCGCTCGACGTGCTGGATGGCGCGCAGGTCCTTGGCGTTCATGATGTAGGTGCCGTGCTCGTCCTCGAATGCCGGCATTTCGGTGCCGGGGCGGTTGCTTTCCTGCAGCAGGAACACCTGCTCGGTGGGAGAGCCAAGGCCAAGGGTGGGCTGCACTTCGCGCACGATGTCGCCAGTGGCGTTCTCGGTGGCCGGCGTGGCGTGGTACTGCCAGCGGCAGGCGTTGGTGCAGGTGCCCTGGTTGGCGTCACGCTTGTTGAGGTAGCCCGACAGCAGGCAACGGCCCGAGTAGGCCATGCATAGCGCGCCGTGGACGAACACCTCCAGTTCCATGCCCGGCACCTGCTGGCGGATTTCCTCGATCTCTTCCAAAGATAGCTCGCGCGACAGGATCACCCGGCTCAGGCCCATTTGTTGCCAGAACTGCACACTTGCCCAGTTGACTGTATTGGCCTGCACCGACAGATGCACCGGCATGTGCGGGAAGTGCTGGCGTACCAGCATGATCAGGCCGGGGTCGGACATGATCAGCGCGTCTGGCGCCATGTCGATGACCGGTGCCAGGTCCTTGAGGAAGGTCTTGAGCTTGGCATTGTGCGGGGCGATGTTGACCACCACGTAGAAGCGTTTGCCCAGGGCATGTGCCTCCTGGATGCCTAGCGCCAGGTTGGCATGGTCGAATTCGTTGTTGCGCACCCGCAAGCTGTAGCGCGGCTGGCCGGCATAGACCGCATCGGCGCCATAGGCAAAGGCGTAACGCATGGTCTTCAGGGTGCCGGCGGGGGCCAGCAGTTCGGGCTTGGCGTTAGAGGTCATGGTGCGCACCGGGGCAAAGGGCGGGGATGCTAAAGCCGGCGGGCCATACACGTATTGATTTACATCAAGGGCGTGGCGGCACTTTTAGCCAAGCGGCGCGCACTAATATCCCAGAAGCCACTTGAGGAGATGCGATGAACGAAGCCGCGCTACAGAACAAAGCCCTGGCAGTACTTTTGGCGCTGGTGACCATCGCCTTTTTCTGGATATTGCTGCCATATTACGGTGCGATCTTCTGGGCGGTGATACTCGGCATCCTGTTCGCCCCGTTGCAGCGCCATCTGCTTATCCGTTTTGGGCGCAGGCGCAACCTGGCCGCAGCCACGACCACGCTGGTGTGCCTGCTGGTGGCGATCCTGCCGGTCATCATTACCAGCGCGCTGCTGGTACAGGAAGGTGCCACGCTGTATCAGCGTATCGAAAGCGGGCAGCTGGACATCGCCGGCTATGTCGAGCACGGCAAGGACATGCTGCCAGCGTTTGCCCAGCATGGCCTGGACAACCTGGGCATGGGCAACCTCGACGGGCTACGCGACAAGATCACCAAATGGGCAACCCAGGGCAGCCAGGTGCTGGCCAGCCAGGCGTTCAGCTTTGGCCAGGGCACGTTCGAGTTCCTGGTCAGCTTCGGCATCATGATGTACCTGTTGTTCTTCTTCCTGCGCGAAGGCGCGGAGTTAGCCCGCCGGGTGCGGCTGGCCGTGCCGCTGCCCGAGCACCAGAAGCGCCGGTTGCAGCTGAAATTCAACCGTGTGGTGCGGGCAACAGTAAAAGGCAATGTATTGGTAGCCATTACCCAGGGGGCGTTGGGCGGCTTCATCTTCTGGGTACTGGATATTCCCAGTGCACTGGTGTGGGCAGTGCTGATGGCGTTTCTGTCGCTGCTGCCGGCGGTGGGGGCGGGCATCGTGTGGGCACCGGTGGCGGCCTACTTCCTGATGACCGGGGCGATATTGCCGGGGATCATACTGACCGCGTTCGGGGTACTGGTGATCGGCCTGGTGGACAACCTTTTGCGGCCGATCCTGGTGGGCAAGGATACGCGCATGCCGGACTACCTGATTCTGGTGTCGACACTGGGTGGGCTGGCGGTGTTCGGGCTCAACGGTTTTGTCATCGGGCCGCTGATCGCGGCGCTGTTCGTGTCCAGCTGGGCAATCTTTGCCGCGACCAAGCCGCAAGTGCAGTTGCCGCAGTAGTGGAGGAGCGCGCGGTCAATTTGGGAGCGGGCACGCCCGCGAACACGGGCGAAGCCCGTGACTGCCTCCGCAGCGCCTGATTCGCGGGCATGCCCGCTCCCACAGGGTTCGGCGATGAAGCTGCAATCAGGCGTGGCACCCGTACAGGATGAAGTCGACCAGAGGGTCGATCAGTCGCGATCCCTTGTAGGAGCGGCCTTGTGTCGCGATCGGGCCGCAAGGCCGCTCCTACAAGTATGGCGCAGGTCTTTAGAAGGACTGCGGCATCTCGCCCCTGGCCAGGCGGCGGTTGATGTCGGCGATCACTTCCGGCAGTTCGTTGATGGTGTCGATCAGGTAGTGTGGGCGCGAGCCGGCAAACAGCGTGTGGATGCGCTTGCGCTCGCTTTCCAGCTTCTCGGCACTCAGTGCGCGGTAGCCTTCCCAGGTCAGGCCCAGGGCGTTGCCCGAGCACACCAGCGCCACGGTCCACATGCCGGCACGACGGCCTTCGAGAATGCCCGGCACGGTGTCGTCGACCTTTACGCAGGCCGCCACATCGTCGATGCCCAGGGCAATCACGTTGGCCAGCGCCTGGGCAGGCCATGGGCGGCCATTCGGGGTTTCGTCGGTGGCCACCACGTGGTCGGCCACGTAGCCGTTTTGCGCGGCCAGCTCCACCACCTTGTCCATCACCACCTTCGGGTAGCCCGAGCACGAGCCGATCTTCAGGCCGTCCTGGCGCAGCCCGGTCAGGGTGTCCAGGGCACCGGGAATCAGCGCCGAGTGCACGGCGATCTTCTCGATCTGCAACGGCATGAAACGGTTGTAGATGGCAGTGACATCATCGTCGGTCGGCGTGCGGCCGAACACCTTGCGGTAACGCTCGGCAATGTCCGGCACGTCGCACAGGGTGCGGATGTGGTCCCACTTGCCCATGCCCATCGGGCCACGGGCTTCTTCGATGGACACCTGCACGTCGAATTCGGCAAAGGCTTCGACAAAGATCTGGGTCGGGGCGAACGAGCCGAAGTCGACCACGGTGCCGGCCCAGTCGAGGATGGCGGCTTGCAGCTGGGTAGGGTTGCTGTAGTTCATGTGCGCAAATTCCTGAATTCGGGTGGGCAAGGGGTCAGATGTCCAGCACTTCCATTTCCCGCAGCACATCGGCCACGGCATTCACGGCGGCCTGCATGCCGTCCGCGCCGACCACGCCGATGCAGCCGACGCGGAAGGTCTCGACCTGGGTCAGCTTGCCCGGATAGAGGATGAAGCCCTTGGCCTTGACCCGCTCGTAGAAGTCCTTGAACTGGTAGCGGGCGTCGTTCGGGGCGTGGAACGTGACAATGATCGGCGCCTGGATTTCGGCCGGCAGGAAGCTGCGCAGGCCAATGGCGGCCATGCCGTCGAGCAAGGTCTTGCAGTTGTCGGCGTAGCGCTGGTGGCGGGCTGGCAGGCCACCTTCCTCGTTGTATTGCTGCAGCGCTTCATGCAGTGCCGCGACCACGTGGGTGGGCGGGGTGAAGCGCCACTGGCCGGTCTTGGCCATGTACGTGTGCTGGTCGTGCAGGTCCATGGCCAGCGAGTGGGCATTGCCTTCGGCGGCAGCCAGCGCGGTTTTTTCGGCGAACACAAAGCCCATGCCCGGCACGCCTTCCAGGCATTTGCCAGAGGCGGCGATCAGCGCTTCGAAGGGGATTTCGCGGGCATCGATCGGCAATGCACCGAACGAGCTCATGGCATCGATGATCAGGCGCTTGCCGTGGCTTTTGATCACCTGGGCGATCTCGGGCAGCGGGTTGAGGATGCCGGTGCTGGTTTCGCAGTGGATCAGCGCCACGTGGGTGATGGCAGGGTCGGCAGCCAGCAGGCGGTCGACATCGGCAGCAGTGGTCGGCTGGTCTTCGGCGGTTTCGAAGGTGCTGTAGGTGCGGCCCAGCACTTTGCAGATCTTCGCCAGGCGTTGGCCATAAGCACCGTTGATCAGCACCAGCACCTTGCCGTCGCGTGGCACCAGGGTGCCGATGGCGGCTTCCACGGCGAAGGTGCCGCTGCCTTGCAGGGGCACGCAGTGGTGGCTGGCGCTGCCGTCGATGATCGCCAGCAGCTGTTCGCATACGCTGGCAGTCAGTTGGTTGAAATCGCGGTCCCAGGAACCCCAGTCCACCAGCATGGCTTGGCGGGTGCGGATTGAAGTGGTCAGGGGACCGGGAGTCAGCAGGATAGGGGCGTTGCTCATTCCGTTTTTCCTCACAAGCGGTGGCGTGAAACTACGGGGCCTAGGTTGCAATCCGCGCTTCCATCAATCAAATTGTTTGTTGTTATCCGAGCTATAAGTCAGGCCGATAGATATGAACCTGTTTCAGCTACGTGCTTTCGATGCCGTGGCCCGCGAGGGCAGCTTCACCCGTGCCGCCGCACGGCTGTTCATCAGCCAGCCGGCGGTGACCGGGCACGTCAAGGCGTTGGAGGAGCACTACCAGATCACCTTGCTGCGGCGTACCGCACGGCGGGTTGAACTGACCGAAGAAGGCACCCGCCTGGCGGCCATCACGCGTGCCATGTTCGGTTTGGCCGAAGAGGCCCAGGCCATGCTGGAGGCCAACCGCCAACTGCTGACCGGGCGCCTGGAGGTGGCGGCCGATGGCCCGCACCGGGTCATGCCCATGCTGGCCATGTTGCGCGAACGCTACCCCGGCATCACCGTCAATCTGCGCCTGGGCAATGCCCAGGAAACCCTGGCAGCGTTGCTTTCCGAGCATGCCGACGTCGCCGTGCTGACCGAAATCGCGCCGCGCCAGGGCCTGTACCTGCAGACCCTGTGCGAGTCGCGCCTGTGCGCATTGCTGCCGGTCGGGCATGCCTGGGCGTCGGGCCAAGGCGACCTGTCGCTGGCCGAGTTGCACCAGCAGATCATGGTGCTACGTGAGCCCAGCTCGACCACCCGGCGGACTTTCGACAAAGCCTGCGCCCAGGCCCAGGTACAACCGCGCGTGCTGCTTGAACTCGACAGCCGCGAGGCGGTCACCGAGGCGGTGGCCTCGCAGCTGGGTATCGGTGTGGTTTCCTCGACTGAGGTGGCCCATGATCCGCGGGTGGTGGCACGGCCGCTGGCAGGGCAGGGCCTGGTCAACCAGCACATGCTTGGCTGCCTGGAGCGGCGCCGTGAGCTGCGGCTGATCCAGGCCTTTCTCGGGTTGGCGGCCAGCCTTTGAGCAGGGCTGGTGTTTTCTGCCCGCGGGCCTAAGATGGCCAGCACAGTGCAACCAGGACAATCGATGCGCGAAAAAGACACGATCTCCATGCAGCTGGTGCGCGAAGCGCTGTTGCAGACCTGCCCGGCGGGGCAGGCCGATAGCGGCTTGCTGGCCCGGGCCGGGATTGACGCCAGCCTGCTGGCGTTGCCCGAGGCACGCGTCTCCGCCGAAGCCTATGCGCGGCTCTGGCGCTTGCTGGCACGGCGCTGCAACGACGAGTTCTTCGCCATGGACCCGCGCGGCCTGCGCAGTGGCAGCCTGGCGTTCATGTGCCGTGCGAGTATGGCCCACGCCACACTTGGCGCTGGCCTGGAGACGGCCTTGGGGTTTCTCTCGCTGATGCTTGAAGACCTGCAGCCCAGCCTGGTGCGCCAGCAGAGCCTGGGCGAAATCGTCATCAACGAACCGCGCGACGAACCGCGCCGGGCCTTCACCTATTTCACCTTCTGGATGATCGTGCACGGTGTGGCCTGCTGGCTGGCTGGTCGGCGCATCCCGATCCTGGCCATCGACCTGCGCTGCGCCGAACCGCCGTTCTGCGACGACTACCGGGTGATGTTCTCGGAAAACCTGCAATTCGGCCGCCCGCGTTCGCGCATGATCATCGCCGCCGACTGCCTGGATATCCCGCTGCGGCGCACCCCCGAGGAGTTGCAACGCTTTCTTGCAGAAGCGCCGGGCAACATCCTGGTCAAGTACCGCGATCCGGCCAGCCTGGCCCGGCGCATCCGCCACGACCTGCTGCGCCTGGACCCGGCCTTGTGGCCAGATGCAGAGGGCCTGGCCCGGCAGCTGTGCCTGTCGCCGTCGACCCTGCGCCGGCGCCTGGCCGACGAAGGCCAGAGTTACCAGGGGCTCAAGGACAGCGTGCGGCGCGAACTGGCCATCGCCTGGCTGGCCGAAGAGCGCCTGGGCATGTTGGAAATTGCCGCGCGCCTGGGGTTTGCCGACGGCAGTTCGTTCTACAAGGCGTTTCGCAAATGGTTCGGTTGCAACCCGGGGCATTACCGCAGCCTGGTGTTGGGAGCAGACGTGGTCGGCGAGGTGGGGTTTCCTGCTGCTGGTGATTGAAACCGCACCCTAGAGTCGGGGGAATTTCACCACCACGGGATCTCCCCATGTCCGTTCAACCTGCCACCCAGGCGCAGACCAACCACGACGCCAAGCTGGCCAGCGCGCTTGACGATTTTATCGCCGAGCAGCTGCCCGGCTGGCTGAAGACTGCTTCGCCCGCGGCCATCAATCGCTTGCGTGAGCGCTTCGCGCAACTGCATGCGGCGCAAATTTCGCTGCGCAGCGCGCTTGACCGGCTTGAGCCCCTCGACGGGTTTGCCACACGGTGGCTGGAGCGCCGAGTCACCGGGCTGTTGCCCCAGGCGCGGCCATTGCACACGCTGACCTGGCGGGAGTCCCGGATGCGCTTTGCGCCGCCGCCGTTTCGTGACCCTTCGCTGGCGTTGCCCGAGCTTGAGCTGTTTCAGGTACGCCAGCCAGCGTTGCAGCGGCTGTTGCAGAACTTCGAGGCGGGCGCGACGTTCCTGGAGGGGACAGCGCTGGTTGACAGTTCCGATACACCTTTGGCCGCGCAAGTCACGGACATCGTGACGCAATGCCGTAACCTGGATGTCGGGCGGCTGTACCAGCAGCATCTGGAGCAGGTATTTACCCCTGCCGTGGTTGAGCAGCAGGCACGTGAACAGCAGTTGTCTTTGCAGGTGTCACTGGAGATCGCCACGTTGCGCCTGCAGTTAACCGAAGCCGACGAGCGCTTCTTGCGTGCATGGACGCAAGGGCAGCCGGCACAGCATGAGCGCGGGCGCCACCAGGTCTTGGGCCTGACCTTGATGGGCTGTCGTATCGGCGGCGCGCTGGCGATCGAGATCCGTGATGAGTGGATACCGGGCAGCGGGCCGATCGAGCTGCCACGGGTGGCCGCAGTGTTGCTTTACCTGCCTGGTGAACCGCAGCCACTGCAGCGCTTCGATAACTGGCGTGAGCTTGCCACGCACCTGGGCATTAGCGTGCGCCAGCAGGCGTTTCGCCAGCGCCTGTTGCAACGGGTTGCCCTGGCCGAGCGGGCGGTCTTCATTACCACCCCGAACAAGCGTTTGAGTGACAGCCAGGTCGATGTCGATGCTGGCGGCGAGTTGCTGACGGGGGATGTCTACCTCAGCCTGGCCCGGCAGCACTGCCAGCGCATCAAGGATGATGCTCGCTGGCTGGCGGTGCCCAGCGCCGATGTCGATCATGCGCGCAGCCAGTCGCGCATCGAGGCACTCGAGCAGGCCGGGTTGGTCATGCTCAACGTGCTTGGCCTGTTTGTGCCGGTGGTAGGGGCACTTTTATTTACCCAGTTGATCGCCGAGACCCTGGCCGACGTCTTCGAGGGCGTGGCGGACTGGGCGCGGGGGCGTGACCATGAGGCCCTTGAGCACATGCTGGGGGTTGCCGAGACGGTAGCAGTCACTGCCGCCTTGGGCCTGGGCCTGCATGCGGTGGCGGCGGGCTTGCGGCGCAGCACGCTGGTGGACAGCATGGAGCCGGTCATTGGCGGGGCAGGCAAACCACGGCTGCAATCGGTTGAACCGGGTGATTACCGGGTAATGACGCCGCCCGCCGCCTGGCTGCGCCAGGACAACGGCCTGCTGGCCGCCGACGGGCGCTGGTGGTGGCAGGATGAAGATGTCACCTATGAGGTCCATCAGGTGGGTCATCAGTGGCAGCTCAAGCACCCGCAGCGCCAGGGCGGAGCGCATCCGTTGCTGCACCACAACGGCGAGCGCGGCTGGCGGCTGTGGCGCCAGCGGCCGCTGGAGTGGCAGGGGCAACAGCGGATGCTCGCCTGCCTGTGGCCCGAGGTTGCGCAAATGGACAGCGTACGGGTGCAGCAGGTGTTACGGGTGGCGGATGTCGACGAGGCGCAACTGCGTGGATTGTTGGTGGAGAACCGCCGTTTGCCGGTACAACTGCGCGACACCCTCGAGCGCTTCGCCAAGGCCGAGCGTATCGCGCAGTTTCTCGGGCGGGTCGCCCAGCGGCAGATGCTTGACGACGACCGCCCCTTGTTCGTGTGGTGCGTGGACAAGCTGAACGTGGGCGACCTGGAGGGCGAAGCACAGTTCACGGCCATCGACCAGGCGCAGGCCTGGGTGCGGGAGGGGCTGCTCGCTGACCTTGGCCAGCAAGAGGGCAGCGACCAGCCGCTGCTCGGTATGGTGCTGCGCGACTTTCCCGGGTTACCCGAAACCTATGCCTTGCGTGTGCTGGAGCAGGCCACAGACGCGCAGCGCGCGACCATGACCGAGCACGCCAGGCTGCCACTGGCCGTGGCCGAGCAGGCCCGAGCGCTGCTTCAGGTGGCGAGGCTCACGCGGGTGCGCGAAGCCTTCTACCTGCCTGGCAGTTATCGTGAGGACGCGACGGAACTGGTCTTCGACCTGCTGCGCCGGCATGCTGGCTGGCCACAATCGGCCAACCTCGAGCTGCGTCGGGGCAGTGATACCGGGCCGTTGGTGGCACGCCTGTATCCCGGGGAAGAAGCGTTGGTACTGGTGCGCCGGGAAGGGCAGTTTGAAATCCATCGCAACGATGGCTACCCGGCGCCGGTGCAACCGCAAGCGCCCGCTGGCCTGGCCGAAGCACTGCTTGCCTGCCTGCCGCAGGCGCATCGGCAACGCCTTGGCTGGGCCGGCGCCGATGCCAGCGAACGGCTCGTGCGCGACTTGCAGGGCTGGCTGCCAGGTACCCGCGAAGCCTTGATGCGACAGTTGGGCATGAGCGAAATCAAACCTTGGTTGAACCCGGCCAGGCGTCACGCCGCCGGCCGCATCGGCTACGCCCTTGGCGGGCGTGGTGAAGGCAGGCTGCCCACGCGCTCATTGCTGAGCTCGCGCATACGCAACCTCTATCCGTGCTTCGATGATGCTCAGGTGGAGCAGCACCTGCAGCGGCTGCTTGACCTGCCCGGCTCGCCGCTCACCCAGCTGCTGGCCGAAGAGCAGGCCTACCGCAACCTGTTTGACTGCCTGGCTGAGTGGGTCAGGCAAAGCCCGTTGCAGGGCCGGGCGCGGCTGACGCGCCAACGTATCGCGAGTCAGTTGCGTCGTTGCTGGCGGCGCGATGGCGAGCGTTTGCTGGATGAGCACGGTGTGCCCCAGAGTGCCCGTCTGAGTTTGATTGGCATGGTCCCAGGGGGCTTGCCGAGGTTGCCCGCCGGCGTCAGTTTCGACCACGTGCGCGAGCTGATGCTGGTCGGCATGAGCCTGGAAGCGATACCTGCCGGCTTCCTGGGGGCCTTCCGCGGGATACGCTCGCTGAACCTGTCGAACAATCGCCTGGCCGGCCTGCCTGAAGAGCTGTCAAGCCTGCCGCACTTACAGAGCCTGTACCTGCAGAACAACCGTATTCGCATGGATGCGCGTGCGCTGGCGGTGATGCGCGGCTTGCCACCTCTCGATGTGCTGGACGTGAGCGACAACCCGCTGCGGGTCATCGACCTGCAGTCCACTGCTTTGGCCCGCCTACGCCGGCTATATGTGCGACGGGCCGAGCTACGCGCGATACCGGGTGGTATCCAATGGTGCGGCCTGCTCGAGGTGGCCGACCTGCGCGATAACCAGATTGCCACCTTGCCAGGCTTCGTGGCGCAGGAGACGTTGGCGTTCCGCCGCCGCCTGCGGCTGCAGGGCAATCCGCTATCGAGGGCCGACTTCGCGTTGCTGTCGCAGCCAGAGCCAGGGCACCCGGCGGCAGGACCGGCGGCGCGTGGCTGGCGGGCCTGGAGCGAAGGCCTGCAGATGGATGCCGAGGAACAATTGGCCACGCAATGGCGGGCCCTGGCCCGCGAGGCCGGCAGCACGGACTTCTTCATGCTGCTCGATGCGCTGGTGGATAGCAGTGACTACCGCAGCGCCCGGGAAAACCTGCGCCGACGCGTGGTGCAGATGCTGCTCGCCATGGTCGAGGACAGCCGGTTGCGCCAGGAGCTGTTCGAACTGGCCAGCCAGCCGCGGCCATGCGTCGACAGCACCGCCCGTTGCTTCAGTAACCTGGAAGTGCGCGCGTTGGTTGTTCGCGCCCTGCAGGCGGCCCCCCCGGGGGCCGCTACCTTTGCACGCCTGGAACTGGGGCGGCAGTTGTTCCGCCTCGATCGGGTCGAAGCCCTGGCCCTTGAGCACAGCCTGCGCGAAGCGCAGGCCGGGCGGGCGGTGGATGAGGTCGAAGTCAGCCTGGCCTACCGTATTGGCCTGGCTGTGCCGCTGGACCTGCCAGGGCAGCCACGCACCATGCGCTTTGCCAGCATCGCCGGGGTCACCCAGGCCGACCTGGACGCAGCCGAGCGGGTCGTGCGTCGGGTCGAAGTCGGCGGTTTGGCGCCCTACCTGAGCGAACGCGATTTCTGGGTCGAGTACCTGCGTCAGCGTGATGCGCAGCGTTTCGACGCGCTGGAGCAACCGTTCTGGCAGCGCCTGGAGGCACTGGACCTTCGGCGTGCCGAGCTGGGTGATGGCGCCTATTTGCAGCAGATGCAGCAGCTGGCCAGCGAGCGAGAAGCCGCGACCAGGGCGTTGATCCTGCAACTTACCGAACAGGCGCTTGCCGCCAGCCCGCTGACGAGGACGGCCCTATGACCCGTAATGACCAGGCTCCAGCATTGGACACCCTTGCCGAGGCAAAGATAGCCAGCGCCACCCATGATTTCATCACTGCGCACCTCCCCGACTGGTTGAAACGGGCATCGGCGGGCCAGATCAATCGCCTGCGCGACAGCTTCAAGGCCCATCAGCAAAGCCAGGAGCGGGTGCGCAGCGTCACCAGGCGCCTGATACCCTTGCAGACCTTCGCCCAGTTGCACATGCAGCGGTTGGTCGAAGACCTGCCAGGCGCGCCTATGCTCGATAGCCTGCAATGGCTGGAGATCCGCCGCCAGTTCAGTGTGCCACAGGGCATCACGTTACCTGTCGACGAGTTGATTGAACGGCGTGAGCCGGCCGTTCTGCGGTTGATGCAGAACTTTGAGGAGGACGCAACCTTCTACCTCGGCACCGGGCTGGTCGAAACCGGTGGCAGCGTACCGCTGGCAGCTGACCCCGCCGCGTTGGTGCGGGCCTGTCGTCAGTTGGATGCAGGTGGGCTTTATCAACGTTTGCTGGACCAGGTGTTCACCCATACCACCTGTGAAATTCTGGCGCAGGACAAACGGGCGGGGTTGGCCTTGGCCACGGAGGTTGCCGCACTCAGGGGGGACATCTCCGTGCACCAGCAGAGGGCGCTGATGTCGGTGGCAAATCCCGGCACGATCACCAGCCTGCAGTTGCAGGGTTATCCGGGAATGCTGAGTGTGCTGGGCCACGCGTTGTCCGATGCATTGCTCGTCCAGTTGCGCGATGCATCGGGCAGCGATCAGGGGCTGATGCTGTATCTGCCCAGTGAACCCACCCGGGCACTGCGTCACTTTGCTTCGACCGCGCACATGACTGCACACCTGGTCGGTGCCTTGCGACAGGCAGATTACCGCAACTACTTCAGCCAATTGGTGGGGGTGAACGAGCGCGTTGCCTTTCTCGACACACTGGGCAAACGGCTGGCTGACCCGCAACCGGATCTGGAACTGCAGGGTACGGCCCACGCTGGCGACCTGTTCGTGCAACTGGTGGCCCGGCAGGTACAGCGAGTCAGGGATGATGCACGGGTACTGCTGGTGCCCACTGCGCAGGTCGATCAGCGCGCCTCCGAACAGCGGCGCGAGCGCTGGCGCACGGCCGGGCTCGCTCTGGCAAACCTGGCCGGGCTGTTCATTCCCGGGGTCGGTGCGCTGTTGCTGGGGCAATTTGTGGTGCAGACACTGGCGGATGTGTTCGAGGGGGCTGCGGACTGGTTTCATGGTCACCAGCATGAGGCGCTGGAGCACATGCTGGGCGTTGCCGAAAACCTGGCTGTCACGGTTGCCGTGGGTGCGGGTGTCAACCTGGTGGCCCGGGGGTTCGTCGCCAGTGACTTTGTCGAAGGCCTGGAACCGGTGGCGGTTGCAGGGCCAGGTGCGCGGTTGTGGGCCAATGACCTGGCCACATACGCGGCAGTGCCCGAGCATCCGCAACTGGCTGCAGATGGCCTTTATCACAGCGAAGGCCAGCGCTGGTGGCGCATGGGTGATCGGTATTATCCGTTGCAGCGGCCTGAAGCCGAAGGCCCTTGGCGGTTGCGCCACCCACTGCGCCCGGGAGGCTACGCGCCAAGGCTGGAATTCAACGGTGAGCGTGGCTGGCGGTTGTACGATTCACGGCCGCTGGAAGTTGCCGAACCCCAGGTGCTGCTCGACGGCCTGTGGCCGCAGCAGCCGCCACTCGATGCGGCGCATACCACCCAGGTGCTGCAGGCTGCGGGGGCCGATGGCGAGGTGCTGCGTGGGCTTCACGTGGAAAACCGTGCTGTACCGGTCAACCTGCACGATACCCTTGAGCGGTTTCAGGCCGATGCACGTATCGACAGGTTCTTCACCACCTTGAAGGCTGGCACGATACCGCTCGACGACATGCCACTGCTACGCTGGTGCCGGGCACAGTCGAGTGTCCCGCCGATGGGTGAGGCCATGCGCGAGTATCTACTCGATCAGGCCCCAGCCATGCGCGCGCGGCTGTTCGAACACCTGTGCCACAGCGAACCTGCTGACGACCCGTTGCTGAGCGTGGTCAGGCGTGATTTTCCGGGGCTTCCCGAGCTTTACGCACGAACGCTGGCGAGCGATGTCGGCGCCGTCGAGCGTGGCCTGGCCTTGAGCGAAGGCAAGTTGCCGTTGCGCTGCCTGCAGCAAGGTGCCTCGTTACTGCGCCTGGCACGTCTGAACCGGGCGGTATGCGGCTTGTATCTGCACAGTGCGTACTGTGACGAGACCGGTGCGCTCATCCTTGGGTTGTTGCCGCGCCTGCATGCCTGGCCGGCACTCAAACTTGAGCTGTGGAGCGACCTGCAAGGTGGGCATCGGCTGGATCGCCTCGGCCACCAGCCCGAGACATCGACGGTGCTGAAACTGGCGCGCAGCAATGACTACTTCCAGCTTCGTGAAGAGACTGCTGATGGCGCCCGCACCCTGATTGCCAGTTCGGCCGATCCGTTCGAGGCGCTGCTGGCGCTGCTCACGCCCGAGCAGTACACGGGGCTGGGTATTGACGGCCGTGAGCCGGCCGCTTTGCTGCGCAAGCTGGTGATCGACCAGCTGCCAGCAGCACACGACGAGATCGAGCGCGTGCTCGGCTGGCCGCAGCAGGGGCGCTGGTTCAATCCCGGCCACCGCATGGCTGATGGCCGTGTGGGCTACCCTCTCAGCGGGCGGTTGCCGCGGCGGCGCAGTCCGCAGAGCATCCTGCGTGATCGTTTGCGTAACTTGTACCCTGGGCTCGATGACGGCGCAATCAATGTGCAACTGGCGCACCTGCTGGCAGCACCTGGTTCGGCGTATGACGCATTGCTGGAGCTTGAAGACGACTTCGCACAGCTGGAGCAGCACCTTGACCGCTGGACAGGCTTCGAGTTCGAGCCTGGGCGCCAGGCCGTGCGTCAACAGGTGGCCGAACGCCTGCGCCGGGCCTGGCGGCTGCAGGCTGAACCGCTGGGCGGCGCGGGGGAGGGGCAGCGCCTGAGCCTGATCAACCTGAATGTGACCACTCTGCCGGAACTGCCGGCGCATATCGACTTTACCCAGGTCCGCGAGCTGATAGTGCGTGACCTGCCAATCACCGACGTGCCTACCGACTTCCTGCGCTGCTTCAGCAACCTGCAAACGCTGAACCTGAGCAACAACCGCCTGCTGCGGGTGCCCATCGGGATTGCTCATCTGGTCGAGCTGCGCACCCTGCGCCTGGGGCATAACAACATCCGCCTGGACCTTGGTGCGCTCGACGCCATGAACGGTTTGCCCCGGCTACGGCATCTGGACCTCAGCTACAACGCGCTGGGCGCCTACCATATGCGCTATGGCCAGTTCCCGCACCTGGTCGAATTGAACCTGCGCCATTGTCAGCTGGGTGAATGGCCGTCAGGCCTGGAGTTGTGCGACGGCCTGGAACGCGTCGACCTGCGTGACAACCAGCTGGGGGTGGTGCCCAATGAAATCCTCGCGATGCCGCATGTCTATCGGCGTGGGTTTCTGGTCGAGCGCAACCGCATGGGCTTGGTGGATATGCAGCGGCTCTATGCCCTTGACACCATCGAGGAACATTTCCACTTTCCCGAACCGCGCCGCGTGCCAGACCCGGCGGCGACCCGTCAACACTGGCTTGCGATGGCCGACCAGGCAACGCGTGAAAGCCGGCAAGCGCTATGGGACACGCTGGCTGCGATGCCAGATAGCCAAGGCTTGTTCAACCTGCTAGGACGCCTGGAAGACACTGGCGACTTTCAGGGAGCCAGTGCCTACCTGGCCGAGCGGGTTTGGTCGCTGCTCGAGGCGCTCAACAGCAACGTCGGGTTGCGACAGCGGGTCTACAGCCTTGCGCGGTTGCCATTGAGCTGTGGCAACAGTGTCGCAGACCGTTTAAGTGAATTGCAGCTACGGGTGGTGGTGGACGCCGCCGAACGCAATACATTGCCCGAGCGGGGCAACGCTCTGCTGCTGCTGGGCCAAGGACTTTTCCGCCTGGACCGGCTCGAACTGTACGCACGGCAAGACATCATGCAGCGCCTGGCTGCCCGCGATCGGGTCGACCAGATCGCCGTCAGCTTGTTCTATCGGGTGCGCCTGCGCCAACGCCTGGGCTTGCCATGCCAGGCCTTGACCATGCGTTATGCCGATGCAGCAAATGTGACCGATGCCCAGCTGGAAGCCGCCTTCCAGGCCGTGCGCGCTGCGCAGACCCCAGAGACACTGGCGCGCAGCCTTGGCCAGCGGCTGTTCTGGGAGCGCTACATCGAGGGGCGGCACCCGCAGCCATTCGCAGCGCTCGAGGCGCTCGTCGCTGAACGCCGGGCGCTGCTGCAGGCCCAGCAGGGGCAGTTGCAAGCCATCGAGTACCAGCATCACCTGGACAACCTGGACATCGAGCGGGGTGCAGAGCGCCAGATGCTGGTGCTGGAACTGACACGGCAGTTGCTGCTGGGGCGTGAGCGGGGCCAGGGATGACGGGCCCAGCGGCCAAACCGGTCATCGCGATTGACAGCTTTGGCCATTGCCGCAGCCCCTGAGCGGCGCGAACATCGTCGGACCGATGGTTCCACTCCAAAAACAAGAAACCAGGAGTCTGACGATGCGCGATTACGCCGAGGCCGCTCGTGCGTTCGACCATGCCCAGGCCGCCGCTGCGGCGCTGCATGGCAACCTCACTGCTCTAAATGCCTGCGTCGAATGCTGTGACCGCCATGCCGGTAGCGACAAACTGGCGCTGGTCTGCGAAGACCGTGATGGCAACAGTGCCCGCTACAGCTTTGACCAGCTCAAGGCTCAGGCCGCCCGCTTCGCCAATGTGCTCAAGGCGCAGGGTGTGGTGGCCGGTGACCGGGTTGCCGGGCTGATGCCGCGTACCTGCGAGTTGCTGGTGACCGTTCTCGCCACCTGGCGCCTGGGGGCGGTGTACCAGCCGTTGTTCACCGCGTTCGGCCCCAAGGCCATCGAGCACCGGCTGGAGCAGTCCGGCGCCCGGGTAGTGGTTACTGACTCTGCCAACCGTGGCAAGCTGGACGATGTGCACGCCTGCCCAACCATCATCACGGTCAAGGCGCGTAGCGGCGAGCTAGACTTCCAGCAGTGCCTGGAAGCTGCGGCAGAGGTGTGCGAGCCGGTCATGCGCTCGGGCAGCGACCCGTTCCTGCTGATGTTCACCTCCGGTACAACCGGCCCGGCCAAGCCGCTGGAGGTGCCATTGCGCGCCATCGTCGCGTTCCAGGGCTACATGCGCGATGCCATCGACCTGCGCCCGCAAGACAATTTCTGGAACCTGGCCGACCCGGGCTGGGCTTACGGCCTGTACTACGCTGTCACCGGCCCGCTGTCGCTGGGTCATGCCACCACCTTCTACGATGGCCCGTTCAGCGTCGAAAGCTGCGCCCGGGTGATCGACAAGCTGGGTATTACCAACCTTGCCGGTTCACCCACCGCATACCGTTTGTTGATCGCTGCCGGGAAGGCCTTTTCGGCACCGATCAATGGCCGCCTGAGGGTGGTCAGCAGCGCCGGCGAGCCGCTCAACCCAGAAGTGATCCGCTGGTTCGCCGACGAACTGGGCGTGACCATCCATGATCACTACGGGCAAACCGAACTGGGCATGGTGCTGTGCAATCACCATGGCCTGACGCACCCTGTGCATCTGGGTTCTGCCGGTTTTGCCATCCCCGGCCATCGCATTGTGGTGCTGGATCAGCAGGGCAACGAGCTGCCGGCCGGCCAGCCGGGCATCCTTGCAGTTGACCGCGAGCAGTCGCCGTTGTGCTGGTTCGCTGGCTACCACGGGCTGCCAACCAAATCGTTCGTCGGCAGGTACTACCTCAGCGGCGACACCGTCGAGCTGAACCAGGACGGCAGCATCAGCTTCGTCGGTCGCAGCGACGATGTGATCACCACCTCTGGCTACCGGGTCGGCCCCTTCGACGTGGAAAGCGCGCTGATCGAGCACCCTGCGGTAATCGAGGCCGCGGTGATCGGCAAGCCCGACCCGGAACGCACCGAGCTGATCAAGGCCTTCGTGGTATTGGCCAAGGGCATCGCCGGCAGCGCCGAGC
This sequence comes from Pseudomonas sp. NPDC090592, assembly GCF_044769185.1. Taxonomy (NCBI): domain Bacteria; kingdom Pseudomonadati; phylum Pseudomonadota; class Gammaproteobacteria; order Pseudomonadales; family Pseudomonadaceae; genus Pseudomonas; species Pseudomonas sp. NPDC090592. The sequence goes on from NZ_JBIVXJ010000030.1 coordinate 70,913, forward strand.
TCGAAGAAACCTTGCGTCAGCACGTGCGCCAGCGCCTTTACGCCCATGCCTACCCCCGCGAAATCGAATTCGTCAGCGAGCTGCCCAAGACCCCGAGCGGCAAGCTGCAACGCTTCATCCTGCGCAACCAGGAAGTCGCCAAACAAAACGCGCAACAGGCCACCCCTGCCAGCGCCTGAAAGGAAACCGATCATGCAGATAGCCAACAAACACTTCATCGTCAGCGGCGCCGCCTCCGGGCTGGGGGCCGCCACTGCACAGATGCTGGTCGAGGCCGGTGCCAAGGTCATGCTGGTCGACCTCAATGCCCAGGCCGTCGAAGCCAAGGCCGGCGAGTTGGGCGACAGCGCCCGCTTCGCAGTGGCTGACATCAGCGACGAGCAGGCCGCCCAGGCGGCGGTCGATGCGGCCGTCAGCGCCTTTGGCAGCCTGCATGGGCTGATCAATTGCGCGGGCATCGTCGGTGCCGAGAAAGTGCTGGGCAAGCAAGGCCCGCATGGGCTGGCCAGCTTTGCGAAGGTCATCAATGTAAACCTGGTCGGCAGCTTCAACCTGCTGCGCCTGGCGGCGGCGGCCATGGCCGAAGGGGCAGCCGATGAAGGCGGCGAACGCGGTGTGATCATCAACACCGCGTCCATCGCCGCCTACGACGGCCAGATCGGCCAGGCTGCCTACGCTGCCTCCAAAGGCGCCATCGCCAGCCTGACCCTGCCCGCCGCCCGCGAACTGGCACGCTTCGGCATCCGCGTGATGACCATTGCCCCCGGCATCTTCGAAACGCCGATGATGGCCGGCATGACCGAAGAAGTGCGTGCGTCGCTGGCTGCTGGCGTGCCGTTCCCGCCGCGTCTAGGTCGCCCGCAGGAATACGCCGCGCTGGCCCGTCACATTATCGAGAACAGCATGCTCAACGGCGAAGTGATCCGCCTTGACGGCGCGCTGCGCATGGCTGCCAAGTAAAGGAGATTGAACATGACCCTCGCCAACGACCCGATCGTTATCGTCAGCGCCGTGCGCACGCCCATGGGCGGGCTGCAGGGCGACCTCAAGAGCCTGACCGCGCCGCAACTGGGCAGCGCTGCCATTCGTGGCGCCGTCGAGGGTGCCGGCATTGATGCCGCCAGTGTCGAGCAGGTGCTGTTCGGCTGCGTACTGCCGGCCGGCCAGGGCCAGGCGCCTGCACGCCAGGCAGCACTGGGTGCCGGGCTGGACAAGCACACCACCTGCACCACCCTGAACAAGATGTGCGGCTCGGGTATGCAGGCCGCAATCATGGCCCATGACCTGCTGCTGGCTGGCACCGCGGACGTGGTGGTGGCGGGGGGCATGGAAAGCATGACCAACGCTCCCTACCTGCTGGACAAGGCCCGCGGTGGTTACCGCATGGGTCACGGCAAGATCATCGACCACATGTTCATGGACGGCCTGGAAGATGCCTACGACAAGGGGCGCCTGATGGGCACCTTTGCCGAAGACTGCGCCCAGGCCGATGCTTTCAGCCGTGAAGCCCAGGACCAGTTCGCCATCGCTTCGCTGACCCGCGCCCAGGACGCGATCAAGAGCGGTCGCTTTGCTGCCGAGATCGTGCCGGTAGAAGTCACCGAGGGTAAGGAAAAACGCCTGGTCATGGACGACGAGCAGCCGCCCAAGGCGCGTCTGGACAAGATCCCGCAGCTGAAGCCGGCGTTCCGCGAAGGCGGTACGGTGACGGCGGCCAACTCCAGTTCCATTTCCGACGGTGCTGCGGCACTGGTGCTGATGCGTCGCTCCGAAGCCGACAAGCGTGGCCTCAAGCCGCTGGCAGTGATTCATGGCCACGCGGCGTTTGCCGATGCCCCCGCTTTGTTCCCTACCGCACCGATCGGTGCTATCGACAAGCTGATGAAACGCACCGGCTGGAACCTGTCCGAGGTCGACCTGTTCGAGATCAACGAGGCGTTTGCCGTGGTCACCCTGGCGGCCATGAAGCACCTCGACCTGCCCCACGACAAGGTCAATATCCACGGCGGCGCCTGTGCCCTCGGCCACCCGATTGGCGCCTCCGGCGCACGCATCCTGGTGACCCTGTTGTCAGCCTTGCGCCAGAACAACCTGCGCCGGGGTGTGGCGGCCATCTGCATCGGCGGTGGCGAAGCCACGGCCATGGCTGTCGAATGCCTGTACTGAGGTGAACCATGCTGGTAACTGACGAGCAACAACAGATCGCCGATGCGGTACGGGCCTTCGCCCAGGAGCGCCTGAAGCCGTTTGCCGAAGAATGGGACAAGGCGCACCGCTTTCCCAAAGAAGCCATCGCCGAGATGGCCGAACTCGGCCTGTTCGGCATGCTGGTGCCGGAGCAGTGGGGCGGTAGTGATACGGGCTACGTGGCCTATGCCATGGCCCTGGAAGAAATCGCCGCCGGTGATGGCGCCTGTTCGACCATCATGAGCGTGCACAACTCGGTGGGCTGCGTACCTATCCTGCGTTTCGGCAGCGAGCAGCAAAAGCAGCAGTTTCTCACCCCGCTGGCTACGGGGGCGATGCTCGGTGCCTTCGCCCTAACCGAACCGCAGGCGGGCTCCGATGCCAGCAGCCTGAAAACCCGTGCAAGGCTCGATGGCGAGCACTACGTGCTCAATGGCAGCAAGCAGTTCATTACCTCGGGGCAGAACGCCGGGGTGGTGATCGTGTTTGCCGTGACTGATCCAGAGGCCGGCAAACGTGGCATCAGCGCGTTCATCGTACCGACCGATTCGCCGGGCTACCAGGTAGCGCGGGTCGAGGACAAACTCGGCCAGCATGCCTCCGACACCTGCCAGATCGTGTTCGACAACGTGCGCGTGCCGGTGGCCAACCGCCTGGGCCCCGAAGGCGAGGGCTACAAGATCGCCTTGGCCAACCTCGAAGGTGGCCGCATCGGAATTGCCTCGCAGGCCGTTGGCATGGCGCGCGCAGCGTTCGAAGTGGCACGTGACTACGCCAACGAGCGGCAAAGCTTTGGCAAGGCGTTGATCGAGCACCAGGCCGTGGCCTTTCGCCTGGCCGACATGGCCACGAAAATTGCCGTGGCCCGGCAGATGGTATTGCATGCGGCCGCGCTGCGTGATGCCGGGCGCCCGGCGCTGGTGGAAGCGTCGATGGCCAAGCTGTTTGCCTCGGAAATGGCCGAAAAGGTCTGTTCGGATGCCTTGCAGACCCTGGGCGGTTATGGCTATCTGAGTGACTTCCCGCTGGAGCGGATCTACCGCGACGTTCGGGTTTGCCAGATCTACGAAGGCACCAGCGACATTCAGCGCATGGTCATTGCGCGCAATCTTTGAAGGAGCAGACTGCATGGCATTCGAAACCATCCTGTTGGACATCCACGGCAAGGTCGGCCTGATTACCCTCAACCGCCCGCAGGCGCTGAATGCGCTGAATGCGCAGATTGTCGGCGAGATCAACCAGGCCCTGGACCAGCTTGAACGCGACTCGAACATCGGCTGCGTGGTGTTGACGGGTTCGGCCAAGGCCTTTGCCGCTGGCGCCGACATCAAGGAAATGGCTGACCTGCAATATCCGCAGATCTACGTCGATGACCTGTTCAGCGATGCTGACCGTATCGCCAACCGGCGCAAGCCGATCATCGCGGCGGTGTCCGGCTTTGCCCTGGGTGGCGGTTGCGAGTTGGCGATGATGTGCGACTTCATCCTGGCTGCCGACAACGCCAAATTCGGCCAACCGGAAATCAACCTTGGCGTGTTGCCGGGCATGGGGGGCACCCAGCGCCTGACCCGCGCGGTGGGCAAGGCCAAAGCCATGGAGCTGTGCCTGACCGGCCGTCTGATGGGCGCCGAAGAGGCTGAGCGTGCTGGCCTGGTGGCGCGTGTCGTGCCGCAGGCGGAACTGGTGGACGAAGCGCTGAAGGTGGCTACGACCATCGCCAGCAAGTCGATCCCGGTGAGCATGATGGTCAAGGAAAGCGTCAACCGTGCGTTCGAAGTTACCCTTAGCGAGGGTGTACGGTTCGAGCGTCGGGTCTTCCATGCGGCCTTCTCCACCGAAGACCAGAAAGAAGGCATGGCCGCGTTCATCGCCAAGCGCGAGGCGCAGTTCAAGGATCGTTGATCAGGCTTCACCCGTTGCCGTTGCCGTTGCCGTTGCTTTTGCTTTTGCTTCTAAGCGCGCGGTAGCTCAGGCGCCGCAAATTGCGACTTCAGGAGGCCGAGCGAAGGGATTGCGGAGGGAGGTGACGGGCATGGATGCCCGTCAAGCGCTGAGGCCCCATG